>NZ_JAPFCG010000003.1:0-333078 GCF_026240995.1 Pseudomonas sp. DCB_BI | reverse complement strand
ATCCGGTCGCCAGCAATCTATCCATGATGCCGAGATCCTGGGGCCGCTGCGCGGCCCTTTCGCGACGCAAGGCCGCTCCCACATTGACCGCGTACAACCTTGAGCCTGTACCAACCATTCATCCCCCCCGGTTGAAATCCTTCCCCCCACCCCCATATGAGTCTGCATCAGGCACTTTCGCCCCGCTGCGTGGAGACTCTCCCCTTGACCACCATCGTTTCTGTCCGCCGTAACGGCAAAGTCGTCATGGGCGGCGACGGCCAGGTATCTCTCGGCAACACCGTGATGAAAGGCAACGCCAAGAAAGTCCGCCGCCTGTACCACGGCCAGGTCATCGCAGGCTTTGCCGGTGCCACCGCCGACGCCTTCACCCTGTTCGAGCGCTTTGAAGGCCAGCTTGAGAAACACCAGGGCCACCTGGTCCGCGCCGCCGTCGAGCTGGCCAAGGAATGGCGTACCGACCGTTCCCTGAGCCGCCTGGAAGCCATGCTGGCTGTGGCCAACAAAGACGCATCGCTGATCATCACCGGCAACGGTGACGTGGTCGAACCTGAAGACGGCCTGATCGCCATGGGTTCCGGTGGCGCCTATGCCCAGGCCGCAGCCCGTGCCCTGCTGAACAAGACCGACCTCTCGGCCCGTGAAATCGCCGAAACCGCCCTGAACATCGCCGGCGACATCTGCGTGTTCACCAACCACAACCTGACCATCGAGGAGCAGGACCTGGCCGACTGATTCAGCTGTTCTGGCGCCCCATCCCGGTGACGGGGCTTTTCCACGCTGACTCACCTGCCCAAGGACCATTTTCATCATGTCCATGACCCCCCGCGAGATTGTCCACGAACTCAACCGCCACATCATCGGCCAGGACGACGCCAAGCGCGCCGTGGCCATTGCCCTGCGCAACCGCTGGCGGCGCATGCAGCTGCCTGCCGAGCTGCGTGCCGAAGTCACCCCGAAGAACATCCTGATGATCGGCCCTACCGGTGTCGGCAAGACTGAAATCGCCCGCCGCCTGGCCAAGCTGGCCAACGCGCCGTTCCTCAAGGTCGAAGCCACCAAGTTCACCGAAGTGGGCTACGTTGGCCGTGACGTCGAGTCGATCATCCGTGACCTGGCCGATGCCGCACTGAAGATGCTGCGCGAGCAGGAGATCATCCGCGTGCGCCACCGCGCCGAAGACGCTGCCGAAGACCGCATCCTCGACGCCTTGCTGCCGCAGGCCCGCGTCACCAGCTTCAGCGAAGAAGCCGCGCAGACCAGCAGCGACTCCAACACCCGCCAGCTGTTCCGCAAGCGCCTGCGCGAAGGCCAGCTGGACGACAAGGAAATCGAGATTGAAGTGGCCGATGCCGTAGGTGTGGAAATTGCCGCACCGCCAGGCATGGAAGAAATGACCAACCAGCTGCAAAGCCTGTTTGCCAACATGGGCAAAGGCAAGCGCAAGGCGCGCAAGCTGAAGGTGAAAGAAGCGCTGAAGATGGTTCGTGATGAAGAAGCAAGCCGCCTGGTCAACGAGGAAGAGCTCAAGGCCAAGGCCCTGGAAGCGGTCGAGCAGCACGGTATCGTGTTCATCGACGAGATCGACAAGGTTGCCAAACGCGGCAATGTTGGCGGCGCCGACGTCTCCCGTGAAGGCGTGCAGCGTGACCTGCTGCCGCTGATCGAAGGCTGCACCGTCAATACCAAACTGGGCATGGTCAAGACCGACCACATCCTGTTCATTGCTTCGGGTGCGTTCCACCTGAGCAAGCCAAGCGATCTGGTGCCCGAGCTGCAAGGCCGCCTGCCGATTCGCGTGGAGCTCAAGGCACTGACCCCGGAGGACTTCGAGCGCATCCTGCAAGAGCCGCATGCATCGCTGACCGAACAGTATCAGGCGTTGCTGAAGACCGAAGGCCTGAACATCGAGTTTGTCGCTGACGGCATCAAGCGTCTGGCCGAAATTGCCTACCAGGTCAACGAAAAAACCGAGAACATCGGCGCCCGCCGCCTGCACACCCTGCTCGAGCGCTTGCTGGAAGAGGTGTCGTTCAGTGCCGGTGACCTGGCCAGCACCCATGACGAAGCGCCGATCCAGATCGACGCGGCGTATGTGAACAGCCACCTGGGTGAGCTGGCGCAGAACGAAGACCTGTCGCGTTACATCTTGTAAGACCGGTTTCGCGGACAAGCCCGCGCCTGTACACGTCACCCCATCCCTTGGGCCTGCGGTGATCGGTGCAGGCGCGGGCTTGTCCGCGAAGAGGCCCCTTGAATCCCTCCACCATAAGCTGGAAGCTGTGCTTCATCAGCTCCCGAGAGATTCTGCCCATGGCCCGCCTGCCCACCGCCATCAACCTGCACAAAGCCTCGAAAACCCTCAGCCTTACGTACGCCCCCGGCGAGGTCTACACCCTGCCCGCCGAATTCCTGCGCGTGCACTCCCCCTCCGCCGAGGTCCAAGGCCACGGTAACCCGATCCTCCAGTTCGGCAAGATCAACGTCGGCCTCAGTGGCCTTGAACCCGCCGGCCAATATGCACTGAAACTGACCTTCGACGACGGCCATGACAGCGGTCTGTTCACCTGGGAATACCTCGAGCAGCTGTGTTTGCGCCAGCAACAGCTGTGGGCCGAATACCTCGACGAGCTGCACAAGGCCGGAAAATCGCGCGACCCGGCCGAATCCGTTGTCAAACTCATGCTCTAGCGCAAGCCCTGCGGGGTTTAGAGCGCATTTTCTAAATACATCTGTTTGAATGACTTACAGACAGCCCAGTGACGGGCTGTCTTGCGCATTACATGAAAGTCGGGTAACCAATGGGTATGGCAAGATCCCTGCATCAACTTGCAGGCAGTCAGAGCCCCAGCAGCACCGCTGTTCCTTATCACTGGTCACCCGAGTAGCAGTACCGGGCTCAGGGCTGTGCGCCCGCCACAGCAACCGGTACTCGTCTCAGGACAACGGAGCGTCGTAGATGAGTAACAAGAACAACGATGAGCTGCAGCGACAGGCCTCGGAAAACACCCTGGGGCTGAACCCGGTCATCGGCATTCGCCGCAAGGACCTGTTGAGCTCGGCACGTACCGTGCTGCGCCAGGCCGTGCGCCAACCGCTTCACAGCGCCAAGCATGTGGCCCACTTCGGCCTGGAGCTGAAGAACGTGTTGCTGGGCAAGTCCAGCCTGGCCCCGGAAAGCGACGACCGTCGCTTCAATGACCCAGCCTGGAGCAACAACCCCCTATACCGTCGCTACCTGCAAACCTACCTGGCCTGGCGCAAGGAGCTGCAGGACTGGATCGGCAGCAGCGACCTCTCTCCCCAGGACATCAGCCGCGGCCAGTTCGTCATCAACCTGATGACCGAGGCCATGGCACCGACCAACACCCTGTCCAACCCGGCAGCGGTCAAGCGCTTCTTCGAAACCGGCGGCAAGAGCCTGCTTGACGGCCTGTCGAACCTGGCCAAGGACATGGTCAACAACGGCGGCATGCCCAGCCAGGTCAACATGGACGCGTTCGAAGTGGGCAAGAACCTGGGCACCAGCGAAGGTGCAGTGGTGTACCGCAACGATGTACTGGAGCTGATCCAGTACAGCCCCATCACCGAACAGGTGCACGCCCGCCCGCTGCTGGTGGTGCCACCGCAGATCAACAAATTCTACGTGTTCGACCTGAGCCCAGAGAAAAGCCTCGCCCGCTATTGCCTGCGCTCGCAGCAGCAAACCTTCATCATCAGCTGGCGCAACCCGACCAAGGCCCAGCGCGAGTGGGGCCTGTCCACCTACATCGACGCGCTCAAGGAAGCGGTCGACGCGGTGCTGGCGATTACCGGCAGCAAGGACCTGAACATGCTCGGTGCCTGCTCCGGCGGCATCACCTGCACCGCGCTGGTGGGCCACTATGCCGCCATTGGCGAACACAAGGTCAACGCCCTGACCCTGCTGGTCAGCGTGCTGGACACCACGGTGGACACCCAAGTGGCACTGTTCGTCGACGAACAGACCCTGGAGGCGGCCAAGCGCCATTCTTACCAGGCGGGCGTGCTGGAAGGCAGCGAGATGGCCAAGGTGTTCGCCTGGATGCGCCCCAACGACCTGATCTGGAATTACTGGGTCAACAACTACCTGCTGGGCAACGAGCCGCCAGTGTTCGACATCCTGTTCTGGAACAACGACACCACACGCCTGCCGGCCGCCTTCCATGGCGACCTGATCGAAATGTTCAAGAGCAACCCGCTGACCCGCGCAGACGCCCTGGAAGTGTGCGGCACGCCCATCGACCTGAAGAAAGTTCAGTGTGACATCTTCAGCGTTGCCGGCACCGCCGACCACATCACCCCCTGGCAGTCGTGCTACCGCTCGGCGCACCTGTTCGGCGGCAAGATCGAATTCGTGTTGTCCAACAGCGGCCATATCCAGAGCATTCTGAACCCGCCGGGCAACCCCAAGGCGCGCTTCATGACCGGTGCCGATCGCCCGGGCGACCCAGTGGCCTGGCAGGAAAATGCCACCAAACACGCCGACTCCTGGTGGCTGCACTGGCAAAGCTGGCTGTCCGAGCGTGCCGGCGAGCTGAAAAAGGCGCCAACCCGGCTGGGTAACCGTGCCTATGCCGCTGGCGAAGCCGCACCGGGCACCTACGTTCACGAGCGTTGAGTTGCAGCGCCGTGGCGGCCTGCGGGCGCCACGGTGTTCATTTCACCCAAGAGTCACGCGCATGCCGCAACCCTATATCTTCAGGACCGTCGAGCTGGACGACCAGTCCATTCGTACCGCCGTCCGCCCGGGCAAGCCACACCTGACGCCGTTGCTGATCTTCAACGGCATCGGCGCCAACCTGGAGCTGGTGTTTCCGTTCATCGAAGCACTGGATCCGGACCTGGAAGTGATCGCCTTCGATGTACCCGGGGTCGGAGGCTCATCCACGCCCCGCCGCCCGTACCGCTTCCCCGGGCTGGCCAAGCTGACGGCACGCATGCTCGACTACCTCGACTACGGCCAGGTGAATGTCATCGGCGTGTCCTGGGGTGGCGCCCTGGCCCAGCAGTTCGCCCACGACTACCCCGAGCGCTGCAAGAAGCTGGTGCTGGCTGCCACTGCCGCTGGTGCGGTGATGGTGCCCGGCAAGCCCAAGGTGCTGTGGATGATGGCCAGCCCAAGGCGCTACGTGCAGCCGTCGCATGTCATCCGCATTGCACCGATGATCTATGGCGGCGGCTTCCGGCGTGACCCGGACCTGGCCATGCAGCATGCCGCCAAGGTGCGCTCTGGCGGCAAGCTGGGCTATTACTGGCAGCTGTTTGCCGGGCTGGGCTGGACCAGCATCCACTGGCTACACAAGATCCAGCAACCAACCCTGGTACTGGCCGGCGACGACGACCCGCTGATCCCGCTGATCAACATGCGCCTGCTGGCTTGGCGGATTCCCAATGCCCAGCTACATATTATCGACGACGGCCATTTGTTCTTGATTACCCGGGCCGAGGCCGTCGCCCCGATCATCATGAAGTTCCTCCAACAAGAACGTCAGCGCGCAGTCATGCACCCTCGCCCGGCATCGGGCGTATAGGAGCGGGCTTGCCCGCGAAGCGGCGCCATGGCCAGAACGAGGGAGTGTTGCCATGAAAGACAAACCGGCCAAAGGATCGACTACGCTCCCCGCCACCAGCATGAACGTGCAGAACGCCATGCTCGGCCTGCGCGGCCGCGACCTGCTTTCCACACTGCGCAATGTCGGCCGCCACGGCCTGCGCCACCCGCTGCACACGGCCCATCATCTGCTGGCCCTTGGCGGGCAACTGGGCCGGGTGATGCTGGGCGACACGCCCTACCAGCCGAACCCACGTGACGCGCGCTTCAGTGACCCGACCTGGAGCCAGAACCCTTTCTACCGCCGCGGCCTGCAGGCCTACCTGGCGTGGCAGAAGCAGACCCGCCAGTGGATCGACGAAAGCCACCTGCACGACGATGATCGCGCACGCGCGCATTTCCTGTTCAACCTGATCAACGATGCGCTGGCACCCAGCAACTCGCTGCTCAACCCACTGGCGGTCAAAGAGCTGTTCAACACCGGTGGTCAGAGCCTGGTGCGTGGCGTAGCGCACCTGCTCGACGACCTGCGCCACAACGATGGCCTTCCACGGCAGGTCGACGAGCGTGCCTTCGAAGTGGGCGGCAACCTGGCAGCGACCCCGGGCGCGGTGGTGTTTCGCAACGAACTGCTGGAGCTGATCCAGTACAAGCCGATGAGCGAAAAACAGCACGCTCGCCCGTTGCTGGTCGTGCCGCCGCAAATCAACAAGTTCTACATCTTCGACCTGAGCACGACCAACAGCTTCGTCCAGTACATGCTCAAGAACGGCCTGCAGGTGTTCATGGTCAGCTGGCGCAACCCTGATCCGCGCCACCGTGAATGGGGCCTGTCCAGCTATGTGCAGGCCCTGGAAGAAGCGCTGAATGCCTGCCGCAGCATCAGCGGCAACCGCGACCCCAATCTGATGGGCGCCTGCGCTGGCGGCCTGACCATGGCGGCCCTGCAAGGCCACCTGCAAGCCAGGAAACAGTTGCGTCGGGTGCGCAGTGCGACCTATCTGGTCAGCCTGCTGGACAGCAAGTTCGAAAGCCCCGCCAGCCTGTTCGCCGATGAGCAGACGATCGAAGCCGCCAAGCGCCGCTCGTATCAACGCGGCGTACTGGACGGCGCCGAGGTGGCGCGGATCTTTGCCTGGATGCGGCCCAACGACCTGATCTGGAACTATTGGGTCAACAACTACCTGCTCGGCAAGACACCCCCGGCCTTCGACATCCTTTACTGGAATGCCGACAGCACTCGCCTACCTGCCGCGCTGCATGGCGACCTGCTGGAGTTCTTCAAGCTGAACCCGTTGACCCACCCGGCCGGGCTTGAAGTGTGCGGCACGCCGATCGACCTGCAGCAGGTCAACCTGGACAGTTTTACCGTGGCCGGCAGCAACGACCACATCACCCCGTGGGACGCGGTGTACCGCTCGGCCTTGCTGCTGGGCGGCGAACGGCGTTTCGTGCTGGCCAACAGCGGGCATATCCAGAGCATCATCAACCCGCCCGGCAACCCCAAGGCCTACTACCTGGCCAACCCCAGGCTGAGCAGCGACCCGCGTGCGTGGTTTCATGACGCCAAGCGCAGCGAAGGCAGCTGGTGGCCGCTGTGGCTGGAGTGGATCACTCCGCGATCGGGCCCGCTCAAGGCACCACGGACGGAGCTGGGCAACGCCACCTACCCACCGCTAGGCCCCGCGCCAGGCACCTATGTCCTGACCCGATGAGCACGCTGACTGGATGAAGACCCGCGACCGTATCCTCGAATGCGCCCTGCAACTGTTCAACCAGCAGGGCGAGCCGAACGTTTCTACCCTGGAGATTGCCAACGAACTGGGCATCAGCCCAGGCAACCTGTACTACCACTTCCACGGCAAGGAGCCGTTGGTGCTGGGGCTGTTCGAGCGTTTCGAGGAGGCACTGATGCCTCTGCTCGATCCGCCTCTGGAGGTGCGCCTGGACGCTGAGGATTACTGGCTGTTCCTGCACCTGATCGTCGAGCGGATGGCGCAATACCGGTTTCTGTTCCAGGACCTGTCGAACCTGACCGGGCGTCTGCCCAAGCTGGCGCGGGGCATGCGCAGCCTGATCAATGCGCTCAAGCGTACGCTGGCGGCGTTGCTGGCCAGCCTCAAGAGCCAGGGGCTGGTGGAGAGTGACACCCCGGCGCTGGGGCAACTGGTGGAACAGATCACCCTGACCCTGATGTTCTCGCTGGATTACCAGCGGGTGCTGGGGCGCGAGGGGGATGTGGGGATTGTGGTGTACCAGGTGATGATGCTGGTGGCGCCGCATCTGCAGGCCCAGGCCCGGGCGGCGGCGGAGCAACTGGCTGTGCGGTATCTGGAGGGGTAGGCCGGTTGATTCGGCGCTGGGGCCTTCGCGGGCATGCCCGCTCCCACAGTGCTTGCGCTGACCTGCTGATCTGCGCTGTGACTGTGGGAGCGGGCAAGCCCGCGAAGAAGGCGACGCGGTATCAGATCAGGGTACCGGTGCCGTTTGGTGCCGACGGGGCGCTGCTGGCCGGGGCAGTGGCAGGTGTCGGTGCTGCGGTAGCGGCCGGTGCGGCGCTGGCCGCAGGGGCTGCGGGTTTTGCGGCTGCGGGTTTGGCCGGTGCTTTCTTCACCGCAGGTTTCTTCGCTGCCGCTGGCTTGGCCGCCGCAGGCTTGGCGGCGGCAGGTTTGGCGGCAGCAGGTTTGGCCGCCGGCTTGGCAGCAGGTTTGGCCGCTGCCGTTTTAGCTGCAGGCTTGGCCGCCGCGGTTTTGGCCGCTGGCTTGGCTGCCGCTGCCTTGGCCAGCGGTTTGGCCGCAGTCTTGCTGGCTGCAGGCTTGGCCGCAGCGGCGCGCGACGAGATCGGCGTAACCGAAGCACCGGTCAGTTTCTCGATCTGCTTGGTCAGGCTGTCGACCTGCTGGTGCAGAGCCTTGATCTCGTTGCGGCTCGGCACACCAAGCCGCGAGATGGCGCTGTTCAGGCGCTTGTCGAAGGCTTCCTCGAGCTCACTCCACTTGCCCAGTGCACGGTCCTTCACGCCAGACACACGCGAAGTGGTCGAGGACTTGGCAGTGTCAGCAACATCTTCGGCGGTCTTCTTCGCCTGCTTCTCGGCCTTCTCGCCATCCTTCACCAGCGAGTCGAACAGCTTCGGGCCGTCCTGGTCGATCTTCGAATAGATACCCAGCCCCGCCAGCCAGATCTTGCGGGAGTACTTCTCGATCCCGCCGACCCAGGAGCTGCCTTCTTTGTCGGTGTTCTTCTTGCCAGCCATCCTGCTCTCCTTATGGTTTGTGCGCGACGCGCTCAAGCAGCTCGTGCAGCTGTTCAAGCTTGATCGACAGCGCCTCAACGTCATGTTTAGACGGAATGCCGAGGCGATTCAAGGCGCGTCCTACCCGTGCGTCGAAAGCTTTTTCGATCTTGTCGAGTTGAATTTCGACCTTGCCGCGTACGCGGCTGACTTCCTCGGCGGCTTCATCGAGCTGGTTGTTGGCAGCATCGAGCTCTTTGTCGATGCGCTTCTTGCCCCGCTTCTCGACCCCCTCGCCGGCCTTGACCAGCTCCTGGAAGTAGTCGGAGCCTTCCTGGCCGACGCGGGCGTAGGCGCCGATACCGGCCAACCAGATTTTGCGCGCGTAGCCGCGCACCTCGCCAAGCGTGCCCAGGGCTTCGTCTTTTTTCTTCACATTCACTTTGGCCATGCTGTGTACCTCATGCTCATGAGTGGTGGGAAACCGCCCACGGAGGCTGGGCTTGAGCCTAAGGTAGGGAAGAAAATTAGAAACCTCACCCTAAGGTGTTGGTTGGAGCACTTATATACCGCAAACCATTTTGACCACAGCGCTAGCGTCGCAGGCCTCATTTCACGGACATCGACGCCATGACTGCTGTAGCAACCCCACCCAGGCTCACGTTCAAGCAAAGCGTGGCAGCCTGTTTCTCCAATCGCCCGCGCCTGCGGGACGTACTATCCAAGGAAGCATTCGAGGCTTTCGCCGACCGCTATCCATGGTTACAGCGCAACCATCCTCACCTGACGTCGCTCGACCCATTCGTCATCCTGCATGCGCCGGCCAGTACAGATGACCCAGCACGTCAGAGCGGGCTGCTGGACGAGCTGCTGCGGCATTTTCTAGCAAAGGAACCCGTGCAACTGGGCACCGCGGACACGCTAAGCATCAGCCCACCCCAGGTGTTTCAAATCCAGGAACAAGGCCAGGACAACATCGGCCACCCCGCGATCATGCCGGACCTGGCGAAGCTCAACGATGATTTCGATACGGTGCTCGGCGCATTGATACCCGCCTTCCAACAAGCCCAGATCGGCTTCTGGAACGGGCTTGACGAACACAGCCAAACCTCGCGCATGCTCTGGTTGGAGCACACCCTCCAGGCCGCATTGCTTCAAAGCCTCCCGCGCCAGGGCCTCAACGATGATGAAAAAGCTGCCATCTATGCACTGCTCGATGGGGTACCCGACGGCCTGGTCATCGAGGCGGTCCAAGCCACGCTAGGAACGGATGAGGGCACACACACCATCACCCTGCCGGATTTGTTGGTCAGCATCACGACTGGAGGCCGCAGTCTGTTGCTGCAGTGCAGGCCCTGCGGTTCGGTTCATCGCCATGTGGACCTGGCCAGATTCGCTACCGCGCTGCAGCGGCAGTTAGCGCAACGCTATCGCTTCCAGACGTTGTCCTGGGCCCATACACCTGTGCGTGGGCGCCCGTTCGCCTTCCAGGCCCGGCAACTGCTGAACGCTATCCTTGATGACATCGGCCGCCTGCGCATCGGTGGCGTGGCGACCATCGAAGAGCTGGAGCGGCAACTGCGTCAGGTGAGCGACCCGTCAGCCTACTTCGTCAACCTGCCTTCAGGGGATCAGGCTGCACCAGCCGTCAGTCCACCGCAATGGCTGGCCAATGCCAACGCCCAGGATCGTTACACCTACCACACCGCACTGCTCGACCTCGCTGCGAACCAAGGGCGGTCGAAGGGCCGCACATCGCTGGGCGATGTCGAAGATATCCGTGATTACGCCGCTCGCCGCTTGCGCGAGACCCTACAGAGCAGCTACCCAGACATGGCGTCGTACGAACCGAACGATGTGCACATCCGCATTTCCCAGGCCATCATTGGCGCCGGCGCACAAGGGCAGTCGCTGTTCTTGCACACGGTGCCCCTCACTGACCTGGCGATTTCACGCCTGCGGCTGCAGGCTGGCGAGGTGATGAGCGGCATCAGTTTCGCGGACGGCTCGCCTGTGACCGGCTGGCTGAGCATCGACCAGATCAGGGGCCTTATTCATCAGGTCGACATCGGCGGTCACTACCCCTCCTACCTCAAGGGCCAAGTCAACACCCAACCGCGCAGGGCCGAGCGAATCCGGCAGCATGCCCGGGAATGGCGTTACGCCCTTCGGTTCAGCACCCTTAAGGCCAAAATCGAGCGACAGCTTGGCGAAACCGCAAGCCAGGCACTCCTCGGGTTCTGCCAAGGCATGGACGTGGGCGCGGACCGACTGCGTATCGCCCCCCTGGCGTTCCTTTGCGCGCCCGGCGCTTC
The DNA here is from genome assembly GCF_026240995.1 of Pseudomonas sp. DCB_BI. NCBI lineage: Bacteria > Pseudomonadati > Pseudomonadota > Gammaproteobacteria > Pseudomonadales > Pseudomonadaceae > Pseudomonas > Pseudomonas sp. DCB_BI. Next base: position 321,956 of record NZ_JAPFCG010000003.1, on the reverse strand, counting down.
GGCAAGCGATGTAGCGCACGGGATGTTCATCATCGAAATACCGGCGAGCCGCAGCTGGGTTTTGTACCGCCCGTTCTATGCCGACAAGGCGTTGCAGGAATTTTCCAGCCTCGAATTGCTGATGGGCGCAATCCGCAGCAGGGGCGAACTGCAAGAGAGCGTACTGGCTTGGGTTGACGACGAAGCGCGCCCGATTTACCAGAACGACGGGTTCGAGCACCCGCACCTGCACCCGAACATTACCACGCTGACGCACCTGCTCAATGTGCCGGTCGAGCTGCTGGACGGCCTTTTGCAACGTCTCAGAGGCCCGGTCCAGGTCTCGTTCCAGGCGTGGACGGAAGATCTGGACACCCAGCTGTTCAACGCCCGCATCGAGACCATGTTATTGGCCTCAGCCAGCAACAGCGTCTCGAATGCTCAAGAAGTGCGGGCTTTGGTGAAGGAGGCCGCCTGGGCGATCTTCAATACCGTCACCCAACTTTGGCATGGCCCGATGACCACCCTGGTGTGGCTGGTGGTGGCGCTGTCGGCAGCCAAGGAAGACGTGGAGGCGCTGATCAAGCGCAGCGGTGACGACAAGATCGTCGCAGCCATAGACCTGATCACCAACCTGGCCTTGCTCCTTGCCCACCGCCCTGCAACGCCACCCACCAACAGCGAAGAGGCCGCTACGCTCCGTTTTTCAGGCCCTGCGCCGAAGGAAGATTCCCCGCCGCCAGCGGTCGAGCAGCCACAGGAGAAACCCTGGCAGGCCCCCGTCGAGCCGCCGCAGCCCAGGATCATGCGGGTAAATGCCTGGCGTGAGGAGCAGAGCCTGAGCAAGCTGTCGCCCCAGGTGCGTCAGTCAATGGCCCAACTGCAAGCTTCGCAGCCGCTGGAAGGGCACGTGCCACTGGCTAAGGGCCGTCTGCGGGGGCTGTACAGCATCGCCGGCCGGTACTACGTCAAGCTCGGCGATGACGCCTATGAGGTCATCGAGACCTGGAACGGCATGCAGATCATCGGGCCCGAGCCGAGCAGCAGCGAATGGGTGTCGCAATGGAATGGCGACCCGGACGGTTACCACATCGTTGGTCGTGAACGGCAAAAAGGGCCATGGCTTACGCGCTGGCATGAACAATGGTCTTTGAACGTAGGCGTCTTTGGCGGCATGCCAAAGGACAGGCACACCATCAACGCTGAAAACCGCCAACGGTTCGACATGTTGAGCGCAACCGCCACGGCGAATCAACAAGCGCTGAATCGGGTGGGGCTACTCATGGAGCGCAGCGGAGTGCAACTGCAGGCTTATGACGAGCTCGCTCTGCAGTACAGCCGGGCTATAGATGCATTACCGGAGCAGGAGCGCACTTCACTGCCGCCAGCATTGCAGCTTCAGAAGCAGGCACTGAAGGCCCAACGCTTACGCCAATTGCCTGAAATCAGGGCATCCGCGCTCTACCTGGAGCGACAAAGCACGCTGTTGCATGGGAACATCGAAGTGTTCAAGGAAATGGCCGAACCGCGGTTCAGCAAATACGACGATCGTCCCCAGAACCGACGTCAATACGGTAATTGGTACGGTGCTGCCATAGAAAACGACATGCTGCTGTGCCGCCGTTTGCTAGAGCAGGTCGACCACCAGGCATTGAGCGCACAGGCCGCAGGGCTACGCCGCGTCCCCCAGACTGCCGAAGATATCCAGCATTACCTCGATTATCGCGAACGGGTGCACGATTCCTGCCAGGCCAGCCGCCGCCTGCTTGCCGCCAGCCAGCGTCTGGACCGGACGCTGGCGGAGGCGCTCGATGACCCCAAGATCGATTTTGCCAATAAAGCCACGAAGCTCGCCCAGACCAATCGGAGCAGGACTTATTCGACACTGGTCATTCGGGCACAGTTGCTCAGTGACCTGGCTTACCTCGTCGTCGACAAGACGCGGCTCTCTGCGGACATGGCCGAGCACCTGCTTACCATGCGCGCGCCGCTCAGCAACCTCGAGTTGAGCCGCATGGTATGGAGCCACGACGGGCTGGCAGCTACCGAAGAACCACCCCAGGTCAAGGCCGAACTGCTTGAAGATATCCTTCAGAAGTACCGTACCGTGCTGGACCGCGCCCATTACATGAAGACCCTGGACTCGCCGGCGCTGGTCACGGACGTGCTGGACGAATACATACGCGAATTGTCCACGATGACCCAGGTCACGGAGCAACAACTGAGCGCCACCTTGGCCAACGTCGACAGCGGCATCAGCCCACCTCCGCCTTCCCCCGGCCATCGCCCCACGACCGTCAGGCGGCGGGTCATCCGCATCGACCGAGGTCGACCGCTGCTGGTGGAAGTCGACCAAGTGGGCAACCGGGCAATTCAGCGTAATGCGTTCAACCATGAGCCAGCAGGCAGTTTCGCGCAACGCGACGGGGTGTGGCATGCCGTGGCTGAGCAAGCACGGCCTGCCCAACGTGACCGGGCACAGGTGCGCCAACGAGCGAACCGCCTGCTGGCAGAAGTGGATGGGAAAATCGCCTTCGCCGCTCACTATGCCGATGAGCCCAACAGCCTGAGCGACTTTCTGGAATGGCCGGCCGGTGACATGCGCGAAGTGCAACAGCAGCTGAGCGAGCTCAACAACCCGCTGGATAACGGCCTGGTTGACCTCCTGCGTGCAGCGGTAGACCGTGTCCACCACGAAAGGCTTCGGCTACTCACCGACGCCTACCTGAACACCCGCCATCCCGACGGCAAGGCGCTGCGCTTCCTGGCTGAGCAGGGTCGGATACGGATCAGGCAAACCGTGATTCGCCGCCAGCTACGTCACGCCCATGATTACCTCGACGTTTACGAGGTGCGTGATGTGCAAGCGCCTCGCCGGGTGCTGTGGGAGGCGCACTTTCATTATCCCAGCCTGGACGCGAGCGCCCACGACTTCGTCAAGGGCCACCTCAAGTTCTGGGATGCAGGTGTAAGAGGCCGCAAGGCCATGCTCGAGCAGGCCGCAGACGCGCGCGAGCGCATCGCGATCTACCGCGGCGACCTGCGCCTTGACCAGGTGATCGGCATCATTCCATTCCCGGAGACCCCGCCACGATAGCCAGCAGGTCAGCCCCAGGTCAGGCCAGGGCCTTGTCCAGCGCCCGCTCGATTTCGCCTTTGATGGTGCCGCTCATCATCGACAGCATCATGCCCAGCTTCAACTCGACGCGGATGCTGTCGTCGCCAATGTGCACGCTGCCATTGGCGCCACTGCGCGCCACATCGACCCGGTCACCGTTCCAGGTGGCCTTGAGGTCATATTCGCGGCTGAGCTTGTCGACCAACGCTTCGGCTTTGGCGCGGGCGGCATCGCGGCCTAGGGAGTGTTTGCGTTCGACGCTGATCTGGGTCATGCGGGCGTTCCTGGAAATGTAGACATAATGGGCATTATGCCCGCGCCTGCCCCCTGGCACACCCCGCCAAGACAAATCCGCCCGTTCGCCCTAGAATGGCAGTAATTTTTTCCGGTGAAGCGATATGAACGACCAGCGCAAAGGCGAACACGCCGAACCCACCACCCATTTCGGCTACCAGGACGTGCCTGAAAGCCAGAAGGCGAAGAAAGTCGCCGAAGTGTTCCACTCGGTGGCCGCCAAATACGACCTTATGAACGACGTGCTGTCAGGCGGCATGCACCGCCTGTGGAAGCGCTTTACCATCGAGCTGTCGGGCGTGCGCAGCGGCAACCGCGTGCTGGACATCGCCGGCGGTACCGGTGACCTGGCCGCCAAGTTCTCGCGCCTGGTAGGCCCGACCGGGCAGGTGGTGCTGGCCGACATCAACGATTCGATGCTCAAGGTTGGCCGTGACCGCCTGCTGGACCGCGGCGTGGCCGGCAACATCGAGTTCGTCCAGGCTGACGCCGAAAAGCTGCCCTTCCCAGACAACCACTTCGACTGCGTGACCATCGCTTTCGGCCTGCGCAACGTCACCCACAAGGACGCCGCCATCCGTTCGATGCTGCGCGTGCTCAAGCCCGGTGGCCGCCTGTTGATCCTGGAATTCTCCAAACCGACCAACAAGCTGATGTCCAAGGCCTACGACGCCTACTCGTTCGCCTTCATGCCGCTGGCCGGCAAGCTGATCACCAATGACGCCGAGAGCTACCGTTACCTGGCCGAGTCGATCCGCATGCACCCCGACCAGGAAACCCTGAAAAGCATGATGGTCGAGGCCGGTTTCGACCGCGTCACCTACCACAACATGACCAGCGGCATCGTTGCCGTGCACCGGGGGATCAAGCCCTGATGCTGCTGGCCGGGCTGCTCGCCAGCGTCGAACATGGCCTGAATCGCGTCCTGCGCCTAGACAGCACGGCCTTGCCGCGGCTGGCCGCGCTTGAGGGCAAGGTCATCGAGATCGACTGCCGCCAACCGGCCCTGCAGGTGTTCATTCTGCCCGATGAAGAGGGCCTGATGCTGGCCGCCCATTGGGAGGGCGAGGTCGACTGCAGCCTGCGCGCCCCCGCGGGTAGCCTGGCGCAACTGGCCCTGGTCAAGGACAAGACCGCTGTGCTGCACAGCCCGCAGGTCGAACTACACGGCGACAGCGCCGTACTGCTCGACCTGTTCGGTGTGCTACAGGACCTGGAGCTGGACTGGGAACACGAGCTGCAACGCTGGCTTGGCCCAGTCCCCACGGCGATGCTGGCCGGCCATATCCGCCTGCGCGCTCGCTGGACTCGCCAAGGCCTGGCACGTTTCAGCCAGAACCTGTCCGAATACCTGGCCGAAGAATCCCGTACCCTTGTCGGCAAGCGCGAAGCGGAAGCCGCCTTCAGCGAGCTCGATGCCTTGAAGCTTGATACAGAACGCCTCGAAGCGCGCCTCAAGCGCCTCTCCCGATCCCTAGATACCAGCGATAACGCATGAAGCTGCTCGCCGTCCGACGTCTTTTTCGCATCCAGCGTGTGGTGATCCGCTACCGCCTCGATGACCTGCTGTTCGAACAACCCTTGCTGCCTTGGTGGCTGGCCAGCGTACGCCTGCTGATGCCGTGGCGCTGGCTGCCACGCAAGCCCACCGACCTCAGCCGTGGCGCACGCCTGCGCCTGGCGCTGCAGGACTTGGGGCCGATCTTCATCAAGTTCGGCCAGCTGCTGTCCACCCGCCGCGACCTGCTGCCACCCGACATCGCCGACGAGCTGATGCTGTTGCAAGACCGCGTGCCACCGTTCGACCCGAAAAAAGCCGTGGCCTTGATCGAGGAACAGCTCGGTGCGAAGGTCGGCGAGGTGTTCAGCCGCTTCGACGTCGAACCGCTAGCCTCGGCCTCGGTGGCCCAGGTGCATGCCGCACGCCTGAAAACGGGCGAAGAGGTGGTGGTGAAGGTCGTGCGCCCGGGCCTGAAGCCGGTCATTGCCCAGGACCTGGCCTGGCTGTTCCTGATCGCCAAGGCTGCCGAACGCGCCTCGGCGGATGCCCGTCGCCTGCACCCGGTAGACATCGTCGGCGACTACGAAAAAACCATTTACGACGAGCTCGACCTGCTGCGCGAGGCTGCCAACGCCAGCCAGCTGCGGCGCAACTTCGAAGACTCCGAGCTGATGTACGTGCCCCAGGTGTACTGGGACCTGTGCCGCCCCAAGGTGCTGGTGATGGAGCGCATCTACGGCGTACCGGTGACCGACATGGCTACCTTGGCCGACCAGCGCACCGACATGAAGCTGCTGGCCGAGCGCGGCGTGGAAGTGTTCTTCACCCAGGTGTTCCGCGACAGCTTCTTCCATGCCGACATGCACCCCGGCAACATCTTCGTCAGCACGGTCAAGCCGTGGAGCCCGCAGTATATTGCCATCGACTGCGGCATCGTCGGCAGCCTCACCGCCGAGGACCAGGACTACCTGGCGCGCAACCTGTTTGCCTTCTTCAAGCGTGACTACCGCCGCGTCGCCCAGTTGCACATCGACTCGGGCTGGGTGCCGGCAAACACCAAGGTGAACGAGTTCGAAGCAGCGATTCGCACCGTGTGCGAGCCGATCTTTGAAAAACCGTTAAAGGATATTTCTTTCGGCCAGGTGCTGATGCGCCTGTTCCAGACCGCACGGCGCTTCAACATGGAAGTGCAGCCACAGTTGGTATTGCTGCAGAAAACCCTGCTCAACATCGAAGGCCTGGGTCGTCAGCTGTACCCCGACCTGGACCTGTGGAGCACCGCCAAGCCGTACCTCGAACGCTGGATGCGCGACCGCTACAGCCCCAAGGCCGTGTTCGGCAACCTGCACAGCCAGGTAGAACAACTGCCACACCTGGCCGGCATGACCCGCGACCTGCTCGAACGCCTGTCGCAGCCTCACCTGCACGATCCACAACTGCCGGAGCGCCGTCGTCAGGGCGACCGCTGGGCGCTGCGCCTGCTGGGCGCAGGCCTGCTGGGCGGTGGCGCAGTTCTAGCCGCAGGTGCTGCCGAAACCGCCAGCCTGGCCGCCCCGGTTGCCTGGCCAGCCTGGCTGATGCTGGCTGCGGGCCTTTACCTGATCGTGCGCCAATAGCCAGCCGCGCCTGTGGCTGGCACACTAGCGCAAATGGCCCGGTACAGGAGCGGGCCCGCTTTGGAGTCGACGATGAAAGACTGGCTGGACGAGATCAAGTGGAACAGCGATGGCCTGGTACCGGCGATCGCCCAGGACCACAAGACCGGACGCGTGCTGATGATGGCCTGGATGAACCGCGAATCCCTGGCCCTGACCGCCGCCGAGCAACGCGCCATCTATTGGTCGCGTTCGCGTGGCAAGCTGTGGCGCAAGGGCGAGGAATCCGGGCATGTGCAGAAACTGCATGAGCTGCGCCTGGACTGCGACGCCGACGTGATCATCCTGATGGTCGAGCAACTGGGTCATATCGCCTGCCATACCGGCCGTGAAAGCTGCTTTTATCGCGTCTTCGAAGACGGCCAGTGGAAAATCGTCGACCCGGTCCTGAAGGACCCGGATGCCATCTACAGCGCAGGACACTGACATGAGCGACACCCTCAACCGCCTGGCCGAAGTGCTTGAAGAACGCAAGCAAGCGGCACCTGACAGCTCTTACGTGGCCAGCCTGTACCACAAGGGCCTGAACAAGATTCTTGAAAAGCTTGGCGAGGAGTCGGTCGAAACGATCATTGCCGCCAAGGATGCCGCGGTCAGCAAGGATTACAGCGATGTCATCTACGAAACTGCCGACCTGTGGTTTCATAGCCTGGTGATGCTCAGCGCGCTGGGCCAGCATCCACAAGCCGTACTCGATGAGCTGGATCGCCGTTTCGGGCTGTCCGGGCACGATGAAAAGGCCGCTCGCCAGCCTTCGGCTTGAGCACAACGCATTCTAGGAGAGCACCATGGGTATTTTTGACTGGAAACACTGGATTGTCCTGCTGGTCGTCGTGGTCCTGGTGTTCGGCACCAAGAAACTGAAGAACTTCGGCAGCGACCTGGGCGAATCGATCAAGGGCTTCCGCAAGGCCATGAACGAAGAAGAGAGCAAGCCGGCCGAGCAGACTCCGCCGCCTGCCCAACCAGTGCCGCCGGTGCAGAACACCGCCCAGCCGCAGCAAGGCCACACCATCGAAGGCCAGGCCCAGCCGGTCCAAGAGCCGCAGCGGAAAGACTGACCCATGTTCGGCATCAGTTTCAGCGAGCTGCTGCTCGTCGGCCTGGTCGCCCTGCTGGTGCTCGGTCCCGAGCGCCTGCCGGGTGCCGCCCGCACGGCTGGCCTGTGGATCGGGCGGCTCAAGCGCAGCTTCAACAGCATCAAGATGGAGGTCGAGCGCGAAATCGGTGCCGACGACATCCGCCGCCAGCTGCATAATGAGCACATCCTGCAGATGGAAGAGGAAGCCAAGCGCATCCTCAACCCGCTAGCGCCACCCGCACAGCCGCCAGTGACCACGGCCAGTGTGCAGCCACCTGCCGGGCTCGAAACCAGGCCGGTTGTCGAGCCAGCTGCCACCCCGGCCGCTTCTTCTGAACCGCCTCAACCGCCGCGAGCCCCATGAGCGAGAACCCGGAACACGACCAGCCAATGCCGCTGGTTTCGCACCTGACCGAACTGCGCACCCGCCTGCTGCGCTGCGTTGCTGTCATTTTCCTGATCTTTGCCGGGCTGTTCTCTTTCGCCCAGCAGATCTACACCTTGGTCTCCGCCCCGCTGCGCGATCACTTGCCGGCCAATGCAACGATGATCGCCACCGACGTGGCCTCGCCGTTCCTCACGCCGTTCAAGCTGACCATGATCGTGGCGCTGTTCCTGGCCATCCCGTTCATCCTCCAGCAAATCTGGGGCTTTATCGCCCCCGGGCTGTACCGCCACGAGAAGCGCATTGCCATTCCGCTGCTCGTATCGAGCATCCTGCTGTTCTACGCCGGCATGGCCTTTGCCTACTTCCTGGTGTTCCCGCTGATGTTCAAGTTCTTCGCCGCTGCCACGCCGGCAGGCGTGGCGATGATGACCGACATCGCCAACTACCTCGACTTCGTGATGACGCTGTTCTTCGCCTTCGGCGTGGCTTTCGAAATCCCGGTAGCGGTCGTACTGCTGGTGTGGATCGGCGTGGTCGACGTGAAATATCTCAAAAAGATCCGCCCCTATGTGATCATCGGCTGCTTCGTGGTCGGCATGATCCTTACCCCGCCGGACATCTTCTCGCAGACGTTGCTGGCCGTGCCCATGTGGCTGCTGTTCGAGATCGGCGTACTGTGTGGCGGCCTGATCCGCAAGCGCAGCGCCCACGACGAAACCGCCGACGACCATAACGACCAGCCACCAGCGACCCAACCGTGAACCTGTTGCTTCTTGAAGAGGCCGACTTCGTCTCGGCCGACCGTGTCGTTCTTGCTGATCGACGCTTCACCCACATGCAGGAAATCCACCGCGTGGCAGTGGGCGACAACCTGCGCGTGGGCCGCATCAATGGCCTGATGGGCAAGGCCACGGTGCTGCGCCTGGAAAAGCACGAAGCCGAACTTGAAGTCGCCTTCGACCAGCAACCACCGGCCAAGCTGCCGCTGACCCTGGTGCTGGCGGTACCACGCCCGAAAATGCTGCGTCGACTGTTCCAGACCGTGGCTACCCTCGGCGTATCACGGCTGATCCTGGTAAACAGCTACAAGGTCGAGAAAAGCTTCTGGCAAACCCCTTTTCTGCAGCCCGAGAGCATTCGCGAAAACCTGATCCTCGGCCTGGAGCAGGCACGTGATACGGTGCTGCCCGAGGTAGTCATCGAGAAACGCTTCAAGCCGTTCGTCGAAGACCGCCTGCCTGCGATCGCCGCCGGCACCCTGGGGCTGGTTGGCCACCCCGGCCCCTACCCTGCCTGCCCGCGTGCGGTGGACCAACCCGTGACCTTGGCCATCGGCCCCGAGGGCGGCTGGATACCCTATGAAATCGAGCTGCTGGGCAAAGCTGGCCTGGCACCGGTACAACTGGGCGATCGCATCCTGCGGGTAGAGACCGCCGTCACCGCGTTGCTTTCGCGTATTTTCTGACGCAAACACCCCTTTTTCGCCCATCAAGTTTCCTTCTCCCGGGCCGATGGCCTTGGCAACACAACAACTATTTGTGCTGCCAAGCCGCCGGGGAGTCGTACATGTATCAATGGTTAGCCCAATCGATGGGCAATGTGAGCGTCAATCGCAAACTGGGGCTGGGCTTTGGCCTGGTGCTGCTGTTGACCCTGGCCATTACCCTTACGGGTTGGATGGGCATGGATAGCATCATTGATCGAGGTGACAAGCTGGGCAATATCTCGGTGATTCATCAGTACACCCAGGAATTGCGCATTGCCCGCCAACACTACGAACGCAACCGTGACAATGCAGCCGTAGCAGAGCTGGAAAAGGCGTTGAACAACCTTGAGCGCCAGGTCCAGTTGATGCTTGGCCAGATCGAAAAACCCGAGGACCAGCAGCGCCTTCGGCAGCAAATGACAGCGGTAAGCGGATATCGGCAGGCTTTCGCTGACCTCAAGCAATCTGCGGCTGATCCCGACGCCACTGAGCAAGCCCTGCGGCGCATGGCCGAACAAGGCACGGTACTGCTGCAGACCAGCCAGGCGATGACCGCCTCACAAACCGAGGTGCGCGATGCTGGCGCAGCCAACGCCAAGACCCTGCTGGCTGCGGCTACCGCGTTGGCACTGGTCCTCGGCTTGCTGGCAGCCTGGGCCATCACCCGGCAGATCATCATCCCCTTGCGCCATACCCTGCGCGCTGCTGAACGCGTGGCCAGTGGCGACCTTACCCTGAACTTGCAGGTGGACCGCCGCGACGAGCTAGGCCAGTTGCAAGCCAGCATGCAGCGCATGACCCAGGGCCTGCGCGAACTGATCGGCGGCATTGGCGACGGCGTCACACAGATCGCCAGCGCTGCCGAGCAGCTGTCGGCCGTTACCGAGCAGACCAGCGCCGGGGTCAATAACCAGAAGGTCGAGACCGACCAGGTGGCGACTGCCATGAACCAGATGACCGCTACCGTCCACGAGGTGGCCCGCAACGCCGAGCAGGCCTCGGAAGCCGCCTTGATGGCGGACCAGCAAGCCCGTGAAGGTGACCGTGTAGTGGGTGAGGCCGTTGCCCAGATCGAGCGCCTGGCCGGTGAAGTGGTCAATTCCAGCGAAGCGATGAACCAGCTCAAGGCCGAAAGCGACAAGATCGGCAGCGTGCTCGACGTGATCAAGTCGGTGGCCCAGCAGACCAACCTGCTGGCCCTCAACGCGGCGATCGAGGCCGCCCGCGCCGGCGAGGCCGGGCGTGGCTTTGCCGTGGTTGCCGATGAAGTGCGCAGTTTGGCTCAGCGCACCCAGCAATCGACCGAAGAGATCGAAGAACTCATTGCCGGCCTGCAAAGCGGTACCCAACGGGTGGCCAGCGTGATGGACAACAGCCGCCAGCTGACCGACAGCAGCGTCGAGCTGACCCGTCGTGCAGGCAGCTCGCTGGAAACCATCACCCGTACGGTGTCGTCGATCCAGGCGATGAACCAGCAGATTGCAACGGCGGCAGAGGAGCAGACGGCGGTGGCCGAGGAGATCAACCGCAGCGTGATGAATGTGCGGGATATTTCCGACCAGACCTCGGCGGCCAGTGAGGAGACAGCCAGCTCCAGCGTGGAACTGGCGCGGTTGGGCACCCATCTGCAAGGGCTGGTTGGGCGGTTCAGGCTGTGATCTGACCCAACGATCGCCCGGCCGGGCCTCTTCGAGGGTAACTCCACGAAGAGGCCAGTGCGCTTACAGCACCTGGCGCAGGAATGCCTGTGCGCGTGGGTCTTTCGGCGCAGCGAAGAACGCGGCCGGGGCTGAATCTTCCAGCAGTTTGCCGTGGTCGAAGAACAGCACCCGGTCCGCCACTTCGCGGGCAAAGCCCATTTCGTGGGTGACACAAACCATGGTCATGCCTTCCTGGGCCAGGGTCTTCATCACGTCCAGCACCTCACCGACCATTTCCGGGTCAAGCGCCGAGGTGGGCTCGTCGAACAGCATCACTTTCGGGTCCATGGCCAGGGCCCGGGCAATGGCTACCCGTTGCTGCTGGCCGCCAGAAAGCCGGGACGGGAATTCATTGGCCTTCTGCGCGATGCCGACCTTTTCCAGCAGCGCCCGGGCCTTGGCCTCGCGGTCAGCCTTGTTGCGCTTGCGCACCACCTTCTGTGCCAGGCACAGGTTTTCCAGCACGGTCATGTGCGGGAACAGGTTGAAGTGCTGGAACACCATGCCGACTTCGCGGCGGTAGGCATTGATGTCGGTCTTGGGGTCGGCCAGTTGCAAGCCATCGATGGCCACATGGCCTTGGTCGAAATGCTCCAGGCCGTTGAGGCAACGCAGAAAGGTCGACTTGCCCGACCCAGACGGGCCCAGCACCACCACCACTTCGCCCTTGGCGACCTGCGTGGTGACGTTATCCACAGCCCTGACCACCTGGCCACGGGTGTCGAAGACTTTCAGCAAATCACGGACTTCAATCACTTTGCGCAAGCCTCCGCTCAAGCCGGCTGGCAATGTGCGACAGCGGCAGGTTGATCAGCAAGTACAGGCCTGCCACGCAGAACCAGATCTCGAAGGTAGAGAACGACGTGGTGATGGCCTCACGGCCGCTCTTGGTGAGCTCGGTGATGGCGATCACCGACACCAGCGAGGTGTCCTTGACCAGGCTGATGAACTGGCCGGCCAGCGGCGGCAGCACGCGCTTGAACGCCTGCGGCAGGATCACGTGGCGCATCGACTGGCTAGCGTTCAGGCCCAGCGAACGAGCAGCCTCATTCTGGCCCTTGGCAATCGACTGCACGCCAGCCCGCACGATTTCGGCCACGTAGGCGCCGGTGAACAGCGCCAGCGCCGCCACCCCGGCGAACTCGCGGGACAGGTTGAGCACGGTACCGATGAAGAAGTAGAAGATGAAGATCTGCACCAGCAACGGTGTGCCGCGCACCAGTTCGACGTACACGGTCGAGAGGTCGCGCAGGGTCGGGTTGTTCGACAACCGGCACAGGCCCGCGAACAGGCCGATCACCAGGCCGAACGCCCCGGATACCACCGAGATCCACAACGTGGTCCACAGGCCCCAGGCTAGCGGACCTGCCGCCCAATGGCGGGTTACACCAATCTGGTCGCCTTCGGCGACATCGTCGCCACGGCTCAGTTGCAGGCTGTCCTTGTCCACATCGAGCACTTGCTCGGCACCGCTTTCGTCCTTCAGCGTGACGCGGGCGCTATCGCCGGAGATGACGATTTCCTGCACGGTACCGTAGCCAGAGGCGCGCTGGGTTTCCTCAGCCTTGTACGCGAAGTACTGGGGTACGCGGTTCCAGCGCCACTCGTAGGAAATCATCGAGGTGGCCATGTACAGGCTGAACGCCAGGCCCACCAGGACCAGGGCAGTCAACCCATGCCAGGGCCACTGGGCTTTCTTGTGTTTGATCACGTGGGGTACTTCCGTAAATGCGAACGCGCAGGGTTTGCCTGCGCGTCGGGGTCATAAAGCCGGGCTTGTGGCCTTGGCCTTATTCCATTTCCTTCAGCCAGTCCTTGTTCTTGAACCACTTGTCGTGAATACGATCGTAGGTCCCGTCGTGCTTGATCTGGTGCAGGAAGTTGTTGATGAAGTTGATGCTGTCGTAGTCGCCTTTTTTCAGGCCGAAGGCCAGCGGCTCGTAGGTGAAGGGTTCTTCGAGGAACAGCAGCTTGCCAGCACCGGCTTTGTCTACCGCCACCACGTTGTACGGCGCGTCATAGACAAAGGCGTCGGCCTTGCCATTGACCACATCCATCACGGCTTCCTGTTCGTTGTCGTAACCGTGGTACTTGGCTTTGCTGATCAGCTTCTTGGACACCATTTCGCCGGTGGTGCCAAGCTTGGAGGTCAGGCGGTACTTCTCGTTGTTCAGGTCCTTGTACGACTTGATCTCGCCAGCCAGCTCCTTGCGGATCAGCAGGGTCTGGCCAACCACGATGAAAGGCTCGCTGAAGTTCAGGCGCAGGTTGCGTTCCTGGGTAAGCGTCATGCCGCTGCCGATCATGTCGAACTTGTCGGTCAGCAGGGCCGGGATGATGCCGTCATAAGCAGTGGAAACTGCCTCGAACTTCACGCCCATGGACTTGGCCATGGCTTTGAGGATATCGACTTCGAAGCCGATGATCTCGCCACGTTTGTTGGTCATCTGGAACGGCATGTAGGTTGGGTCCATACCCACCCGCAAGGTGCCGCGCTTGACCGCGTCATCGATGGCGCCCGCTTGAGCCGCCGTCACGGCGACCAGTGCGGTGACACCGACCATTAGCCGCGAAAGGTATTTCTTGATCATCACCAAGTCCCCTAGCAAGAAAAGTAGCGAATCTTATTGTTGGCACGGCCGTACTGGCCGATGAGTCATATCGGAGAGGGATGCTAACGCATGGCGGCCCGTGGACCTAGAGCCGCGGGGGGACTTTGTTGGCCAAAATGAGGGGGCTAGGCCAAAAAGCTTCGCGGGTGAACCCGCTCCTACAAGGGAATGTGTATCCCTGGTAGGAGCGGGTTCACCCCCGAAAAGGCCCGATCAGGCGCCGACGAGGGTCGGCTGGCCTTCATTCTCCGGATGCAGGGGCAACAGCGGCGAATGAGGGTCGTTCTTGATCGACGCGCGCCACACATCGATCCACGCCGCATTGTGCCCGGCCCAGACCTGTTCATGCAGGCGGCTCAATGCCACCGGGTCGCTGAGCAGGGCCAGGCGGGTATTGAGGTCCAGCCCTTTCGGCCCGACTTCGATCGCCTTGGCAATGCGCTCGGCACGCAGTGCCTCGATCGGCGCAGCCTGGCCATGCCGGGCGGTGGCCATGGCACAGGCCAGGGCGTTCTGCCGTGGGTCGACCACCGCACGCACGAAGCCGTCATGCAGGGCATGCCAGCGGTTCTCGTGGGTGTACTGGTCGGTGGCCAGCAGCTCCTGCGGGGTGGCGTATTCCTCAGGGATGAGGAACAGCTTCTCGTCCTTCGCCGCCAGGCCCAGACGGGTACGGCTGGAAATCACCGACACCGGGATCGACAGCACCAGCGAGCCAACGATAGGCGCCAGCCACCACAGGAAACTCGGGTTCAGCCACGCCACCAGGCCTGCCCAGGCAAAGCCCAGCAAGGTCTGAGGGCCATGCCGACGCACGGCTTCGCCCCACGGGGTGGAGTCGTCGTCACGCTGTGGCGAGTTCCAGGTCGCGGCCCAGCCGAGAAATGCGGCCAGTACGAAGCGGGTGTGGAAGATCATGCGCACCGGGGCAAGCAGCATGGAGAACAGCATTTCCATGAGCATCGACAGGGTGACCTTGATCCGCCCACCGAACTCGATGGCACCCTTGGCCCAGATCAATATGACGCTGAGCAGCTTGGGCAGGAACAGCAGCACGATGGTGGTGGAGAACAGCGCCACGGCCTTCTCTGGGTGCCACTGCGGCCACAGCGGGTAAAGCTGGTACGGCTCGATGAAATACTGCGGTTCCATCAGCGTGTTGGTCGCCAGCAGCGCGGTCGACAGCACCAGGAACAGGAACCACAGCGGCGCCGACAGGTACGACATCACCCCGGTGAGGAACACCGCACGGTGTACCGGGTGCATGCCCTTGACCAGGAACAGGCGGAAGTTCATCAGGTTACCGTGGCACCAGCGGCGGTCGCGCTTGAGCTCGTCGAGCAGGTTCGGCGGCAGTTCTTCGTAGCTACCCGGCAGGTCGTAGGCGATCCACACGCCCCAGCCGGCACGGCGCATCAGCGCGGCTTCGACGAAGTCGTGGGACAGGATTGCCCCGGCGAACGCGCCCTTGCCCGGCAACGGCGCCAGGGCGCAGTGCTCGATGAACGGCTTCATGCGGATGATCGCGTTGTGGCCCCAGTAGTGCGACTCGCCCAACTGCCAGAAGTGCAGGCCGGCGGTGAACAGCGGGCCGTACACGCGGGTGGCGAACTGTTGCATGCGCGCGTACAGGGTATCCATACCCGAGGCTTTCGGCCCGGTCTGGATGATGCCGGCGTCCGGGTTGGCCTCCATCAGGCGCACCAGGCTGCTCAGGCACTCGCCACTCATGACGCTGTCGGCGTCGAGCACGACCATGTACTTGTACTCGCCACCCCAGCGACGGCAGAAGTCGTCGAGGTTACCGCTCTTGCGCTTCACCCGGCGCCGGCGGCGGCGGTAGAAGATGCGGCCAAAACCTTTGGTTTCGCGGCAAACGTCCAGCCAGGCCTGTTGCTCGGCCACGGCGATATCGGTGTCGTTGGTGTCGCTGAGCACGAAGAAGTCGAAACGGTCGAGGTTGCCGCTGGCAGCTACCGACTCGAACGTCGCCCGCAGGCCGGCGAACACCCGAGGCACGTCTTCGTTGCAGATCGGCATCACCAGCGCGGTACGCGCCTCGGGCGCAATCGGCTCATTGCCGGCGCTGCTGCCGGAAATCTTGTACTTGTCGCGCCCGGTGAGCAACTCGAGGAAGCCCATCAATGCGGTCCAGAAGCCCGCCGACACCCAGCAGAACAGGATACCGAAGAGGATCAGGATGGACGTCTGCAAGGCATACGGCCACACCTGCACCACGGTGTCCCACAGCGGCTGGCTGAGGACCTCGTCGAGGTCTACGAACGACCAGCCCTGGTACGGCAGGATGCCCTTCATGTACCAGCCGGCAACGATGGTCTGGCCGATCATAAGAGCCAACAGGATATAGCGGCGGATCGAACCGACCGTACGCCAGCGCGCCGGCGGCAGCTCGCGCTTGGGCGGCTGCGGCGGATTCGAGCGGCCGGTCATGCGCCGCCACATGCGGATCAGCACGTTGGTGCGCCACGGCTCGGGCACGACCTTGGTACGCTTGATCGGCGGAGCAATCTTCAGGCACAGGCGGCCGCTGCCATCGACGCCGAGCATTTCGGCGTCCTCCAGCTCGGCAGCGCTGCCTACGGTAAGGCGCGGGCCCACCGAAGCCTGCACGGCCTCGGCGGAGTTGGCGGCCGGGTTGGCCGCCAGGCGTTGGTGCAACTCACCGAACGACGTGCAACTGGCAAGCTCTGCCCGTTGCTCGTCACTCAGTGGTAGGTGAGCCAGGTACTCGCCAAGCGAGACTGGCCTTGCGCTTGAGTTACTCATCGGCAGGCAACTGATAGCTCCAGGTCTCGGTCAGCACCTGCTCGGTGGTGGCCGGGGTCCCGTTGGTGGATGCCGCATCGGCGGCGGGTTGTTCGGCCTTGGCAGGCTGCTCGGCCTTGGCGGTTTTCTCGGCCTTGGCGTGCTTGGCTGCGGCCTTGTCCTGCTTGGCGTCCTGGGCGGGCTTGGCAGGTTCGACCGGCACGTCACGTACCAGCGCGGCACGCATTTCGGTCGACTTGTTGGCTTCCTTCACCTTCAGCCGCAGGGTCAGGCGCCAGCCCTTGGTCTCTGGGTTATAGCGCAGATTGTTCTCGACCACCTCGGCGTTGCCGTCAACGCTGATCTGGCTGCGCAGGGCGGTATCTTCCGGCAGAGCGGCCAGGGCCGGGCCGGCGAAGTCGACCAGGAAGGCCACGCTGCCGTCTGGCTGGCGGATCAGGTTGGACTGTTTGACGTCACCGGTGGAGCGCAGGGTCTGCTTGACCCAGCCCAGCTCGGAGGCCTGGAACTTCGGCTCGTCGATGGTCCAGTGCAGGCGGTAGGCGTACTCGATCGGCTTGCCAGCCTCCGGCAGCTTTTCAGGGCTCCAGAAGGCCACGATGTTGTCGTTGGTCTCGTCGGCGGTCGGGATCTCGACCAGATCGACGGTACCCTTGCCCCAGTCACCCTTCGGCTCGATCCAGGCGCTCGGGCGCTTCTGGTAGTTGTCGTCGAGGTCTTCGTAGTCGCTGAAGGCGCGCTGACGCTGCATCAGGCCGAAACCACGCGGGTTCTCGACACTGAAGTTGCTCACGGCCAGGTGTTTCGGATTGTTCAGCGGGCGCCACAGCCACTCGCCGTTGCCGGCATGAATCGACAGGCCTTCGGAGTCATGCAGGGCCGGACGATAGTTGAGGACCTTGGATGGCTGGTTGGGGCCGAACAGATACATGCTGGTCAGCGGGGCGATGCCCAGGCGGCTGACGTGGTCACGCAGGAACACACGCGACTCCACGTCCACGACGGTGTCGTTGCCAGGGCGCAGGGTCAGCTTGTAGGCACCGGCGGAGCGCGGCGAGTCGAGCAGGGCGTAGATCACCAGGTGCTTGTCGGCCGGCTTGGGTTTTTCTACCCAGAACTCGGTGAAGCGCGGGAACTCCTCGCCCGATGGCAGCGCGGTGTCGATAGCCAGGCCACGAGCCGACAGGCCGTACACATGCCCCTTGCCGACCACGCGGAAATAGCTGGCGCCAAGCAGGGTCATGATCTCGTCCTGCTTGTCGGCCTTGTTGATCGGGTAAAGCACGCGGAAACCGGCGTAACCCAGGTTCTTGGTGGTTTCCGGGTCGTGTGGCACGTCACCGAACTCGAAGCGGCTCGGGTCGTACTTGATTTCTTCCACCTTGGTGGCGGTCACTTCGTTGATTTTCACCGGGGTGTCGAAATGCATGCCCTGGTGATAGAAGGAAAGCTTGAACGGGGTCTTGTCCTTGGCCCACTCCGCTTTGTCTTGCAGGAAGCGGATTTTCTGGTAGTCGGCGAATTTCATGTCACGGAAAACCGCCGGCAGATTGCTTTTCGGTGCTTCGTACTTCTGGCCGGCCAGATCCTTTGCCTTGGCTGCAACATCGTCAAGATTGAATGCCCACAGCTGGCCCGCGCTCATCAGGCCGACCAGTGCCACGCTGGCGATCAGGGCCTTGCGCAGCCGGACGCCGGGGATTCTTGATGCTTTATGGGGACTAACAATCACGAGCAACCCTCGCCGAAAACAGATCATGAAACCAACGGCCAGCGACAAATGCCGGGTTGGCGAGCACTGTTCGGACCCCGTGAGGGCGTAATGATTCCCCAAACGGATCCAGACAATGCTCGAGTCAGAGTGAAACGAACCTGCGAACGCAGGTCCATGCAGCGCGCGATTATCCAGCAGGTCGCGTGACAACGCATCAGGCTGGAACAACTATTTATCGTACAAAACCCCTTGTTTTCCCAGAAACGAGGGGTTTTTCGAGCTCAAATTTGTAACATAAAAGTCACAGGGCCATCATTGACCAGGTGCACTTGCATATCTGCACCGAATTGTCCGCTGGCCACGTCGGTGTGCCGAGCCTTCGCTTGCTGCAAAAGATAGTCGAACAAATCGGCGCCCAGGGCCGGTGGCGCAGCCGTCGAAAAGCTCGGGCGCATGCCGTTGCGGGTGTCCGCCGCCAAGGTGAACTGCGACACCAGCAACAAACCGCCCCCGACATCCTTGAGCGACAGGTTCATCTTGCCCTGCTCGTCGCTGAATACCCGGTAGTTCAGCAGCTTGTGCAACAGCTTGTCGGCCTTTTCGCGGGAATCTTCAGGCTCGACCGCCACCAGCACCAGCAAACCCTGGTCGATGGCGCCGACCACCTCTCCCCCCACTTCGACCCGCGCACCACGCACGCGCTGCAACAACCCCCTCATGCTTCTTCCAGCGGCAGGTCAAGCAGGCGGCGGGCCATCTGGTCGGCGGCGCGCACCAGGGCGTCGGTAATGCCAGGCTCGGAAGCCGCGTGCCCAGCGTCACGGATCACTTTCAGTTCGCTGTTCGGCCAGGCCTGGTGCAGCGCCCAAGCGTTGTCCAGGGGGCAGATCACGTCGTAGCGGCCGTGCACGATCACCGCCGGCAGGTGGGCGATCTTCGGCAGGTCGCGAATCAGCTGGTCCGGTTCGAGGAACGCGTTGTTCATGAAGTAGTGGCATTCGATACGCGCAATCGACAGCGCCCGCTGTGGCTCGGAGAAGCGGTCGACCACCAGCGGGTTGGGGCGCAGGGTGGCGGTACGGCCTTCCCAGGTGGACCAGGCCTTGGCTGCGTGCATCTGGGCGATCTGGTCATTGCCGGTAAGGCGCTTGTGGAAGGCCTTGACCAGGTCACCGCGCTCTTCCGGTGGAATCGGTGCAATGTAGTCCTGCCAGTAATCCGGGAACATGCGACTGGCGCCTTCCTGGTAGAACCACTCGATTTCCTGCGGCCGGCACAGGAAGATGCCACGCAGGATCAGGCCATGCACTCGCTCGGGGTAGGTCTGGGCGTAGGCCAGGGCCAGGGTCGAGCCCCACGAGCCGCCGAACAGCACCCACTTGTCGATCCCCAGGTGCTCGCGGATGCGTTCCAGGTCTTCGACCAGGTGCCAGGTGGTGTTGTTCTCCAGGCTGGCGTGCGGCGTGGAGCGGCCACAGCCGCGCTGGTCGAAGGTGATGATGCGATACAGCGTAGGGTCGAAGTAGCAACGGCTCTGGGCGTCGCAACCGGCGCCTGGCCCACCGTGGATGAACACCACTGGCAGACCTTCTGGCGAGCCGCTTTCGTCGACATACAGCACATGCGGCGCTTCCACGGCCAGATCGTGCCGGGCGTAGGGTTTGATCTGCGGGTACAGGGTCTGCATTGCGCACTCCGTGTGAGGTTTGGTTCGACCGTTGGCCATCATAAACCTGAATTGCCCTTAGAGCATGTGTCTAAGCAACATCATCTTATGAGCAGCTCACGGACAGGGCCCAATGACACCGGAGAACCCATCAACAGGTGATCCCCCGACGCCCGACCCGGCCAAACCTGCAACCTCCGAACCTGACCAGCACCTGCAGGCGCTGTACCCGCCTTGAGAGCGGCGCTTTATCGCCCGTAGCGCTCATGCCCCCACTGCAGGGTCGTTTCCAGCAGGCGGCGCAAAACCGACTGGGTAGGCTGCGCCAATGGTTCGCGATAGGTGAACGGCGCCACTTCATCCATGTAGGTGCTCTGCGCCAGCTCCAGTTGTACCGCGTGGATGTTGTGGTCCGGATCACCGTAGTACCGGGTGATATGCCCACCCTTGAATCGACCATTGAGCACATGGCTGTAGCCCTGTGCTTCGGCACATACGGCCTGCAAGCGCTCGGCCAGCGCCGGGTCACAACTGGCGCCGTTGAAGGTGCCGAGGTTGAAGTCAGGCAGCTTGCCGTCGAACAGGTGCGGGATCACCGAACGGATGGAGTGCGCATCCCACAGCAACGCATAGCCAAATTGCTCGCGCAGGCGATCCAGCTCGTTGCGGAGGGTGTCGTGGTAAGGGCGCCAGATCTGCTCCAGGTACTGCTTGCGCTGGTCGCTGCTCGGCGCCTGCCCGGCCTTGAACAACGGCTCGCCCTCGAACAACGTGGCCGGGTACAGGCCGGTGGTAGCCCCGGCATACAGTGGCTTGTCATCATCCGGGCGGTTCAGGTCGATGACGAAGCGCGAGTACTCCGCCGACAACACGCTAGCGCCCATGTCACGGGCAAAATCGTACAACCGGGGGATATGCCAGTCAGTGTCCGGCAGGCTGCGCGCTGGCTCGACCAGGCCGTCACGCACCGCGTCGCTCAGGCGCAGGCCGGCGTGCGGCATGCTGATCAGCAGCGGCAGGCGGCCTTGGTGAAAACTCAGTACCTTGTCCATCGTGCCTCGCTCATTTGGAAATTTCATGGCCCTTGCGCACTACGCGCTTGGGCAGGTCGCCGCCCAGCCAGTAGGCCAGGTCGGCGGGGCGTTCGATCTGCCAGGCGACGAAGTCGGCAACCTTGCCTACCTCCAGCGAGCCGTGGCTGTCGCCCAGGCCCAGCGCCGTGGCAGCGTGCACGGTAACGCCGGCAAGGGCCTCTTCCGGGGTCAGGCGGAAGCAGGTACAGCCCATGTTCAGCATCAAGCGCAGCGACAGCCCTGGCGAGGTGCCAGGATTGAGGTCGCTGGCGAGGGCAATCTTCACCCCATGACGGCGCAACGCATCCATCGGCGGCAACTGGGTTTCGCGCAAGAAGTAGAACGCGCCCGGCAGCAGCACAGCGACCGTGCCGGCTGCAGCCATGGCGATGGCGTCTTCTTCGGTCATGAACTCCAGATGGTCTGCGGACAACGCCTGGTAGCGCGCCGCCAGGCTGGAGCCGTGCAGCGACGACAGCTGTTCGGCGTGGAGCTTGACCGGCAGGCCCAGTTCGCGCGCCTTGATGAACAGCCGCTCGACCTGCGCGGGTGAAAACGCCAGGTGTTCGCAGAACGCATCCACCGCGTCCACAAGGCCTTCAGCGGCCAGCGCTGGCAGCATTTCATCGCAGATATGCGCGATGTAGTCGTCGGCGCGGCCGGCGTATTCCGGTGGCAGAGCGTGCGCGGCCAGGCAGGTTGCGTGCACCGCCAGCGGCAGCTCGTCGGCAAGCCGCCGGGCCACACGCAGCATTTTGCGCTCGTTGGCCAAGTCCAGGCCGTAGCCGGACTTGATCTCGAGCGTGGTCACGCCATCACGCATCAAGGCCTGGACCCGCTGGCGCGCACTGGCGAACAGCTCGTCCTCGCTGGCCGCACGGGTGGCCCGCACGGTACTGGCGATGCCGCCGCCGTTAGCCGCGATTTCGGCATAGCTGACGCCCTGCAGGCGCTGCTCGAACTCGCCGCTGCGGTTGCCACCGAACACCGCGTGGGTGTGGCAGTCGATCAGCCCCGGGGTGACCCAGGCGCCGCCCAGGTCCACCGTGCGCTCAGCGTTGACCGGCGCCAGCCCGGCGCGTGGGCCGATCCACTCGATCAGCCCGGCGTTGGTGACGATGGCCGCGTCTTCGATGGCCGAGTAACGGCCATCGGCCATGGTTGCCACATGGCAGTGCTGCCACAGGGTTCTCATGCACAGTCTCCTTTGCTAGCGGTGCAGCTCGGCCGGGGCTGCTGCCGGGGTGCCCTGCCCTGCACGCGGCTTGCACCACAGCAGGTAGGACGCCACCAGGAACACCACCCAGACCACACCGACGATCAATGCCGCCTGGGTGTCCGGGAAGTAGCCGAGTACGCCAAAGATGAACACCATGAACGCAATGGCCATGGCCGGGCCATATGGCCAGAACGGTACCGGGAACTTCAGCTGGGCCGCTTCGTCACGGCTCATGCTGCGCCGCATGGCCACCTGGGTCACCAGGATCATCAGCCAGACCCATACAGTGGCGAAGGTGGCGATCGAGGCAATCAGCAGGAATACGTTTTCCGGGATCAGGTAGTTCAGCAGCACGCCGATGAGCAGCGCGGCGCCCATCACCAGCACGGTCATCCACGGCACGCCATGCTTCGATAGCTGGCTGAAGCCGCGCGGGGCGTGGCCTTGCTGGGCCAGGCCATACATCATGCGGCCGGCGCCGAAGATGTCGCTGTTGATAGCGGAGATCGCCGCAGAAATCACCACGACGTTGAGCACGGCGGCGGCCGAGCCGATGCCCAGATTGCTGAAGATCTGCACGAACGGGCTGCCCTGGCTGCCGATCTGCGGCCATGGGTACAGGCACATCAGCACGAACAGGGTGAGCACGTAGAACAGCAGGATGCGCAGCGGCACCGCGTTGATCGCCTTGGGAATCACGCGCTGCGGGTCCTTGGCTTCACCGGCAGTGACGCCGATGATCTCGATGCCGCCGAAGGCGAACATCACCACGGCAAACGACGCGATCAGGCCGCCTACGCCATTGGGCATGAAGCCGCCATGGTCAAACAGGTTGCTCACCCCCACGGCATGCCCGGCACCCACCTGGCTGAAGCCGAAGGCCATGATGCCGAGGCCGGCCAGGATCATCGCCACGATGGCGCCGACCTTGAGCAGCGACAGCCAGAATTCCATTTCGCCGAACACCTTGACGTTGCACAGGTTGAGGCCGCCGATCAGGAAGACGATGCCCAGTACCCAGACCCAGCGGGCCACTTCCGGGAACCAGAAGCCCATGTAGATACCGAAGGCGGTGACGTCGGCGATGGCGACGATGACCATCTCGAAGGCGTAGGTCCAGCCGAGGATAAAGCCGGCCATGGGGCCGAGGTAGGTCGTGGCGTAGTGGCCGAACGAGCCGGCCACCGGGTTGTGCACGGCCATTTCGCCCAGGGCGCGCATAACCATGAACACCGCAGCGCCGCCGATCAGGTAGGCCAGCAACACGGCCGGGCCGGCCATCTGGATAGCCGAGGCGGAGCCGTAGAACAGCCCGGTACCGATGGCGGAACCGAGTGCCATGAAACGGATGTGGCGGGCACTTAGCCCGCGCTTGAGACCTTGAGCTTGTTGCATGTCACGTCCTTAAATTGTTTTTGTGGTCGTGAGATCGAGGGGCTGCCTTGCAGCCAGCTCGCAGGCAAACCCGCTTCTACACAGGCAACGCGTTGACGTGCAGGAGCGAGCTTTGCTCGCGAAGGGGCGCACAACGGCCCCGGGAGGCATTACAGGCTTGGCAGCACACCTGCCGGCAGCAAACCGGTCAAACTACCCTTGGCCAACAGTTCCACAGCCTTTTCGATGTCTGGGGCAAAGAAGCGGTCACGGTCGTAGTGCGGCACTTCACTGCGCAGCGCCTGGCGCGCTTTCTCCAGTTTGGTCGACGTTTTCAGGCCTTTGCGCAGGTCCAGGCCCTGGCAGGCGCCCAGCCATTCGATGGCCAGCACGCCGCGGGTGTTTTCGGCCATTTCCCACAGACGCTTGCCGGCGGCCGGGGCCATCGACACGTGGTCTTCCTGGTTGGCCGAGGTCGGCAGGCTGTCGACGCTGTGCGGGTGCGACAGGGCCTTGTTCTCGCTGGCCAGGGCCGCAGCGGTAACCTGGGCGATCATGAAGCCCGAGTTGACCCCACCGTTTTCCACCAGGAACGGCGGCAGTTGGGACATGTGCTTGTCCATCATCAGCGAGATGCGGCGCTCGCTGAGCGAACCGATTTCGGCAATGGCCAGGGCCAGGTTGTCGGCGGCCATGGCCACCGGTTCGGCGTGGAAGTTGCCGCCGGAGATCACATCACCTTCGGCAGCGAATACCAGCGGGTTGTCGGATACGGCATTGGCCTCGATGCCCAGTACCTCGGCGGCCTGGCGCAGTTGGGTCAGGCAGGCGCCCATGACTTGCGGCTGGCAGCGCAGCGAGTACGGGTCCTGGACCTTGTCGCAGTTTTTGTGCGACAGCGAGACTTCGCTGGCATCGCCCAGCAGGTCGCGGAAGCAGGCGGCGGTGTCGATCTGACCGCGTTGGCCACGTGCTTCGTGAATACGTGCATCGAACGGCGAACGCGAGCCCAATACGGCTTCGACGCTCAGGCCACCGCAGGCGATGGCCGCAGCGTACAAGTCTTCGGCATGGAACAGGCCACGCAGGGCATAGGCGGTGGACGCCTGGGTACCGTTGAGCAGGGCCAGGCCCTCTTTTGCAGCCAACGTAAGCGGTTCCAGCCCTGCAACCGCCAGCGCTTCGGTGGCCGATAGCCACTGACCCTTGTAGCGGGCCTTGCCTTCGCCCAACAGCACCAGCGACATGTGCGCCAGCGGCGCCAGGTCACCGGAAGCACCCACCGAGCCTTTGAGCGGGATGTGCGGGTAGACTTCGGCGTTGACCAGGGTGATCAGTGCGTCGATGACTTTGCGACGAATACCGGAGAAACCACGGCTGAGGCTGTTGATTTTCAGCACCATGATCAACCGCACCAGGTCGTCATCCAGCGGCGCGCCGATACCGGCGGCGTGGGACAGCACCAGCGAGCGCTGCAGGTTTTCCAGGTCGTGGCTGGCGATGCGGGTCGAGGCCAGCAGGCCAAAACCGGTGTTGATGCCGTAGGCGGTGCGGTCTTCGGCAATGATCTGCTCGACACAGGCAACGCTGGCGTCGATGGCCGGCGCGGCGCTGGCATCCAGTTGCAGGCGCACGGGCGCAGCATGGATCGCGCGCAGCTGGGCCAGGGTCAGGGTGCCGGGCTTGAGGGTGAGTTCGGTCACGTTACTACTCCAAATCGCGTGGAGCCGCAGACCCGCTCGTGGGTACCTGCGCGCTCCTTCTTGTTGTTCAGTATCACCCCTTGCAGGGTGCGATCCAAAGCGTGGTGATCAGCCAGTGATCATCGGCAGGTCCAGGCCCTGCTCCTTGGCGCAGTCGATGGCGATGTCATAACCGGCATCGGCGTGACGCATGACACCGGTCCCTGGGTCGTTGGTCAGTACCCGGGCGATACGCGCGGCGGCTTCATCGGTACCGTCGCAGACGATGACCATGCCCGAGTGCTGCGAGAAGCCCATGCCCACGCCACCGCCGTGGTGCAGCGAGACCCAGGTGGCGCCGCCTGCGGTGTTCAGCAGGGCGTTGAGCAGCGGCCAGTCGGAGACAGCGTCCGAACCATCACGCATGGCCTCGGTTTCGCGGTTCGGGCTGGATACCGAGCCGGAGTCGAGGTGGTCACGGCCGATCACCACCGGTGCCGACAGCTCGCCGCTGCGGACCATTTCGTTGAACGCCAGGCCCAGCTTGGCGCGCAGGCCCAGCCCTACCCAGCAGATACGTGCCGGCAGGCCCTGGAAGCTGATGCGCTCGCGGGCCATGTCCAGCCAGCGGTGCAGGTGGGCGTCGTCGGGGATCAGTTCCTTGACCTTGGCGTCGGTCTTGTAGATATCTTCGGCATCGCCGGACAGTGCCGCCCAGCGGAACGGGCCAATACCGCGGCAGAACAGGGGGCGGATGTAGGCCGGGACGAAGCCAGGGAAGTCGAAGGCATTGGCTACGCCCTCTTCCTTGGCCATCTGGCGGATGTTGTTGCCGTAGTCGAAGGTCGGGATACCCTGCTTCTGGAAGTCGAGCATGGCCTGCACGTGCACGGCCATCGACTGCTTGGCGGCCTTGACCACTGCCGCTGGTTCGGTCTGCGCGCGGTCGCGGTACTGTTCCCAGGTCCAGCCTGCTGGCAGGTAGCCGTTCAGCGGATCGTGGGCGCTGGTCTGGTCGGTGACCATGTCCGGGCGTACGCCCCGCTTGACCAGCTCGGGCAGGATTTCGGCGGCGTTACCGTGCAGGGCAATGGAAATGGCCTTGCCCTCGGCGGTGTACTTGGCGATGCGTGCCAGGGCGTCGTCGAGATCTGTGGCCTGCTCGTCGACGTAGCGGGTTTCCAGGCGGAAGTCGATACGGCTCTGCTGGCATTCGATGTTCAGCGAGCAAGCCCCGGCCAGGGTCGCGGCCAGTGGCTGGGCGCCGCCCATGCCACCCAGGCCAGCGGTGAGTACCCACTTGCCTTTCAGGCTGCCGCCGTAGTGCTGGCGACCGGCTTCGACGAAGGTTTCATAGGTGCCCTGGACGATGCCCTGGCTGCCGATGTAGATCCAGCTGCCGGCGGTCATCTGGCCGTACATGGCCAGGCCCTTGGCGTCGAGTTCGTTGAAGTGTTCCCAGTTGGCCCAGTGTGGCACCAGGTTGGAGTTGGCGATCAGCACGCGCGGTGCGTTGCTGTGGGTCTTGAACACACCGACCGGCTTGCCCGACTGCACCAACAGGGTTTCATCGTCTTCCAGGCGGGTCAGGGTTTCGACGATCTTGTCGTAGCAGGCCCAGTTGCGCGCGGCGCGGCCGATACCGCCGTATACCACCAGTTCCTTGGGGTTTTCCGCGACCTGCGGGTCGAGGTTGTTCATCAGCATGCGCAGTGGCGCTTCGGTCAGCCAGCTTTTGGCGGTCAGCTTGTTGCCACGTGGGGCACGGATTTCAACGTCACGGTATTTGTTGTTGTCAGTCACGGGAAAGGTCCTCTGCGGTCGTCCGCGGGCGGGTATGTCGTGGTCAATATACAAACACACCTTTACTTGTATGTACAAGCACGGACAACCAAAATTATCGGAACTGTGCGCTCCTGGCTTGGGTTTCCGGGTGGGGCCCATATCGAGCGCCGCCCGCGCGGCGCTCGATCTCACAGGCGCCAAAAACCTACCGCCGAACCTTCAGCGCCCAACAAGTTCGATGAGGCAGCACCGCCCCTGCACCACAAGTCCCAGCAATTCATCATTGCCTTCCAGCCGCAAGCAATCGAACAACCCCAACCGCTGCGTCTCGCGCCCGGCAATAGTGACTTCGACCAGGCTGCTGGCAGCAAACAACAAAACCGTCGACGCCGAGCTGTACACCCGGCTGGTGCCATCCAGCCACTGCAACCGCGCCCGATACCGCTGCGGTGCATAGATCAGGTTGAAATCGCGAATCGCCCCACCCAGCAACTTGCAACTGACCTGGCTCTCGCCGCTGAAGGCAAACGCATCGAACGCCAGCAATGGCCGACTGGCTTGGCCATCGACCAGCAGGCGCATGCCGTCGCCCTGCAGCACGGTGATGATCCGCTGGTAGCCGGCGAACGTGGAAAAGCCCCCCGACTCCTGGATATCGGCAATCGACAGGCGCCAGCCAAAACCGTCCAGGCCCTCGCCACTGTCGCGGGTAATCTCCTCGGTGAAACCGCCACCGTTCTTCCACGGCATGCGCGGGTAATCCTGCGCACGCAACAACTGCAGCCGACTCATTTGCTGAAACGTCCTTCCAGGCGATGACGGGAACCGGGGTGGATCAACCGTGCAGCGGTCACCGGCTGGCGACCGGACCAGGTACGACGGCGAATCAGCAGGCAAGGCTCGCCGCGCTCGATCTGCAGAAGCCGGCACTCGTCCGGCTCGGCGAGAATCGCTTCGACCACGTGCTCGCCCTCGGTCAGCGGCGCCACCTGGGACAGATAGGCATACGGCGTCTGCCGCGTGAAATCCTGCTTGAGATAGTCAGGGGCGATGGCTGCGTTGACGTAGCGGTCCTCGATCTGTACGGGCACGCCGTTCTCGAAATGCACGATCAGCGAGTGGAAGACCCGCTGGCCTTCACGCATGTCCAGAGCCAGAGCCCGTTCGGAGCCGGCCGCTTCCTCGGTGAGCGTGATCACCTGGCAGCTATGCTGATGCCCGCGCGCGGCGATTTCGTCGGCAATGTTGTTGACCTCGAACAACGCCGAACGGCCCTTGGGCTCGGCTACGAAGGTACCGACCCCTTGCATGCGCACCAACAGGCCTTCGGCGGTGAGTTCGCGCAGGGCGCGGTTGATGGTCATGCGGCTGAAGCCCAGTTCGTTGACCAGTTCGCTCTCCGAGGGCACCCGGTGATGCGGCGGCCAGCTGCCATTGTCGATCTGCTGGATGATCATCTGTTTGACCCGAGCGTACAGCGGCGCCGGGCCCTCGCCCATTTGGGCAACCAGCGCGGAGACAGGAGGTGTCGGCACGGCGGTGGATCCTTGTGCAAATGGAATGAGCGGTAGCTTGCCGCAGTTTACCCGGCAGGCAAACGGCTGTATATGTATATACAAGTTAACAATAACAGGATTTGTACCGATGCCCGCCTACTTCGCCGAACGCGCCCTGCTGCCCACGGGCTGGGCCAGCCACGTCCGCATCGAGGTCGCCAGTGATGGTCATGTGACGAGTATCCAGGCAGGCGCCTCGGCTGAAGGTGCCGAGCGCCTGGCCGGGCCACTGCTACCGGGTATGCCCAACCTGCACTCGCATGCCTTCCAGCGTGCCATGGCGGGGCTGGCGGAAGTCGCCGGCAACCCCAACGACAGCTTCTGGACCTGGCGCGACCTGATGTACCGCCTGGTCGGGCAGATCAGCCCGGAGCAGTTGCAAGTCATCGCCCGCCAGCTGTACATCGAGATGCTCAAGGCCGGCTACACCTCGGTCGCCGAATTCCATTATGTGCACCATGACCAGGCCGGCAAGCGCTACGCCGACCTGGCCGAGCTGTCGCGCCGCATCAGCGCCGCTGCAGCCGACAGCGGCATCGGCCTGACCTTGCTGCCGGTGCTGTACAGCCATGCCGGCTTTGGCGGCCTGCCACCGAATGACGGGCAGCGTCGCTTCATCAACTCCACCGAACACTACTTGCAGTTGCAGGCACAGCTCGCCCCCGTGCTGGCCGCGCAACCCGCGCAGCAACTGGGCCTGTGCTTCCACTCGCTGCGGGCAGTGACACCCGGGCAGATCACCGAGGTACTGGCGGCAAGCGACAAGCACTGCCCGGTGCATATCCACATCGCCGAACAGCAGAAGGAAGTGGACGACTGCCTGGCCTGGAGCGGCCTGCGCCCGCTGCAGTGGCTGTACGAGCATGTGGACGTGGACCGGCGCTGGTGCCTGGTGCACGCCACCCACGCCGAAAGCGATGAAGTAACGGCCATGGCTCGCAGCGGTGCGGTGGCTGGGCTGTGCCTGACTACCGAGGCCAATCTGGGCGACGGAATTTTTCCGGCCGTGGACTACTTGGCGCAGGGCGGGCGCATGGGCATTGGTTCGGACAGCCACGTGTCGTTGAGCGTGGTGGAGGAGCTGCGTTGGCTGGAATATGGCCAGCGCCTGCGTGACCAGCGGCGCAACCGCCTGCACCGCAGCGACCAGCCGATGGTCGGGCGCACGCTGTATGACGCGGCGCTGGCTGGTGGTGCGCAGGCGCTGGGGCAGGCGGTCGGCGAGTTGGCGGTGGGCAAGCGTGCCGACTGGCTGGTACTCGACGGGCAGGACCCATACATCGCCATGGCGGATGGCGATGCCATTCTCAACCGCTGGCTGTTTGCCGGCGGCGATCGCCAGGTGCGCGACGTGATGGTGAATGGCCGGTGGGTGGTGCGCCAAGGGCGGCATGGGCAGGAAGAAGAAAGCGGGCGGGCATTTGCCCAGGTGTTGCGCCAGCTTTTGGGCTGAGTGTACCGGGGCTGCGTTGCAGCCCTTCGCGGGCAAGCCCGCTCCCACAGATTGGACTGCCCCCAAAACTTTCGGGGCAGTCCACGGTTCAGCGCAGGATCTGCGGGGGCGGGCTTTTGCCCACGACGGGTTGCGACGCAACCCCAGAAAACTCAGTGCATTTTGACTATTTGCTGATCGGACGCCCGCCAGATCAAGCGGCTGGTGTCATAACCCTGCTGCCGCGCCCTGGACAGCAGGTTCTCGCGTTGCCAGGCCGGCAATGTCGGCGTGCGCGATAGAATCCAAAGGTATTTGCGGTCCGGGCTGCCAACGATGGCCGTACGGTAGTGGTCGTCCACATAAAGAATCCAGTACTCACCCCGGGCCACGCCTGGCACCAGCTTGGTAAACCAGTTATCGAACTCGACCCACAGCTTGTCGGTGTGCCCCGGCTCCTGGATATTCGCATGCCCTTCAGCGCGCAGCCATTCGTCACCCATGGTACGGCAGCGGTTAAGCACGCCGTAGCTGCCATCGGGCTTGAGGTTGTAATGGGCCTCGGACTGCTCGCAGCCTTCCTGGTAGCGCATGGGCAGGCGCGCCAATTCGTACCATTTGCCTTGGTAACGCTTGAGGTCGACATTGCCGGCGGTTTTCGGCGCCAGAGGGTCGTGCACGGAGCCTGCACAACCGCCCAGCAGCAACGCCAGGCATACCCCCATCAGCAGGTACGCACGCCTCATTTGAGACCCTGCCCTGAATACATCAGTACTTTGTCAGCTGCGTACTGCACGCTGATGAAGCTCTTCTCGTCCCCCCAGGTGCAGCTGCTCATGCCCAACGCGCCAGAACACTCGGTCGGCGTGCCGAGCAACTGCTCGACCTCGGCCTTGTTCATACCGGCCTTGATCTTGGAATAGTTTTCCTGGTTGATCTTGCTGCAGGCAGTCAGGAAGACGCACAGCGACAACAGGGCGAGGGAACGCAACGACATGAAGGACACTCCTGGAGAGATGAGACAGGCGAGTGGCCTGCAGTGACCTTCGACGTGAAAATCCCTCCCGGGTTCCCTTCCCCACCCTCTTTACCCCTACACCATTGGTCGGATGGCCACTACTGTGCGATTAATCACAAAGTATTAGTCAAACGCCCAATAAAAAGCCGCCCCATTTAGGGGCGGCCTTGTGTCACGACGGCCTGCGCACCAGGCCCCTGCAACCTCAGAACCGGGAGCCGGGCTCCAGCAGAAAATCCATCTCTTCGCTGGTACTCGGGCGCTCCAGCACCAGGTTGCGATGCGGAAAACGCCCGAACCGGGCAATCACCCGCTGGTGCTGCTCGGCATAGTCGAGAAAGCCTTCGAACAGCCGGCGGTTGGCCTCGGGCTGCTCGTCCAGCAGGGTCTGGTAACGCTCGACGCACAGGTTCTGCCAGTCCAGCACCTCGGCATGCTCCAGCACCAGCAATACGAAAACCCGCTGGATCGGCAGCAACTGGTAATCCCAGTTCTTCTGCAGGCCTTGCATGGCCACCACCTGGGCACGCCGGTCGCCCTCGAAGGCGCGCGGCGTGTCGCGGTAGATCATGCGTGGCAGCTGGTCCAGCAAGATGAGCAGGCCCAGCCAGCCCTGCGGGGTTTGCTGCCACTCATCGAGCCCGCCCGCCAGGGCTTGCTCGACCAGCTCACCAAACAACGCATGGGCATCGGCGTCGTGATGC
This sequence comes from Pseudomonas sp. DCB_BI, assembly GCF_026240995.1. Lineage (NCBI taxonomy): Bacteria > Pseudomonadati > Pseudomonadota > Gammaproteobacteria > Pseudomonadales > Pseudomonadaceae > Pseudomonas > Pseudomonas sp. DCB_BI. The sequence continues at coordinate 290,132 of NZ_JAPFCG010000003.1, read as the reverse complement.
TTGCCGAACCACAGCGTGCTCTTCTCGTCAGCCACGGCCTGGGCACTGGTGCCCCAACCGAACCACCATTCCAGCAACGGCTGCCAAGGTGCGAGCATGACTTACTCCTTGTGGTACGCGGTTGCGCGCTCTACCTCTTCCTTCGAACCAAGGAAGACTGCCACGCGCTGGTGCAGGCCCTCTGGCTTGATGTCGAGGATGCGATTGTAACCGTCGGTAGAGGCGCCACCGGCCTGTTCGATGATGAACGACATCGGGTTGGCTTCGTACATGAGGCGCAGCTTGCCCGGCTTGCTCGGCTCGCGCGCGTCACGTGGGTACATGAACAGGCCGCCACGGGTCAGGATGCGGTGGACGTCGGCCACCATCGAGGCGATCCAGCGCATGTTGTAGTTCTTCTTCAGCGGGCCGGTCTCGCCTGCCAGCAGCTCGCCCACGTAACGCTGTACCGGGGCTTCCCAGTGGCGCTGGTTGGACATGTTGATGGCGAACTCGGCGGTGGTTTCTGGCACGCGAATGTTTTCGTGAGTCAGCACGAAGCTGCCCAGCTCGCGGTCCAGGGTGAAGCCCTTGACGCCATTGCCCAGGGTCAGGATCAACATGGTCTGCGGGCCATAAATGGCATAGCCGGCGGCGACCTGCTGGGTGCCTGGCTGCAGGAAGGCGTTTTCGTTCAGGGTTTCGTTCTGGCTCAGGTACTCGTTAGGGCAACGCAGTACCGAGAAGATGGTGCCGACCGACACGTTCACGTCGATGTTCGACGAACCGTCCAGTGGGTCGAAGACCAGCAGGTAGGCGCCTTTCGGGTACTTGCCCGGGATCTGGTAGGCATTGTCCATTTCTTCGGACGCCATGCCGGCCAGGTGGCCGCCCCACTCGTTGGCTTCCAGCAGGATATCGTTGGAAATCACGTCCAGTTTCTTCTGGACCTCGCCCTGCACGTTTTCAGTGCCCATGCTGCCCAGCACACCGCCAAGGGCGCCCTTGGACACGTGATGGCTGATTTCCTTGCACGCACGCGCCACCACTTCGATCAGGAAGCGCAGATCGGCAGGGGTATTGTTGCTGCGGGTCTGCTCAATCAGATAGCGACTCAGGGTAACGCGGGACATGTATGGCTCCGAATGGATGGGGGAGATAAAAAACCCCCGCAGTTTACAGGGAGAGTTGCAGGCTAGCGAGTGATGAGACTCGCCACGGCTCTCAGACGGCACAATAGGTCGGTAGTTCAGCCTTGGCCAGGCCGGCTGTCGAGTGGGATGTTTTGCAGTCCATTCGCGCGGCGAGCTCGCTGCCACAGGTTTTTTGCGCTGCCTTCAAGGCAGCGGAGATACTGTGGGAGCGGGCTTGCCCCGCGAATGGGCCGCAACGCGGCCCCACATGCTCAATCCAAAGCCTTCCAGATATCGGTCGCATACTCGCGAATGGTCCGATCCGACGAGAACCAGCCCATCCGCGCGGTATTCAACACTGCCATGCGCCACCACTCCTGCGGTGTGTGCCACAGCTCCTCGACCCGGCGCTGGGCATCCCAGTAGGCATCGAAGTCGGCGCACACCAGGAAGCGGTCATACGCCACCAGTCCATCGATCAACCCGCTGTAGCGCGACGGGTCGTCCGGCGAAAACACCCCGCTGCGAATGGCCTGCAGCACATCGCCAAGACGGCTAGATGCCGCAATCGCTGCACTGGCACCGAAGTCCCCGGCCTTGCGCCGAGCCTCGACCTGCTGCGCGGTAAGGCCGAAAATGAACATGTTGTCAGCCCCCACCTGCTCGCACATCTCGACGTTGGCGCCATCCAGGGTGCCGATGGTCAGCGCGCCATTCAGGCCGAACTTCATGTTGCTGGTACCGGAGGCTTCGTAACCTGCAGTGGATATCTGCTCGGAAAGGTCTGCCGCCGGGATGATGCTCTCGGCCAGGCTGACGTTGTAGTTGGGCAGGAATACGACCTTCAGCAGGCCGCGCACAGTCGGGTCGTTGTTCACCACCCGGGCGATATCGTTGGCCAGCTTGATGATCAGCTTGGCCTGGTGGTAACTGGCAGCAGCCTTGCCGGCGAAGATCTTCACCCGCGGCACCCAGTCGGTGCCCGGGTCGTTGCGCATGGCCTGGTACAGCGCCACGGTATGCAGCAGGTTGAGCAGCTGGCGCTTGTACTCGTGGATGCGCTTTACCTGCACATCGAACAGCGCTTCGGGGTTTACCGTTACGCCAATGCGGTCCTGGATGATGCTGGCCAGGGCGCGTTTGCTGTGCAGGCGCTGGGCGGCGAACTGCTTGCGGAAACCGGCCTTGTCGGCGAACGGCACCAGGCCGGCCAGGCGCCCTTCCGGGTCGTCCTTCAGCTCGGGACCCAGCGCTTCGACCAGCATCTCGGTCAGTGGCGGGTTGGCCTGGTACAACCAGCGGCGGAAGGTAATGCCGTTGGTTTTGTTGTTGATTCGCTGCGGGTAAAGCTTGTGCAGTTCGGCGAACACCGTGCTTTTCATCAGCTTGCTGTGCAGCGCCGATACGCCGTTGACGCTGTGCGAGCCAAGAAACGCCAGGTTGCCCATGCGCACCCGGCGACCATTGTCTTCCTCGATCAGCGACACTGCCCGCAGCACGTCGAAGTCGTGCAGGCCTTTGGCGCGCAGGCTGTCAATGTGGTAGGCGTTGATCAGGTAGATGATTTGCATGTGCCGCGGCAGCATGCGTTCCATCAACGCCACCGGCCAGGTTTCCAGGGCCTCGGGCAGCAAGGTGTGGTTGGTATAGGCGAGCGTGCCGACGGTCAGCTCCCAGGCTTTGTCCCAGGGGATTTCATGCTGGTCGACGAGCAGGCGCATCAGCTCGGCGACGGCAATCGACGGGTGGGTATCGTTGAGCTGGATGGCCGCCGCATCGGGCAGGTTGAGCAGGCTATCGTGCATGTTGAGGTGGCGGCGCAGCAGGTCCTGCAACGATGCCGAGACAAAGAAGTATTCCTGGCGCAGACGCAGCTCCTGCCCCGCTTCGGTACTGTCAGCCGGGTACAGCACCCGCGAAATACTCTCGGCCCGCGCCACTTCAGCCACGGCGCCAAGGTGGTCACCTGCGTTGAAACGCTCCAGATGAAGCTCTTCCAGCGCCCGTGCTCGCCACAGGCGCAAGGTGTTGACGCTGGAGCCACGCCACCCGACCACGGGTGTGTCGTATGCCACCGCCCGCACCGTTTCGCCCGGCCACCACACCTGGCGCTGGTTGCCCTGGCTGTCGTGCACCGTTTCGACACTGCCACCAAAGCTGATCGGGTAGATCACCTCGGCACGTTCGAATTCCCAGGGGTTACCGAAGTCCAGCCAGTTCTCGGTCTGCTCCTGCTGCCAGCCATCGACCACCGCCTGGCGAAACAGCCCGTGCTCGTAGCGGATGCCATAGCCGTGGGCAGCAATGCCCAAGGTCGACATGCTCTCCATGAAGCACGCGGCCAGGCGCCCCAAGCCGCCGTTGCCCAGCGCGGCATCCGGCTCGAGCAAGCGGATGCGCTCCAGGTCCACATCCAGGCCTTCCAGTGCATCGCGGGCGATGTCCAGCAGGCCCAGGTTGCTCAGGCTGTCGTAGAGCAGACGGCCAATGAGAAATTCCAGGGAAAGGTAGTAAACCCGCTTCTGGCTACGTCGATAGGCTCGGCGGGTGTGGTCCATCCAATGGTCGACCATGTGATCGCGCGCGGCCAGGGCAATGGCTTCGAACCAGTCATGGTCGAAGGCGTGCTCCGGATCCTTGCCGACCGCGTAGGTCAGCTTGTTCAGTACAGCAGCGCGAAAATCCGCGACTTCGGCGTCACGTGCTTTGGGTTCCTGGGACATGCGGCATCCTCGGGCAAGTTGACGAAAGCGGAGGGAGAGTGTTGAGACTAGACCCTTCGACAGGGAGCGACAGTTACGGTTCGCAGTTTTCATGCCCACTCTGCGATTCCGGCAAAAGGTTGTTCATAAATTGAACAATTCCGGTATCATCGCGCGCCCCAAGACCGTGATCCACCCTATAAAGATGAAAACGACCCTGATCGCCGCGGCCGAAGTCGACCGCCTGGAGACCTGGCAGCGCTACACCAGCAACATGTGCCATGGCTGCCATTCGACCTGCTGCACCCTGCCGGTAGAGGTGAAGATCAAGGATCTGATCCGTATCGGCGTGGTCGACGAGTTCGAAAAAGACGAACCCCCCAAGAACGTGGCCAAGCGCCTGCAAAAAGAAGGCATCATCGAGCGCTTCAACCAGAAGTCCGGGATCTTCACCCTGACCCGGATGAGCAACGACGACTGCATGTATCTGGATCGTAAAAGCCGCCTGTGCACCATTTATGACAAGCGCCCGGATACCTGCCGCAACCACCCCAAGGTCGGGCCGCGACCGGGGTATTGTGCTTACAAGCCCAAGGTGGTTGGGCGCTGACCTATTGTCTGCAGCCTAAAGAGGCCGGTACCACCGGCACAAAAACCCAGACAAAAAAAACGCCCCCGGCCTTTCGACCGGGGGCGTTTTCATTCAGCCTGAGCTAACTCAGTTCTTGGCTTTCTTGGCTGCGCGGGTACGCTCGCCTTCGTCCAGGATCTTCTTGCGCAGACGGATCGACTTAGGCGTCACTTCGCACAGCTCGTCGTCCTGGATGAATTCCAGAGCCTGTTCCAGCGTGTGGCGAACTGGCGGTACCAGGGCGATGACTTCGTCCTTGCCCGAAGCACGCATGTTGTCGAGCTTCTTGCCTTTGGTCGGGTTCACGCCCAGGTCGTTGTCGCGGCTGTTCAGGCCGATGATCTGACCGTTGTAGATTTCCTGGCCGTGCTCGACGAACAGCTTGCCGCGAGCCTGCAGGGTTTCCAGCGAGTAGGTCAGGGCCTTGCCGGTCTCGACCGAAACCAGAACACCGTTCAGACGGCCGGACATCTGGCCCGACTTCATGGTGTCGTAACGATCGAAGATCGAGGTCAGGATGCCTGCACCGTTGGTCAGGGTCAGGAACTGGTTACGGAAACCGATCAGACCACGGGCTGGAATGTTGTATTCCAGGCGAACACGGCCCTTGCCATCCGGCACCATGTTGGTCAGGTCGCCTTTACGCAGACCCATCTCTTCCATGACCTTGCCCTGAGATTCTTCAGGGATGTCGATGGTGACGTTCTCGAACGGCTCCTGCTTGACGCCGTCGACTTCGCGGATGATCACTTCAGGACGGCCTACAGCCATCTCGAAGCCTTCACGACGCATGGTTTCGATCAGCACCGACAGGTGCAGCTCGCCGCGGCCCGATACCTTGAACTTGTCAGGGGAATCGGTTTCCTGAACGCGCAGGGCAACGTTGTACAGCAGCTCTTTGTCCAGACGGTCCTTGATGTTGCGGCTGGTGACGAACTTGCCTTCTTTACCGCAGAACGGCGAATCGTTGACCTGGAAGGTCATGGATACGGTTGGCTCGTCAACGGTCAGCGGCTTCATCGCTTCTACCGCGTCCGGGGCGCACAGGGTGTCGGAGATGAACAGCTCGTCGAAACCGCTGATGCAGACGATGTCGCCAGCCTGGGCTTCCTCGACGTCCACGCGGTGCAGACCGTGGTGGCCCATCAGCTTCAGGATACGGCCGTTACGCTTCTTGCCGTTGGTGTCGATGGCGACAACCGGGGTGTTCGGCTTGACGCGACCACGGGCGATACGGCCAACACCGATAACACCGAGGAAGCTGTTGTAGTCCAGAGCGGAGATCTGCATCTGGAACGAGCCGTCACGGTCAACGTCCGGCGCCGGTACGTTGTCGACGATCGACTGGTACAGCGCGGTCATGTCTTCGCCCATGGCGGTGTGGTCCAGACCGGCGATGCCGTTCAGGGCCGAGGCGTAGACGACTTTGAAGTCCAGCTGTTCGTCGGTGGCACCGAGGTTGTCGAACAGGTCGAAGATCTGGTCCAGAACCCAGTCAGGACGCGCGCCCGGGCGGTCAACCTTGTTGATCACGACGATTGGCTTCAGGCCGGCTTCGAACGCCTTCTTGGTTACGAAGCGGGTTTGCGGCATTGGGCCGTCCTGGGCGTCGACCAGCAGCAGCACGGAGTCGACCATCGACATTACACGCTCAACCTCGCCACCGAAGTCGGCGTGGCCGGGGGTGTCGACGATGTTGATGTGGTAGCCGTTCCAGTTGATGGCGGTGTTTTTCGCCAGAATGGTAATACCGCGCTCTTTTTCCTGGTCGTTGGAGTCCATGACGCGCTCGTCGTTGAGCTCGTTACGCTCCAGAGTGCCGGACTGACGCAGGAGTTTGTCGACCAGGGTGGTTTTACCATGGTCAACGTGGGCGATGATGGCGATGTTACGCAGATTTTCGATCACAAGTGTATCTCGATCAGAGGATTTGGTTGCCGCCCAGTGTAGGCGGCCAATATGTACTGTTTAAGGCTCAGCGGGCCCGGCGGTCGGGAGGGCGATGGCGGATACTGCCGCCATACAGCCCCGGCGTCTTATGTCGGACGATAAACACGCACATTGGCATGTCCCTCACTGAGCAGGTGGTGTGCGTGCAGACGGCTCATCACACCCTTGTCGCAATACAGCAAGTACTGGCGCGTGTGGTCCAGGTGCTTGAACTTGCTGTTGATGGCGTAGAACGGCATGGCCTGGACTTCGATACCGTCCAGCACCAGAGGTTCGTCTTCCTGGGCATCGGGGTGGCGAATGTCGATGACGATCTGGCCTGGCAGCGCCTCGGCCACTTCCTCGATTTCGATGTCCTTGCCCAGCTCATCGATCACATGGTCGATGGAAATGAACTTGGCGCGCTCGAGCGCGCGCTCCAGCACGGCCATGTCGAACTGCTTTTCTTCGTGCTCCATGCGGTGACGCTTGGCATGGGTGGTCGGGTTTACCGAGATCACGCCGCAGTATTCAGGCATGTGCTTGGCAAAGTCCGCGGTGCCGATTTCGGTGGCCTGGTCGATGATGTCCTGCTTGTGGCTGGCCAGCAGCGGGCGCAGTACCAGCTTGTCGGTGGCCGAGTCGATGATCGACAGGTTCGGCAGGGTCTGGCTGGACACCTGGGAAATCGCTTCGCCGGTCACCAGCGCGTCGATCTGCAGGCGGTCGGCCATATGGGCGGCGCCCCGCAGCATCATGCGCTTGAGGGTCACGCCCATGTAACTGTTGTCGACCTTGTTGAGGATTTCACCAACCACTTCTTCGAACGGTACGCTGATGAACAGTACCCGCTGGCTGCTGCCGTACTTTTTCCACAGGTAGTGGGCCACTTCCATCACGCCCAGCTCGTGGGCACGGCCGCCGAGGTTGAAGAAGCAGAAGTGGGTCATGAGGCCACGGCGCATCATCTGGTAGGCCGCGACGGTAGAGTCGAAGCCGCCGGACATCAGCACCAGGGTCTGCTCAAGGGCACCCAGCGGGTATCCGCCGATGCCGTTGTGCTGGTTGTGAATCACGTACAGGCGCTGGTCGCGGATCTCGATGCGCACCATCACTTCGGGGTTTTTCAGCTCGATGCCGGCGGCACCGCACTGCTGGCGCAGCTGGCTGCCGACGTAACGGTCGACGTCCATCGAGGTGAAATCGTGGTGGCCACCGCGCTTGCAGCGCACGGCGAAGTGCTTGCCGGCCAGCAGGTGGCCGAAGTGGTGCTTGCACTTGGCGACGATGTCGTCGAAGTCACCCAGCGGGTATTCCTCTACCTGCAGGAAATGGGTGATACCCGGGGTGCAGGTAAGGCGTTCGATCATCTCGCGCTGCACTTTCTCGTCTTCGACGCGGGTGACCACTTCGAGATTGTCCCAGACACCATCGACCGCGAGCTCAGGGTCGAGATCCTTGAGCACGTTGCGGATGTTCTTGCCGAGCTGACGGATGAAGCGCTTGCGCACCGGCCGGCTCTTGATGGTGATTTCTGGGAAGACTTTGACGATAAGTTTCATTGGTTAACAGCGCGCGCCTGGCCTGCCGAAAAATGAGGGGCGCGAATTATAGCGGAAATTGCTCAGGATTTGACCAACTTTTGATCAGAAGCTTTCAGATAAATGCACAGCCGGATTTTGTGGTGCCCGTGAGATCGCGCGCCGTCCGCGCGGCGCGCGATCTCACGGGCACCACAAAAAACCAAGGCGCGCACCCTATTGGTGCATCACCGCCAAATACCGCATCTTAAAGGTGCACTTTCCCAGCCTGCCCCACCGCCAAATGCCCGCAAACGCCTTCTTTTATCCCGCCCTCGCCATTTTCGGGCACTGGCATGCAATTTGCTCCCTTGTGAGGCAGGTAAGCTTGGCCGACTATCCGCGCCCGGCAACACCCTTTTTCCAGGGCAGCGGCCCACCGCGCTCTAGACCATCCGGAGGACAACATGTCGAAGTCGGTTCAACTCATCAAAGATCATGACGTCAAGTGGATTGATCTGCGTTTCACGGACACCAAAGGCATTCAGCACCACGTGACCATGCCGTCGCGTGATGCGCTGGACGAAGACTTCTTCGAAGTCGGCAAAATGTTCGACGGTTCCTCCATCTCTGGCTGGAAAGGCATCGAAGCTTCCGACATGATCCTGATGCCGGTCGACGAGACCGCCGTTCTGGACCCGTTCACCGAAGAACCAACCCTGATCATCACCTGCGACATCGTCGACCCGTCGAGCATGCAGGGCTACGATCGCGACCCACGCGCCATCGCCAAGCGCGCTGAAGAGTATCTGAAGAGCACCGGCATCGGTGACACCGTATTCGCCGGCCCAGAGCCAGAGTTCTTCATCTTCGACGAAGTGAAGTTCCACTCGGATATCTCCGGCTCGATGTTCAAGATCTTCTCCGAGCAAGGCTCGTGGATGACTGGCGCTGACGTGGAAGGCGGCAACAAAGGCCACCGTCCAGGCGTGAAAGGCGGCTACTTCCCAGTTCCACCGTTCGACCACGACCACGAAATCCGTACTGCCATGTGCAACGCTCTGGAAGAAATGGGCCAGACCGTTGAAGTTCACCACCACGAAGTGGCGACTGCCGGCCAGAACGAAATCGGCGTCAAGTTCAACACCCTGGTGAAGAAGGCAGACGAAGTACAGGCCCTGAAGTACGTCGTGCACAACGTTGCCGACGCTTACGGCCGTACCGCTACCTTCATGCCGAAGCCACTGTACGGTGACAACGGCTCGGGCATGCACGTACACATGTCGATCTGGAAAGACGGCAAGAACACCTTCTCGGGTGAAGGCTATGCCGGCCTGTCCGACACCGCCCTGTACTTCATCGGCGGTATCATCAAGCACGGTAAGGCCCTGAACGGCTTCACCAACCCGTCGACCAACTCGTACAAGCGTCTGGTACCAGGCTTCGAAGCCCCGGTAATGCTGGCCTACTCGGCCCGCAACCGTTCCGCCTCGATCCGTATTCCATACGTCGGCAGCCCTAAAGCCCGCCGTATCGAAGCACGCTTCCCAGACCCATCGGCCAACCCGTACCTGGCCTTCGCGGCCCTGCTGATGGCTGGCCTGGACGGCATCCAGAACAAGATCCACCCAGGCGACGCGGCCGACAAGAACCTGTACGACCTGCCGCCAGAAGAAGCCAAGAACATCCCGCAAGTGTGCGGCAGCCTGAAAGAAGCTCTGGAAGAGCTGGATAAAGGCCGTGCGTTCCTGACCAAGGGCGGCGTGTTCTCCGATGACTTCATCGACGCCTTCATCGAACTGAAGAGCGAAGAAGAAATCAAGGTCCGTACCTTCGTACACCCGCTGGAATACGAGCTGTACTACAGCTGCTGATCTGACCGGCACCCCGCGCCGGTAACATGATCGAACGGCCTCCCTCGGGAGGCCGTTTTCGTTTGTGCGCCCCATGCCCATGCACTGCAACCCGCCCGCCGCGCTATGCTCTAACTTGGTGCACAATTTAGCGCCATGCCCTGAATTGCTCCCCAATCTGGTTCAAGTTAAACGTTTCACCAAGGGTTTCTGATCCGAATTTGCGCAGATACAGGCCTTTCTGGGCAAATCCCGCTTCTTTTCGGAGCTTTGGTTTGTTTCTTGCATTTTCTTCTGCAGAGTCTCGCATCAGCGGACCCAACCCGTGTCCGGCCCTGGCCAAAGCAGTGCCAGGCAAGCGCCAAAAGAGGTCAACGCCGCCCTATGACCATCAGCGATGCACAGCACCGTCTGCTTCTGGACAACCTGACCACCGCCACTTTGCTGCTCAATGCCGAGCTGCGCCTGGAGTACATGAACCCGGCCGCAGAAATGCTGCTGGCGGTCAGTGGCCAGCGCAGCCATGGGCAGTTCATCAGCGAACTGTTCACCGAGTCGACCGAAGCGCTCAGCTCGCTGCGCCAGGCGGTAGAGCAGGCGCACCCGTTCACCAAGCGTGAAGCGCAGCTCACTTCGCTGACCGGGCAGACCATCACTGTCGACTACGCGGTAACGCCGATCCTGCATCAGGGCCAGACCCTGCTGCTGCTGGAGGTACACCCGCGTGATCGGCTACTGCGCATCACCAAGGAAGAGGCCCAGCTGAGCAAGCAGGAAACCACCAAGATGCTGGTGCGCGGCCTGGCCCACGAAATCAAGAACCCCCTCGGTGGCATCCGTGGCGCGGCCCAGCTGCTGGCCCGCGAGCTGCCCGAGGACGGCCTGCGCGACTACACCAACGTGATCATCGAAGAGGCCGACCGCCTGCGTAACCTGGTCGACCGCATGCTCGGTTCGAACAAACTGCCGTCGCTGGCCATGACCAACATCCACGAGGTGCTGGAGCGGGTCTGCAGCTTGGTCGAAGCCGAGAGCCAGGGCTGCATCACTTTGGTGCGCGACTACGACCCAAGCCTGCCGGACGTGCTGATCGACCGCGAGCAGATGATCCAGGCGGTACTGAACATCGTGCGCAATGCCATGCAGGCAATCAGTTCTCAAAACGAACTGCGCCTGGGCCGCATCACACTGCGCAGCCGTGCCTTGCGCCAGTTCACCATCGGCCACGTGCGCCATCGCCTGGTCGCCCGCGTTGAAATCATCGACAACGGCCCGGGCATCCCGCCGGAACTGCAGGACACCCTCTTCTATCCCATGGTCAGCGGTCGCCCGGACGGTACCGGGCTGGGCCTGGCCATTACCCAGAACATCATCAGCCAGCACCAGGGCCTGATCGAGTGTGAAAGCCACGCCGGGCACACTGCCTTCTCGATCTACCTGCCCCTGGAACAAGGAGCCACCGCCTCATGAGCCGAAGTGAAACCGTATGGATCGTCGACGATGATCGCTCCATCCGCTGGGTCCTGGAAAAAGCCCTGCAACAGGAAGGCATGACCACCCAGAGCTTCGACAGCGCAGACGGTGTAATGGGCCGCCTGGCGCGCCAGCAGCCGGACGTGATCATTTCCGACATTCGCATGCCGGGCGCCAGCGGCCTCGACCTGCTGGCGCAGATTCGCGAACAGCACCCGCGCCTGCCGGTGATCATCATGACCGCGCATTCCGACTTGGACAGTGCGGTGGCCTCGTACCAGGGCGGCGCCTTCGAGTATCTGCCCAAGCCGTTCGATGTCGACGAGGCAGTGTCGCTGGTCAAGCGCGCCAACCAGCACGCCCAGGAGCAACAAGGCCTGGATGTACCGCAGAGCCTGGCCCGCACCCCGGAAATCATCGGTGAAGCCCCTGCAATGCAGGAGGTGTTCCGCGCCATCGGTCGCCTCAGCCACTCCAATATCACTGTATTGATCAACGGCGAGTCCGGTACCGGTAAAGAGCTGGTGGCCCACGCACTGCACCGCCATAGCCCGCGTGCGGCATCGCCGTTCATTGCGCTGAACATGGCCGCCATCCCCAAGGACTTGATGGAGTCCGAGTTGTTCGGCCATGAGAAAGGGGCCTTCACCGGGGCTGCCAACCTGCGCCGCGGCCGTTTCGAGCAGGCGGACGGCGGTACGCTGTTCCTCGACGAAATCGGTGACATGCCTGCCGACACCCAGACCCGTCTTCTGCGGGTGCTGGCCGATGGCGAGTTCTACCGCGTGGGCGGCCACGTGCCGGTCAAAGTCGATGTGCGCATCATCGCCGCCACCCACCAGAACCTGGAATCGCTGGTGCAGGCCGGCAAGTTCCGCGAGGACTTGTTCCACCGCCTGAACGTCATCCGCATTCATATCCCGCGCCTGGCCGACCGCCGCGAAGACATCCCCGCCCTGGCCCGTCACTTCCTCGCCCGTGCCGCCCAGGAATTGTCAGTCGAACCGAAGATTCTCAAGCCGGAGACCGAGGAGTTCATCCGCAACCTGCCATGGCCGGGCAACGTGCGGCAGATGGAGAACACCTGCCGCTGGATCACGGTGATGGCTTCCAGCCGCGAAGTACTGATCGGTGACTTGCCGCCCGAACTGCTGAACCTGCCGCAGGACGCTGCGCCCGTGACCAACTGGGAGCAGGCCCTGCGCCAGTGGGCCGACCAGGCGTTGGCGCGCGGCCAGACCAACCTGCTGGACAGCGCAGTGCCGAGCTTTGAGCGGATCATGATCGAGACGGCACTCAAGCACACCGCCGGTCGCCGTCGCGATGCGGCACTGTTGCTGGGTTGGGGGCGCAATACCCTGACGCGCAAGATCAAGGAGCTGGGGATGAATGTGGCCGGGGGGGATGATGAGGAAGGTGATGACCACTGAGCTCTGAATTAGACTTTTAGATTGCTGGGGCTGCTTTGCAGCCCATCGCGACACAAGGCCGCTCCCACTGGATCACCTCTGCCCCCTGGCTGATGCGATCCAGTGGGAGCGGCCTTGTGTCGCGATGGGGCGCAAAGCGGCCCCAGTCATTTCAGCCTTCTGAATGCACCGTTCCTGTGCCGGCTGCACCTCTCGAAGGCACAAATCCCCTCAAAACCCGGCCAAATCACCCGCAAAGCCCAGTATTCATGGGTTTTGCAAAACTGGCACGCCCCCTGCAATACCTAATACATACCCAGTTTCGGGGGCCCTGGTACAGGCAGGCCGGGTGAACCCCTCTTTTATTTGCAGCACCGCCGCTTTTGGGGACCTCGGTACAGGCAGGCCGGGCCATCCCCCCTTTACACGCAATACGCCGTAGCCCTTTTGGGGACCCTGGTACAGGCAGGCCGGGAAATCCCCTCTTTTATTCGTGCAGTGTCACCTGCACCCGCCAGCGCCCCGCGTCCTCTGCACCCGACCACTCGCCGTGCAGGGGGCGCGCCGCCACCACCGTCAGCAACAACCCTTCCTTGCTGTTCTGCACCCGCCAGCTCACCGGCTTGCCCTGGAGGCTCAATTGCCCCTGCTGGGGCTTGCCCTGGGCCTGGAACAGCAGCGCCACCGTACCTTCTACGTTCTCGCCGTGCAGCTTGGGCTCTTCGTTGAACCACAGCTCAAGGCCTTCCTGCACCACCTGCACCTGCTGCAACTCGCGCTCGTCTGGCGTGGTCAGGCGGCCGATCATCAGCCCCACCATCACACCGACGATTGCCAGCGAAAGCATCATTCGCGGCATCGCCTTCGAACGCACGTCCGGTTCGGGGGTAGAATGCCCGTCATCTTCACGCTTGGAGCCGTGCATGTTTCACGTCATCCTTTTTCAACCAGAGATTCCGCCGAATACCGGCAATATTATTCGCCTGTGCGCCAACAGCGGCTGCCACCTGCACCTGATCGAACCCATCAGCTTCGAACTGGATGACAAGCGCCTGCGCCGTGCGGGGCTGGATTACCACGAGTATGCCACGCTCAAGCGCCACGAGAGCCTGGCCGGATGCCTGGAAAGCCTGGGCAACCCACGGCTGTTCGCCTTCACCACCAAGGGCTCGCACCCGTTCCATGAGGTGGCCTATCAGCCTGGCGATGCGTTCCTGTTCGGGCCGGAGAGCCGCGGTTTACCGGCCGAGGTGCTGGACAGCCTGCCGGCCGAGCAACGCCTGCGCCTGCCGATGCGGCCCGGGTGCCGCAGCCTGAACCTGTCCAACACTGTAGCGGTGACGGTATACGAGGCGTGGCGGCAGAACGGGTTTGCCGGGAGTTGATGCACTGGCAGGAACGGCCTCTTCGCGGGGCAAGCCCGCTCCCACATTGAACGTGGGCTTGCCCCGCGAAGAGGCCGGAACAGGCAATAAAAAAGCGCCCCGAGAGGCGCTTTTCTGATACCGGTCGCGATTACTGAACGGTCGGCGCTTCGCCGGCTTCCTGCATGCGCTGCATTTCTTGCGCGTACAGGGCGTCGAAGTTGACCGGGGACAGCATCAGCGCCGGGAACGAACCGCGGGTCACCAGGCTGTCCAGGGTCTCACGGGCGTACGGGAAGAGGATGTTCGGGCAGAACGCACCCAGGGTGTGGCTCATCGAAGCCGCATCGAGGTTGGCGATCAGGAAGATACCAGCCTGCTGCACTTCAGCGATGAATGCCACTTCGTCGCCGTTCTTGACGGTAACCGACAGGGTCAGCACCACCTCGTGGAAGTTACCTTCCAGGGCTTTTTGCTTGGTGTTCAGGTCCAGGGCAACGCTCGGCTCCCACGTCTGACGGAAGATCTGCGGGCTTTTCGGGGCTTCGAACGACAGGTCGCGCACATAGATACGCTGCAGGGAGAACTGAGGGCTGTTGTCTTCTGCAGCAGCGCCGTTGGTCTGTTGGTCAGTCATGGCAGATCCTTATCCTAATGTTTTTGAATGCAGTGCAAATCAGGCCGCCAGCAGCGCGTCGAGCTTGCCGGCACGCTCCAGGGCATAGAGGTCATCGCATCCACCGACATGGGTGCTGCCGATCCAGATCTGCGGCACCGATGTACGGCCGGCCTTCTGACTCATCTCGGCGCGAACCTGCGGTTTGCCGTCGACCTTGATTTCCTCGAAGGCCACGCCCTTGCTCTCGAGCAGGTACTTGGCGCGCATGCAGTAGGGGCAATAGTCGCTGGAATAGACGATGACGGGCTTCATATCACTTCACCAGGGGCAGGTTATCGGCTTTCCAGCTGGAAACGCCACCGCTCAGTTTGGCGGCGTTGTAACCAGCCTTGAGCAGCTCGCGGCAAATGGTGCCGGACTGCTGGCCCATGGCGTCGACGACGATCAGGGTCTTCTCTTTGTGCTTGTCCAGCTCGTTCATGCGGTTGGCCAGCTTGTCCTGCGGGATGTTCACCGCACCGACGATGTGACCGGCGGAGTACTCCTTGGCCGGGCGGATGTCGATCACCAGCGCCTTCTCGGCATTGACCAAGGCAGTCAGCTGGCCATTGCTCAGGCTCTGGCCGCCACGGCGGATTTCATTGATGAGCAGCAAGACCAGCAGAATGAAGAAGATCGCAACCAGGATGTAGTGATCTGTCGCGAATTGAATCAGGTGAGCAACCATCAGCGGTGTTCCAGGCGATTGAAAATGCCGGCCAGTATACACAGCCCCTTGGTGCCACCAAAGCCCGGCTGGCCGGCCACAAAGCCAGCTTCATGTTGATGCCGCAGGCACGCCGGTCGGGGGAATGGGACGATTATTCGCCGCAGGTGGCGTATTTGCCCTAAAATGCGTGTCTTTATCATCTTTGAACAACCGTGAGTTTGATTGATGACGAGCACGCCCAAACCCCTGGTCCTGGTTATCCTGGATGGCTTCGGCCACAGCGAAATCCCCGAACACAACGCCATCTTTGCCGCCAAGACACCGGTCTACGATCGCCTGCGCGCTACCCAGCCGCACGGCCTCATTTCCGGTTCAGGCATGGATGTCGGCCTGCCGGACGGGCAGATGGGCAACTCTGAAGTCGGTCACATGAACCTCGGTGCAGGCCGCGTCGTCTACCAGGACTTCACCCGGGTGACCAAGGCCATCCGCGACGGCGAGTTCTTCCAGAACCCGGTGCTGACCGGCGCTGTGGACAAGGCCGTAGGTGCAGGCAAGGCTGTGCACATCCTTGGCCTGCTGTCCGACGGCGGCGTACACAGCCACCAGGATCACCTGGTGGCCATGGCCGAACTGGCCGCCCAGCGCGGTGCCGAGAAAATCTACCTGCATGCCTTCCTCGATGGCCGCGATACCCCGCCACGCAGCGCGCAATCGTCCATCGAACTGCTCGACGCCACCTTCGCCAGGCTGGGCAAGGGCCGCATTGCCAGCTTGATCGGCCGCTACTACGCCATGGACCGCGACAACCGCTGGGACCGCGTCAGCGCC
Source organism: Pseudomonas sp. DCB_BI (assembly GCF_026240995.1). NCBI lineage: Bacteria > Pseudomonadati > Pseudomonadota > Gammaproteobacteria > Pseudomonadales > Pseudomonadaceae > Pseudomonas > Pseudomonas sp. DCB_BI. The sequence goes on along the minus strand of NZ_JAPFCG010000003.1, from coordinate 273,980 downwards.
GCCTATAACCTGATTGTCGACAGTGCTGCCGAATACACCGCCGACACCGCCCTGGCCGGGCTGGAAGCAGCCTACGCCCGTGACGAGAGCGACGAATTCGTCAAAGCCACACGCATTGGCGAAGCGGCCAAGGTGGAGGACGGCGACGCCGTGGTGTTCATGAACTTCCGCGCCGACCGCGCCCGCGAGCTTTCGCGTGCATTCGTCGAGCCGGACTTCAGCGAGTTCAGCCGCGCGCGCCTGCCCAAAATGGCGGCCTACATCGGCCTGACCCAGTACTCGGCTAAAATTGCAGCGCCGGCAGCCTTTGCCCCGTCCAGCCTGAACAACGTGCTGGGCGAGTATCTGGCAAAGCACGGCAAGACCCAGCTGCGCATCGCCGAAACCGAGAAGTACGCCCACGTCACTTTCTTCTTCTCTGGCGGCCGCGAAGAACCCTTCGAAGGCGAAGAGCGCATCCTGATCCCGTCGCCAAAGGTCGCCACCTACGACCTGCAGCCGGAAATGAACGCCCCGCAAGTGACCGACCGCATCGTTGAAGCCATCGAGCAACAGCGTTTCGACGTGATTGTGGTCAATTATGCCAACGGCGACATGGTCGGCCACACTGGCGTGTTCGAAGCCGCGGTCAAAGCAGTGGAAGCCCTGGACACCTGCGTCGGCCGCATTGTCGAGGCGCTGGGCAAGGTCGGCGGCGAAGCGCTGATCACCGCTGACCACGGCAACGTCGAGCAGATGGAAGACGAGTGCACCGGCCAGGCGCACACCGCGCATACCACCGAGCCGGTACCGTTCATCTATGTGGGCAAGCGCAATCTCAAAGTGCGTGATGGCGGCGTGCTGGCTGACGTGGCGCCGACCATGCTGAAGCTGCTGGGGCTGGAAAAGCCGGTTGAAATGACCGGTACGTCGATTCTTGTCGACGCCTGACTGGCGACAAAGGGGCTGCATTGCAGCCCATTCGCGGGACAAGCCCGCTCCCACAAGCTGCACTGCCCGCCAAGGGGTGCCCAACTTCTTGGGGGCAGGCCAAGGCCTGCATGAATACCTGAGGGAGCGGGCGCGCCCCGCGAAGCGGCCCCAATTGCACATGAATTCCAGACAAACGCCCCCCTGCACCTGCAGCGAGGCGTTTTTTTTGCCTGCCCACGCGGGCATACTAAGCCGGTCTCCATCCTTGGTACGCCAAACCCCATGCTTCGCGCCCTGATCCTCCTAGCCCTGTCTTGCCTGCTCAGCCCGGCCTTTGCCGATGAGCGCGCACAGACCCAGCAGCAACTGGACGCCACCCGCCAGGACATTGCCGAGCTCAAAAAGACGCTGGGCAAGCTCCAGGAAGAAAAGGCCGGTGTGCAAAAGGACCTCAAAGCCACCGAGACCGACATCGGCAACCTCGAAAAGCAGGTAGAGGGGCTGCAGCAAGAACTAAAAAAGACCGAGGGCGAGCTGGAGCGCCTTGATACCGAGAAAAAAAAACTCCAGAGCGCCCGCGTTGAACAACAGCGACTGATCGCCATCCAGGCCCGTTCGGCCTACCAGAACAACGGCCGCGAGGAATACCTCAAGCTGCTGCTCAACCAGCAGAACCCTGAAAAATTCGCCCGCACCCTCACCTACTACGACTACCTGAGCAAGGCGCGCCTGGAACAACTGCGCACCTTTAACGAGACCTTGCGCCAACTGGCCAACGTCGAGCAGGAGATTTCCAGCCAGCAACAACAGCTGCTCGCCCAACGCGCCGATCTCGACAGCCGCCGCCAGGAGCTGGAAACCGAACGCGGCAAGCGCCAGCAGGTCCTGGCCAAGCTCAACAGCGATGTGAAGGACCGCGACCAGAAGCTGCAGGCCCGCGAGCAGGACCAGGCCGACCTGGCCAAAGTGCTCAAGACCATCGAGGAAACCCTGGCGCGCCAGGCACGCGAGGCTGAAGAAGCGCGCAAGAAGGCCTTGCTGGCCCGGCAAGAGGCAGAAAAACGCCGTCAGCAGGAAGCCCTGGCCGCTGCCGCTGCCCGCGAGCAGGCCCGTGAGCCCGCCGAGCCTGTGGAACCGCCGAAAAAGGCCCGCACTACCCTCGGGCCGATGGTTTCCAGCGACGGCGCCAACTACGGCGGCGCTTTTTCTGCTGCACGGGGCAAACTTCCATGGCCGGTCAATGGTCGATTGTTGGCACGCTTCGGCGATGCGCGCGGCAGCGATGCCCGGGCCAAGTGGGACGGGGTGATGATCAGCGCCAACCCTGGTACACAGGTTCGCGCAGTACACGGCGGGCGCGTGGTGTTCGCCGACTGGTTGCGCGGTGCCGGGCTTCTCGTCATTCTCGACCATGGCAACGGTTACCTGAGCCTGTACGGCCACAACCAGAGCCTGCTCAAGAGCGCCGGTGATATCGTCAAGGCCGGTGATGCCATTTCCACCGTTGGCGACAGCGGTGGCCAGGACGCGGCAGGCTTGTACTTCGCCATTCGCCAGCAGGGCCGGCCGACCGACCCTTCACAGTGGTGCCGAGGCTAATCAAATTTCTACGGCGTAGCCTGAATGCTGCGCCGCTGCTCCCCAGGGAGCTATTACAGGATCAGGAGTTCGTTCGACATGCTGCACTCGCCTCGTCTCACCCAGCTGGCCCTGTCCATCGCCCTGGCGGTCGGCGCGCCCCTGGCCGCCGCCGCAGAGCCGGCCAAGCCAGCCGCAGTACCCGCCACCGAGGTGACCGCCAAGGCGCCGCTGCCGCTGGAAGAACTGCGCACCTTCGCCGAGGTCATGGACCGCATCAAGGCCGCTTACGTCGAGCCGGTGGACGACAAGACCCTGCTGGAAAACGCCATCAAGGGCATGCTCAGCAACCTCGACCCCCACTCCGCCTACCTCGGCCCTGAGGACTTCCAGGAGCTGCAGGAAAGCACCAGCGGCGAATTTGGTGGCCTGGGCATCGAAGTGGGCCAGGAAGACGGCTTCATCAAGGTGGTGTCGCCAATCGACGACACCCCGGCTTCGCGTGCCGGCGTGCAGGCCGGCGACCTGATCGTCAAGATCAACGGCGCGCCGACCCGTGGCCAGACCATGACCGAAGCGGTCGACAAGATGCGTGGCAAGGTCGGGGAGAAAATCACCCTGACCCTGGTGCGTGACGGCGGCAACCCGTTTGACGTGACCCTGGCCCGTGCGGTCATTCAGGTCAAGAGCGTGAAGAGCCAGCTGCTGGAAAACGACTACGGCTATATCCGTATCACCCAATTCCAGGTCAAGACCGGTGACGAGGTGGGCAAGGCGCTGGCCAAGCTGCGCAAGGACAACGGCAAGAAGCTGCGCGGCGTGGTGCTGGACCTGCGCAACAACCCCGGTGGCGTGCTGCAATCGGCAGTGGAAGTGGCCGACCACTTCCTGACCAAGGGCCTGATCGTCTACACCAAGGGCCGTATCGCCAACTCCGAACTGCGCTTCTCGGCCGACCCGGCCGACGCCAGCGAAGGCGTGCCACTGGTCGTGCTGATCAACGGCGGCAGCGCATCGGCCTCGGAAATCGTCGCCGGCGCCCTTCAGGACCAGAAGCGTGCCGTGCTGATGGGCACCGACAGCTTCGGCAAGGGCTCGGTGCAGACCGTGCTGCCATTGGCCAACGACCGAGCGCTGAAGCTGACCACCGCGCTGTACTTCACCCCCAACGGCCGCTCGATCCAGGCCCAGGGCATTGTCCCCGACATCGAAGTGCGCCCGGCCAAGCTGACCGCCGAAGTCGATACCGACAACTTCAAGGAAGCCGACCTGCAAGGCCACCTGGGCAACGGCAACGGCGGTGCAGACCGCCCGACCGGTAGCAGCAAGCGCAAGGAGCGCCCGCAGGATGACGACTTCCAGCTGAGCCAGGCACTGAGCTTGCTCAAGGGCCTGAACATCACCAAGGGCGACTGATACCCCCAATGCGTTATCTGTTGTGTCTGCTGTTCTGCCTGATGGCCGGGGTCGCGCAAGCGGGAACGGCCGCCAAGGCCTACATGAGCATCATCATCGACGACCTGGGCCAAAGCCCGGAGCGCGACAGCCGGACCCTGGCCTTGCCCGGGCCGGTGACCATGGCAATCATGCCCGACACCCCGCATGCCAGCGACTTCGCCCGCCAGGCGCACAAGGCCGGCAGGACGGTGATCCTGCATATGCCCATGGACCCGGCCACAGGGCCTTATGCCTGGCACCCAGGCATTGCCATCGAAGAGCTGGCCAGGCGCCTCGACGCCGCCCTGCTCAAGGTGCCCTACGCCGCCGGCATCAACAACCACATGGGCAGCCGCATGACTGCCCAACGTGAGCCGATGACCTGGTTGATGGGTGAGTTGCAGCGCCGCCACCTGTTCTTTGTCGACAGCCGCACCAGTGCCGCTACGGTCGCGGCAGCCGAAGCGCAAGCACAGGATGTCGCGCATGTGTCGCGGGATGTATTTCTGGATGACGTGCGCACGCCGGAAGCCATCGACGCTCAGCTGCAACAGGGCATCGAGCTGGCCCGAAAGCAAGGCTCGGCCGTGTTGATCGGCCACCCCTACCCGCAAACGCTAGCGGTACTGGAAAGGCAAATTCCACGGCTCAAGCAGTTGGGTGTCGAACTGATCACGCTGCAACAGATGATCGCCATACGTGGCAACCAGGCCATGCCTCCTCACGGTAAGCATGGCCGTTACAGCAATCGCTAGCGTTTGCCGATCGCGGCCTGCCGCGAGGCGGACAATGCGACTGTTCAGAGGTTGAACGGGATTACATCCTTGGACTGTGCGTAGGTCAGATTACCCCGGTAAATACTCAGGACCTGCCCCTCGCTCGCCGCTTTCATTTGCTCGCGATAGCCCATCTTGCGCTGGCTCCACAGTTTCAGATGGCCTTTGCCAAACGCCGTCGGCGCAGCCTGGGAGTCGGCAAAGTGGAAATGCGCGGCCCACAAGGGTTTGCCGAGGGCCTCGCCGGGAGCACGCAACAGGCTGATCCGGTATTCGTCCAGATACCCATCGGAGACCACCTGCCGAGGCCCGACATATTCCACGGCGAGCAAGCCCTGCTGATGGAGAAAGTTCAACCCTCTGTAACCTGGGTAGCGCGTCTTGCTGTAAAGCTCTACCAAACAGTCGCGGCGGGCCTGCCGCAACAGAATCAACGCATCGTCCATACCCGCCAGCAGCGCTTGCTCTGCGTCGGCATCGCTGAGCTGTTCACGCAGCTCGGCTACTTCGTTGATCTGGCTGTCCAGCATCGACATCAGGCCCATGTCGTCTGCATCCTTGGCAACGAGGTCTCGGGCTTGCGCGATGACGTTTTCGTTCTGGGCCAGTATGGCCCCGGCCAGTTCCCGGTTGTTCCGTTCAGAGTCCGGCGTCGAAGTGCGGGACTGCGGTTCCGGTTCGCCGGCCGCTACCTGTTCCACCCAGGCGTTTCCCTGCTTCTGGAAGCGATACACTACGTTCTTGTTGAAAGCCCCTGCGACTTGCAGCACCGGCTGCCCATCGACCACCGCTTCGCTGCCAATCACTACCTGGCCCGCCCGGGTATGGGCCACCTGCAGGCTCCTTTGTGGATAAACCGCACGACGCGTGCCACGGGCCTGACCGTCCGCCTGTTCGCGCATGGCCTCCACCAATGCCTCACCAGCGATGGATTTCAGCTCAACCATCTGTTGCTTGTAGGCTTCGAGGCGCTGGACATCGATGAGCTTGCTACCGAGTGTCTTGATCCGTTCGGCGTTGAGAATTGCCGCGAGGTATTCGTTCCACGCACTTTGCAGCACCTCGATTCGTTCGGCGACAGGCAGGTCACAGAACATCAGCAGATGATGCGTTTGTGCGGCCACCCGCAGGCGCTGGCTGGCGAGCGCCTGGCGGAAAATCATGTAGTGCTGGGTAGGCGTGCCTTTGTGCCACTGCAGGGCCAGCTCGACCAGGCCCATGGCCTGGAAAAACCGGATGTTGATCGTGGTCGTCTTGCGAGTTCCGATAATGCCCGAGACACTCAGGGTGGCATCGGTGTAAGGCACTTGCATGTCGATATCGGTTACCGCCAACAGGCGATCCAGCTGGCTGGAGGCCTTGATGATCCTGGGCTGCTCTTCGAGCATCTTCTCCAGCATCGTCCGGTATCTGGCATACAACTCGGACTTTTGCTCTGGCGGCGCAACGTTGAGTGCGTTGGTGAGGCGGTCATATTCCCTGAAGCCACCCAAGGCCAGCAGCTCATCCATGAAGAACATGCCATAGCTGATAAGGCTCTTGCGGACTTGGGCCAAGAGCATACGCTGGTCTCTCACGCTGCCGTCCTGCGGCGAAAAACTTGACTTGTCGAGCACGAAGACAATGTTGCGTTCGGCCTCGAGATATCCCGCGAACAGCCTGTCGTTCAACGCCAGGCGCTGGGTGCGAAGTTCATTGGTCTGCTGGAGCAATTGCTGGTACTTGCGGTTGAACAACTCGGTAGCCTGCTCGAATTGCGCACGTTCGCCCGGGTCGGCTGGCGGGTCTTTTTTCAGCCGTTCCTCGACTTTTTTCACCGGATCACGCAAACCCACAATTTGCTCGCTCAACGCGTTGAAATCCTTGGTCATTGCCTCCGCTTCCAAGATTTGCCGCTCGATCTCCGTCTGAGCCTTGGCGACCGGCTCGCTAAGCTTCTTGCGCAGCCGCTCCCGGGCCAGCTGGCCCGAGCGACCACTGCCACCATGCAGGTGTGAATTGTTGAGGAACCAGATGTCGCCATCGCGCATCAGGTAGGGCCCAAGCGTGCCGTCCGGGCCCATGATCCGAGGGCCGGCATTCTCAAGGCTGACTCGATAAACGTGACCGTCCAGCGACACATAGAAATCGCCCTCGACGCGTACCAGCCCAGCAGCCATGCCCTGCGTCTGCGGTTCGCGCCCTTCCAGCGAAACACTGGCCGCCAAGGTCTGCAGGTGCTCGCGCTGGGCCTTCGACAAGCCGTTAAGCCCCCCCGCCCCACGCCAGGAAAAATCGAGGTGGGTATTGGCCATGGCCTGCAGCGTGTCGACCGAGGCAGTGGGCTCCCGCGTTGCTGTGGACAGATTCGCCAGCTCGATGCCATTGCCTGCCGGCGGCCCCTCAAACAGCAATGGCGGCAGGTCGCCAGAAACCGCCGGCGCAGCCAGTTTCGGGGTCTGCAGGTGGACCAAAGCCAGCAAGGTATTGTTCAGCACATCGACCATCGCCTGGATACGCTCGTCAAGGTCCGTGCTGGCCAGGCCGTGCACATCGCTGATCAAGCTGCGCATGCCGATATAGAGCCAGGCAACCGAGGTGAGGGGGCCCGGCAACACAGGGAGCACGACATTCAGCAGCTCCCAGGAAAACGCCGTGACCAGCCGCCAGCGCACCTCGCTGTTGCTCATGGCGCTGCGATCCGCCAGTTCCAGCAGCATCCGGCCCTTCGCTTCGAACATCTGCCGATCCACGTCCTGCGCCCAGAATTGCAGTGCCAACCGAACAGGCTGCGGTTTCTCCGGGAGCGTGTAAGGGTCGAGCTGCCACTGGGGCAAGTGCGGTTCCCGGAAGCCGCCATTGTCGTAAACCGCACGCTGCGCTTGTTCGATCCAGAGCAGCACGCTGTCCTGCAACGCCCCCGGGCTGCTGATCGCATCCAACAGTGCCTGAGCGCTGTCGAACTGAATGAGTGCCTTGTCGGTGTACAGCGGGCAGTACAACAGATGAGCACCCAACTCGATGAGTTCGATCACGTAGAAACCATGCGCCACGTCGACCCTCTCTGATGTCGGCGCGCGTTTGAACGCAAGCGGTGCAATCCGCACAGCCGCTGCACCTTCCTGGCCGCTACGGCAGAATTCTGCCAGGGCGCCGTAGGCGAACTTGTCGAGCCGTTTGACTGCCCGCGCCCGCGCAGCATCGAACATCAGGGTGATACGCCAGCGTATGGCGAATGCCGAGATGTGTTCGGCGCGACTCGCCGAGCGATCAAGAATCGACTGCACATGCCGTGGATAACTGCCGCCGATATCGACTCGCCGCACCAACTCACGGATGTAGTCAATGGTCATCCATTTCATGATCAGTTGGTTTTCACGGTGCGCGATGTGAGTCACCACCCCTCCAGCGGTGGCATCCAGGCGGCCGATCGCCAACTGCGTCAAGGTCAACGTCTTGTCGCCGGTCTTCTGGCCGAAGCCTAGCCCGTGACCGTCACTGACAAAGGTTTCGACGGTGAGGATAAGGTCATCAGGGAAGTAATTGGCATCTACCGGGTGGTCATGCAGCATTTCCTCGCGCAGGCGCGTCGCTGCGTAGGTGTGCAAGTCCGGCAGGCCGGCCGAACCACCCAGGGCCGCGCTGTGCTGTTGCAGTAGCGACAAGTCGAGCATGGCTTGCAGGTAGGCGGTCTGGCTATCCGTATCGGCTCGCGACAGGCCCTTGGGCAGCGCCAGGCCCAGCCCACCAGTGCCATAGTCACTGAACTCGGCAAAAAAAGACGCAGGGTCGCAGGCCAAATGGCAGTACCGCTCCAGCTGGTCGACGCTGTCGATCGCGCTCCAGCGCAGGCGGGCCAAGCGCTCGAGCAAGATTTCCAGCAACAGGGCGCTGTACGCGGCAAAAGCGTCGCCCTCGACCGCCAGGCCTTGCCAGCTCAACTCATCAAACCGGTATCGATCAGCCATCCGCATGTGCAACGCAGCCCCGAATGCTGCCTGGGAATCGAAACTGCGCACCAGGCCGTCGGGAGAACACCAGAGCGTCAGCTCACGAACCTCGCTGGAGGCGGTAATCAGCAAGCCGGGCAACAACTCATGGAATGTGGCGCCGCCCTCACGTAACGCCACCCGCACCAGCAGCACATCCAGCCCGGTGCGATTGCCCATCATCAGGTCACGCAGAAGCTTGCTTTGTTCGTCGTCCAGCGCCTCGTCTTTCAGGCCATCGAGCAGAGTGGCACGCAACACCTGCTGCAACCAGAGGTCCCGGTCGATCGTGGCATCGCCGTTCCAATAGTCGATCTGTGCTTGCTGGAAGTGCCAACGCAGCATAGGCACCAACGCATTCAGGGCATCGGTCAAACGCGAGGGCTCGATCAAATCGCCCTCGGCAGTTTCAAAGCTCGACTCGATGGCGAAAAAGCGCCTGGGCGGGTTCAGGCTAAGGCGGTAGTCACCTGCTGGGGCGAAGTCCAGCGGTTTAGCCTCAAGCATGGCTTGCAGCACAACATCCACGAGCGGCTGAGGGTGCCAGACACCATCCGGCTGCAGGGACAGAAGGTACAGCGGTGCAGCGGAGGTCATTTCAGGGCGATGCACGCCGACCAGAGGATAGTGCTCCAGGATCACGTTCATGATCCGTTCGCCCGCGACCTGGCGAAACGTGGGACGGCTGGCGAACTGGGCGGCGACTGCGTGATTGAGGTTGTGCGCGTGAGTGGCGGACATGACCAGGACTCGTGATGGAATGAACCACACAGCGTCCTTGAGAGGCTACCAAGACCGGTGCTACATATTGCTGCTGGCAGGCCGCTGCACCTTGCGGTGCAGCAACCTGCCGGCCAGTCAGCTATAGACCCGGCCAAGCACCTGGCGGTGGCTTTCGAACTGGTCCAGCACATCACGCACGATCTGCTCTGGCGCGAAGCCCATCAGGTCGTACTCCTGGCTGCCATCGTGCAGGTAAACCTCGGCGCGATAGAAACGCTGGCGCACTTCCGGCTCGCCTTGCACGGGTGCTTCGCTCGGCGCGGCCATGTAACCGTCCAGGCTCACTTCGTAAACGAACGGGTTACCCTCGTCCATCATCACCCGCAGGCCCATCATGTTACGCGACTGGCCAACACGGGTTTCCACCTCGAAGCCCAGGTTCTGCAACTGCGCGGCAGCGTCTTTCAACGCCGGGCTGACCTGCTTGTCCATGAAGCGCTGCACCACGGCCTGGGTTGGCTGCAGTTCCAGCTGGGTCAGGCGCTCGCTGAAGCCACGCCGGCCACGGGCGGCCAGCTCGGCGCGCTCCTGCTCTACCGCCACGTCCTGCTTCATGGCCTTGTACAGGCCGAACATGAACAGCACGAGCACTACCGAGAACGGCAGGCCTGCCAGCACGACCATGGTCTGCATGGCTTCGAAGTTACCGGCAAACAGCAGGCCGATGGTGACCAGGGTAATGACCACGGACCAGAACACCACCATCCAGTGCGGGGCGTCTTCGTCGACCTTGCCGCCTTTGCACGAAAGGTTGGCCATCATCACCGCGCCGGAGTCGGCCGGGGTGAGGAACAGCACGAAACCGACGAACACCGCCACGCCGATCACGATCTTGGCCGCCGGGAAGTATTCCAGCAGTTGGTAGATCGACATCGATGGCTGTTCCAGCGCAGTCTTGCCCAGTTCCACGGCGCCCTGGTTGATCACCAGGTCCAGCGCGGTGTTGCCGAAGATCGACAGCCAGGCCAAGGTGAAGCCCAGCGGGATCAGCAGCACACCCATCACCAGCTGGCGCACGGTGCGGCCCTTGGAGATACGGGCAATGAACATGCCGACGAACGGGCCCCAGGAAATCCACCAAGCCCAGTAGAACACGGTCCACAGGCCCAGCCAGCGCTCGGACTTGCCGGCTTCGCCTTCATACACATAGAGGTCGAAGGTTTTCAGCACGATGCCGTTCAGGTAGTCGCCGACGTTCTGCACGAAGCCGTTGAGCAGGTGCAGGGTTTCGCCGCCCAGCAGGACGAAGATCAACAGGCCGCTGAACAACATGATGTTCAGGTTGGACAGGCGGCGGATGCCGTTTTCCACGCCCGATACCGCTGCCACGGTGGCCACGCCGGCCATGACCAGGATCACCATCAGCAGATTGGTCTTGCTGTGGTCCATGCCGAACAGGTACTCCAGACCGGACGACACCTGCATCGCGCCAATGCCCAGGTTGGTCACCAGGCCCAGCAGGGTGACGAACATGCCGAAGATGTCCACGGCATTGCCTGCTGCCCCTTTTACCCAACGCTCACCGACCAATGGGTACAGCGCCGAGCGCAGTGCCAGTGGCTGGTTGTGGCGGTAGGCAAAGTAACCCACCGCGAGGCCCACCAGGGCATAGATCGCCCAGCCGTGCAGGCCCCAGTGCAGGAAGGTCAGCTGCAGGCCCTGGCGCGCGGCCTCGAGGCTGGCAGGGGTGCCCTCCGGGGGGTTGAAGTAGTGGTCCAGCGGCTCGGATGCGCCGAAGTACAGCAGCGAGATACCGATACCCGAGGAGAACAGCATGCCCGCCCATGCGCCGTAGCTGAAGTCTGGCTGGTCGTCCTTGCCACCCAGCTTCAGGCTGCCGTAGTCGGAGAAGGCCAGGTAGACGACGAACAGCAGATAACCGCAGATCACCAGCATGTAGTACCAGCCAAAGGTGCGCGTCAGCCACTTCTGGGCCACGCCCAGCACTTGGCCGGCGGTTTCGGGTACAGCGATAAGCAAGGCAGTCAGAACAAGGATCATCAGCGCCGAGGTGAAGAACACCACGCGGTTGACCCGTACCCTCTCGGCGGGGGGCTTGGTTAGTGAGGCAGAACTCATTGCACGAATGCTCCGGGCAGTGCGGCTGTGGAGGCTAATCAGTCTTTCCCGAGCAATTGGTGGAATATCCCCACTGCGTCAGGTGTTATAAAAGCACCCTGGAAACCGTGATCCCGAATCGATACGTTGCAAAAAAACAGACAGGTGGCCTGTTGAAAATGCCATACCTCAGCTGAGGTGCGCGCATTCGTCACAGATCACCCCGCCCGCTCCAAGGGCCTGTCGCAGGGCCAGAAGCCGCACGGCAGAATCTGCATTTCGCATCGCTCATGCCCGTCAACGCCTTGTATTACGGGGGTTACGCGATTTCCTGGGGTGTCAATCCGTGCATCGATCAACGCTTGAAAGAGTGTCAATGGCACAAATTGTCGCAGAGCTTATTCTTTATTGATTGAACGTTCAATCAAAACAAAATAGACTGGTCTTCGCCGAGTCAGCCGCTTGTCGTCTGCTCGCAGGCCTGAGGAGATAGCAAGATGCCCAAGGTCGGTATGCAACCCATCCGCCGCCAGCAGTTGATCGAAGCCACGTTGCAGGCGGTCGATCAGGTCGGTCTGGGGGACGCCAGCATTGCGCTGATTGCCCGTTTGGCCGGTGTGTCGAACGGCATCATCAGTCATTACTTTCGGGACAAGAACGGCCTGATCGCGGCGACGATGGGTTACATCATGAACATGCTCAACGAAGGTGTTCGAGCACGTCGCCAGGCCCTGACGGACGACAGCCCGCGCGCCCACCTGAAAGTGATCATCGAGGGCAACTTCGATGCCAGCCAGGTGAACGGCCCGGCAATGAAAACCTGGTTGGCCTTCTGGGCTTCCAGCATGCACCAGCCCGATTTGCACAGGTTGCAGCGGATCAACGACCACCGCTTGTACTCCAACCTGTGCTGCCAGTTCCGCCGCGCCCTGCCGCTCTACCATGCGCGCAAGGCAGCCCGCGGCCTGGCAGCCCTGATCGACGGTCTGTGGCTGCGTGGCGCCCTGTCGGGTGATGCATTCGACACCGACCAGGCAATACGGATTGCTTACGAATACATGGATCTACAACTGGCTAAGCAGCACACCCTGGGCACCAACGACCAGGCCGCTGAACAAGCGCGCACGGCACTTGCCAACCCGGCAGGAGCGTGACGCGCAAGCCAAACCACACACTGCACTTGCGAGGACACTATGGCCCGTTTCGGAACGCAAAAACTCTACATTGATGGCGCTTACGTCGACGCTGGCAGCGATGCCACTTTCGAAGCCATCAACCCGGCTACCGGCGAAGTCCTCGCCCACGTGCAACGTGCTACCGAGGCTGACGTCGAGAAAGCCGTCGAAAGCGCCGAGCGTGGCCAGAAAGTCTGGGCGGCGATGACTGCCATGCAGCGTTCGCGCATCCTGCGCCGCGCCGTCGACATCCTGCGCGAGCGCAACGACGAGCTGGCCATGCTGGAAACCCTGGACACTGGCAAGTCGTACTCGGAAACCCGTTACGTCGACATCGTCACCGGCGCCGACGTACTGGAGTACTACGCTGGCCTGGTACCGGCCATCGAGGGTGAACAGATCCCACTGCGCGAATCGTCCTTCGTCTACACCCGCCGCGAGCCGCTGGGCGTGACCGTGGGTATCGGTGCCTGGAACTACCCGATCCAGATCGCCCTGTGGAAGTCCGCCCCGGCCCTGGCCGCTGGCAACGCGATGATCTTCAAGCCATCGGAGGTCACCTCGCTGACCACCCTGAAACTGGCCGAGATCTACACCGAAGCCGGCCTGCCGAATGGCGTGTTCAACGTCCTGACCGGCAGCGGCCGCGAAGTCGGCACCTGGCTGACCGAGCACCCACGCATCGAAAAGGTTTCGTTCACCGGCGGCACCACCACCGGCAAGAAGGTCATGGCCAGCGCCTCGAGCTCGTCGCTCAAGGAAGTCACCATGGAACTGGGCGGCAAGTCGCCACTGATCATCTGCGCCGACGCCGACCTGGACAAGGCCGCCGACATCGCCATGATGGCCAACTTCTACAGCTCGGGCCAGGTCTGCACCAACGGCACCCGCGTGTTCATCCCGGCTGACATGAAGGCTGCCTTCGAAGCCAAGATCGCCGAGCGCGTTGCCCGCATCCGCGTTGGCAACCCGGAAGACGAGAACACCAACTTCGGTCCACTGGTCAGCTTCCAGCACATGGAAAGCGTGCTGGGCTACATCGCCAAGGGCAAGGAAGAAGGTGCCCGCGTGCTGTGCGGTGGCGAGCGCCTGACCGCCGGTGACTTCGCCAATGGTGCCTTCGTTGCGCCGACCGTGTTCACCGACTGCACCGACGACATGACCATCGTCAAGGAAGAGATCTTCGGCCCGGTGATGAGCATCCTCACCTACGAAACCGAGGAAGAAGTGATCCGCCGTGCCAACGACACCGACTACGGCCTGGCTGCCGGTGTCTGCACCAACGATATCACCCGGGCCCACCGGATCATCCACAAGCTCGAAGCCGGCATCTGCTGGATCAACGCCTGGGGTGAGTCGCCGGCCGAAATGCCGGTAGGTGGCTACAAGCAGTCGGGCGTCGGCCGCGAAAACGGCGTCAGCTCGCTGGCTCAATACACTCGCATCAAGTCGGTCCAGGTCGAGCTGGGCGGCTACAACTCGGTTTTCTAAAACCGGTCTAGCCACGCCCGTGCTGCCTTGCACGGGCGTTTCCGCTCCCTGATCACCGCCAACACGAGGGTACTTTCATGTCCCAAGAATTCGATTACATCATCGTCGGTGCCGGTTCGGCCGGTAACACCCTGGCTACCCGCCTGACCGAAGACGCCGGCGTCACCGTACTGCTGCTGGAGGCCGGTGGCCCCGACTACCGCTTCGACTTCCGTACCCAGATGCCAGCCGCTCTGGCCTTCCCGCTGCAGGGCCGCCGCTACAACTGGGCCTACGAGACCGACCCAGAGCCGCACATGGACGGCCGTCGCATGGAATGTGGCCGCGGCAAGGGCCTGGGTGGCTCGTCGCTGATCAACGGCATGTGCTACATCCGCGGCAACGCCATGGACTTCGACGGCTGGGCAGAACTGCCAGGCCTGGAAGACTGGACCTACCTCGACTGCCTGCCGTACTTCCGTAAAGCCGAAACCCGTGACATCGGCCCTAACGACTACCATGGCGGCGAAGGCCCGGTCAGCGTTGCCACGCCGAAGGCTGGCAACAACCCGCTGTTCCACGCCATGGTCGAGGCCGGCGTTCAAGCCGGTTACCCGCGTACCGAAGACCTCAACGGCTACCAGCAGGAAGGTTTCGGCCCGATGGACCGCTCGGTGACCAAGAACGGTCGCCGCTCCAGCACCGCCCGCGGCTACCTGGACCAGGCCAAGAAGCGCCCGAACCTGACCATCGTCACCCATGCCCTGAGCGACCGCGTGCTGTTCGACGGCAAGCGCGCCGTCGGCGTGACCTACCTGGTCGGCGACAGCGAAGAGCGCGTCGAAGCCCGTGCACGCAAGGAAGTGATCGTCAGCTCCGGCGCCATCGCTTCGCCACAGCTGCTGCAGCGCTCCGGCGTGGGCCCGCGCGCCCTGCTGGAAAGCCTCGACATCCCGGTTGTGCACGACCTGCCGGGCGTGGGTGAAAACCTTCAGGACCACCTGGAACTGTACCTGCAGTACGCCTGCACCCAGCCGGTATCGCTGTACCCATCCCTGCTGTGGTGGAACCAGCCGGCCATCGGTGCGGAGTGGTTGTTCAACGGCACCGGCATCGGGGCCAGCAACCAGTTCGAGGCTGGCGGCTTCATCCGTACCCGCCCTGAATTCAAGTGGCCGAACATTCAGTATCACTTCCTGCCGGTGGCCATTAACTACAACGGCTCCAACGGCGTGAAGGAACATGGCTTCCAGGCGCACATGGGTTCCATGCGCTCGCCTGCCCGTGGGCGTATCCAGGCCAAGTCGAAAGACCCGCGCCAGCACCCGAGCATCCTGTTCAACTACATGTCCACCGAGCAGGACTGGCAGGAATTCCGTGACGGCATCCGCCTGACCCGCGAAATCATGGCCCAGCCGGCGCTGGACCCGTACCGTGGCCGCGAAATCAGCCCGGGCGCCGACGTGCAAACCGACGAGCAGCTGGACAAGTTCATCCGCGAGCACGCCGAAACTGCCTTCCACCCGTCCTGCTCGTGCAAGATGGGCACCGACGACATGGCAGTGGTCGACGGCGAAGGCCGCGTGCACGGCATGAAGGGCCTGCGTGTGGTCGATGCCTCGATCATGCCGCTGATCATCACCGGTAACCTCAATGCCACCACGATCATGATTGCCGAAAAGATTTCGGACAAGATCCGTGGTCGCAAGCCACTGCCGCGCAGCACTGCCAAGTACTACGTGGCGGGCGATGCGCCAGTGAAAGGCAAGCCGATGCGTGAAGTGAAGCAGGGCTGAGGCCTTGATCAGGGGCCGCTCAGCGGCCCCTTTCACGTGTGCTCAGGCAGGCAGCGCAAAGAATGTGCGCATCAACGAATCATCCTCCTTGCCCAGCCGCATCGCCAGCGCCTGGCGATCGAACAGCTTGCCTGTGCGCATGTCATGCACGGCCGTCCCGCCGGGCGCCTGCGCCAGTGCCTTCAGGCACACCTCGGTAAAGCGATAATCATGCCCTTGAACCGCCGTCACCTTCTGCACTTGCAGGTAGCGCCCGGGCATCATCAAAGACTCAGCCTCATCAGGTCGCCTTGAAAAGGGCCCGATGGGCGTCGCCTGCATGTCCTCGCCCGGCTCCAGCACATAAACCAGCGCGTTCTCATCAAAGGCACTCCGGCCACTGACCTGAGCCTGAGGGTCGTTGAAAACCTCCCAGAGGGCATAGGGGTTTTCCGTGAATGACGTGAAGTCGGTGGTCACCAGCACGTCCCCCACTTCGATGGCACCCTCACCCAATGCCTGAAAACCCGTCCCCCGCAAGCCGGAGGCAGCCCGGTACAGCCTCACTTGATTAGTCACACCGATTTGCCCAAGTGCGTGGGCAAGCGCATGGCTGCGCTGGATATGCGCGGCGCGCGTGCCCTCTAGCGGCATACCCCGCCACAGGTTGTTGTAACGCTCCGGCGAGCTGGTGTACTCGGCAATGGCGGGCGAGCCAAAGCCGTGCTCATCGCGATAGACGGGGTAGGGTTCACTGAAGGCATCCAGGTACTCGCCATTGGGCCCCAAGGCATCGAGATCAGCCCACGGTACCGCACCCAACAGAGCTTCCTGGCGGGCCAGCGCCTGATCCGACACAGCCAGCAATTCATCCGCCGCCGGGGCCATGTAAAGCCCCCAGTCGACCTTGGCGGCAGAGGCTTGCGCCTGACCCGCCACCCGCGGTGGGACGTGGCCATCGGTAAACAGCTCGCTGGCTCGCAGCATGGCTATATCAAGCAGGATGAACAGGATATCCGTCAGTACTGACCACCATGCGGCTGTGCGCCAGCCCTGCTTGCCATTGATTGCCCGGTCCAGATGCAGCACCAGGCTGGCGGTGCCCAGACCGAGCGATGCCAATATCACCGGCCAGCCAAACGGCGCCATCGGTGCTATCACGAAGCTCGCAGCCTGCACGCCCGCCAGCCAATCGGCCTTTCGCAGCTGGGCGTTGGTGGTCAGCCGTTCGTGAGCGTCGCTGGTCAGATCATCCATCACCGCATCGCGTAGACGAACGAACAGGTCCCCTTCAATGGGCTGCCCCAAGATGGCGGTGTCACCTCGCGATTGTGCGAGCAACTTGAAGTAATTGCGTAGTCGCGGGCGTAGCGCCTGCGCCAGTACCCCGTCCCCGACGAACAGCCTGACCAGCCGCTCTCGCCCCACCGTCGTGGCGGCCTGGTCAGCCATCCACTCCTGAAACGCATGGCGATCGTCGAACACCTGCACCACAGCCTGAACATCGGCAAGATAGAGGCACAACCTGCCAGTCTTCAGCTTGCGCAAGAACATCAGCTTGGCGCTGATACCGCCGATGACAAGAGCGTTCCACCCCGATTGAGCACTCGCTTCCCGGGCCAGTCGCAAAGCGCGTACGGTAGTCGGCAGTGCGGGTGCAGCGAGCGTCACCGCCATTAGCTCGTGGCGCTCAGGTTCGCTCAACCCAGCTTGGCCCACGGCAGCGATGAAGCGGGCGCGGGCCAGCACACAGTAGTCTTCGCCATGCCGTGCCCGAAACGTGCCCAGCACCTCGGTATAGCGCCCCGCAAAGTCCAAGCGCCAGAACGCCTTCAGTACATGCTGTGGGTCGAGGCGCACTTCATTGCGCTGGTCATACACTGCGTGGCTGGCATCTACCCGGTAGAAGCCACCGTAGATACTCAACTCGTCAGCACTGGCCTGCTGCTGCGGGCTGTATCGCTGGATGACCAGTTCGGTAAGGGTCAGGGACCGCCGTGGTGGCCCGCTGTGGCGCCAGCCGGTGAAGCTCAACGAACTGCTGGTCGCCGACTGGAACTCGTGCCAATAAAGCCCGTCCGGATCCAGCCAGTACCCCAGTTGGCGGCGAAGCACATGGCCCGCTGCCTGGCGTGCCAATCCATGCAAGTCGGGAAACTGCCCCAGCAGGCGCTGGGCCACCTGGGCGAGGGAAAGCGTTTCATGATCGTTCATCGTACCGGGCTGCCTGAAAGTGGGCGCATCACTACAACGGCAAGCCGCGGCAGCGATGCGGTATCGCTTTACAGCCCGCATCGGCCTCAGGTTAGAATCGATTGGCACGCGACCTGCTAGCAACATGCTATCGAGTCCTTTTTCCCCCGCGCTGTCCCGGAGTACCTGCCTTTGGATGCAAGCACCATCAACAGCCTGTTCTTGATCGGCGCATTGCTGGTGGGCGCAAGTATCCTGGTCAGTTCGCTGTCGTCGCGGCTGGGCATCCCTATTCTGGTCATCATCCTCGCCGTCGGCATGGTCGCCGGTGTCGATGGTGGCGGCATCATCTTCAACAACTACCCGACCGCCTACCTGGTGGGCAACCTGGCATTGGCCGTGATCCTGCTCGACGGTGGCCTGCGCACGCGAGTGGCAAGCTTCCGCGTGGCGTTGTGGCCGGCGCTGTCGCTGGCCACGGTCGGGGTGATGATCACCACTGCCCTCACCGGCCTGGTTGCCGCCTGGCTGTTCAACCTGAGCCTGATCCAGGGCCTGCTGATCGGTGCCATCGTTGGCTCCACCGATGCCGCTGCGGTGTTCTCGCTGCTGGGCGGCAAAGGCCTGAACGAGCGGGTTACCGCCACCCTGGAGATCGAGTCGGGCAGCAACGACCCGATGGCCGTGTTCCTCACAGTCACCCTGATCGACATGATCGCCAGCGGCCAGACCGGCCTGCACTGGAGCCTGCTGGGTCACTTGCTGCGCGAATTCGGCATCGGCGGGCTGATCGGCCTGGGTGGCGGCTGGCTGATGCTACAACTGGTCAACCGCATCAACCTGGCCGGTGGCCTGTATCCGATTCTGGTGGTGGCCGGCGGCCTGGTGGTGTTCTCGCTGACCAACGCCCTGCACGGCAGTGGCTTCCTCGCCGTGTACCTGTGCGGCCTGGTGCTCGGCAACAAGCCTATCCGCAGCCGCCACGGCATCCTGCACATGCTCGACGGCATGGCCTGGCTGGCGCAGATCGGCATGTTCCTGGTGCTCGGGCTGCTGGTCACACCGCACGATTTGCTGCCCATCGCCCTGCCTGCGCTGGGCCTGGCGCTGTGGATGATTCTGGTGGCGCGGCCGCTGTCGGTGGTTGCCGCCCTCCTGCCGTTCAAGGCCTTCCACGGTCGCGAGAAAGGCTTCATTTCCTGGGTCGGGCTGCGTGGCGCGGTACCGATCATTCTGGCAGTGTTCCCGCTGATGGCCGGCCTGCCAGACGCCCAGCTGTTCTTCAACCTGGCGTTCTTCATCGTGCTGGTGTCACTGCTGGTGCAAGGCACCAGCCTGCCGTGGATGGCCAAGCTGCTGAAAGTGACCGTACCGCCAGACCCGGCGCCAATTTCCCGCTCTGCCCTGGAGGTGCATATCACCAGCGAGTGGGAAATGTTCGTCTACCGCCTGGGCGCCGAAAAGTGGTGCATCGGCGCCGCCCTGCGCGAGCTGAAAATGCCCGAAGGCACGCGGATTGCCGCCCTGTTCCGTGGCGAGCAACTGCTTCACCCGTCTGGCAGCACCGTGCTGGAAGTGGGCGACATGCTCTGCGTGATCGGCCACGAGCACAACCTGCCGGCCCTCGGCAAGTTATTCAGCCAGGCGCCACAACGTGGCCTGGACCTGCGTTTCTTCGGCGACTTCGTGCTCGAAGGCGATGCCGAACTGGGTGCTGTGGCAGCGTTGTATGGCCTGAAACTGGATGGTCTGGACGCGAAAATGCCGCTGGCACAGTTCATCCGACAGAAGGTCGGAGGCGCTCCAGTAGTAGGTGACCAGGTCGACTGGCATGGCACGATCTGGACCGTGGCGACCATGGACGGGAACAAGATCCAGAAAGTAGGCGTCAGATTCCCCGAAGGAACGCGACCCGGACCAGGATTGTTCCTCTAAACTTCGTTTCTGCCGGATCCACAAGTAGTCTGCCTATGTCCCTGCGCGTGTACCTTCGCACAGCCCTGCTCGGGCTGTGTCTGTCCCTTCCTTTTGCCGCCAACGCGGCAGAAGCCCCGAGCACCGCCAGCATCCAGAACAGCCTCGACAAGATCGCCGAGCGCAAGCTGCCCGAAGCTGACCAGAAGGCCTTGCAGCAAGTGCTCGAACAAACGTTGAGCCTGCTGGCCAGCAAGGAAGACAACGAGAAGAAGCTTGCCGCGCTGAAGCAGCAACTGGCCGGCGCCCCCAAGGAAACCAGCGACAGCCAGAAAGAACTCACCAGGCTCAAGGAAAGCAAGGCGCAGCCCGTGCCGCAGCGCTACGCCAACCTCAGCGTGCCGCAGCTGGAACAGATGCTCAGCGAGCGCAACACCCAGCAGGGTGAGCTACAGAAAGCGCTGTCCGAAGCCAACAGCCTGATCATCAACTCGCAAACCCGCCCCGAGCGCGCCCAGGCCGAGATCAGCAGCAGCCAGACCCGCACCCAGCAGATCAACAACATCCTCAAGACCGGCAAGGACGGCGGTAAATCGATCAACGCCGACCAGCGCAACCAGCTGAACGCCGAACTGGCCTCGCTCAACGCGCTTACCCTGCTGCGCCGCCAGGAGCTGGCCGGCAACAGCCTGCTGCAAGACCTGGGCAATGCCCGTCACGACCTGCTGATCGAGCGTGCCGCGCGCCTGGAGCAGGAAATCCAGGACCTGCAGACGCTGATCAACGACAAACGCCTGGCCCAGTCGCAAGAGGCGGTCACCCAGCAATCGATCGAGGCCCAGAAAGCCGGAGGCAGCAGCCTGCTGGCCAGCGAGAGCGCGGCCAACCTCAAGCTCTCCGACTACCTGCTCAAAAGCACCGACCGCCTTAACGAGCTGACCCAACAGAACTTGCGCACCAAGCAGCAACTCGACAGCCTGACCCAGGCCGATCAGGCGCTGGACGAGCAGATCAGCGTCCTCAAGGGCAGCCTGCTGCTGTCGAAGATCCTCTACAAACAGAAGCAGGCGTTGCCGCACCTCAAGCTCGACCGTGACCTGGCCGATCAGATCGCCGATATCCGCCTGTATCAGTTCGAGATCAACCAGCAACGCGAACAGATGAGCAGCCCGGTCACCTACGTCGACAAACTGCTGGCCAGCCAGCCGCAGGCAGACGTCACCCCAGCCTTGCGCAAAGCCCTGCTGGAGGTGGCGATCACCCGCAGCGATCTGCTCGAGCGCCTGAACCGCGAACTGTCGGCACTGCTCAACGAGTCGATCACCCTGCAACTCAACCAGAAGCAACTGCTTGGCACCGCACAGGGTTTGCGCACCACCCTCGACGAGCAGATGTTCTGGATACCAAGCAACAAGCCGCTGGACTGGGACTGGTTGACCTATGTTCCAGAGCGCTTGGCCAAACAGGTTGCCGACCTGCCATGGGGCTCCGGCCTGAAAGAGCTGGCCGACGGCCTGAGCCAGCGTCCTTTGCTGTTTCTGCCCCTGCTGCTGGTTATCGGCGCGCTGCTGTGGCGCCGCAAATACCTGTATGAGCGGCTAAGCAAGGTACATCAGGATATCGGCCACTTCCGCCGTGACAGCCAGTGGCACACGCCGCAGGCGATCCTCATCAACATCCTGCTGGCCATGCCAGTCAGCCTGGGCCTGGCCTTGTGCAGCTACGCGTTGCAGATCGACGCGCGCGGGCAGAACGCCAACCTGGGCGCCGCGCTCTGGCAACTGGCCCAAGCCTGGCTGGTGTTCTATACCGCCTACCGCATCCTCGCCCCCGGCGGTGTCGCAGAAATCCATTTCCGCTGGCACAAGCCGCAAGTCGAGTTCCTGCGCGGCTGGGTGCGTCGCCTGGGCACCGTGGTGCTGGCATTGGTCGGTGTGGTGGCGGTTGCCGAGCACCAGCCTTCAGCACTGGCCGATGACGTGCTGGGGATCGGCGTGGTGCTGACCTGTTACGCGTTGATGGCCTGGCTGCTCAGCCGCCTGCTGCTGAGCAGCCCGGCGCACCGCGACACCTCGCTGTTCCGCAAGGCGGTAGGCGTGGCCTTCACCGCATTGCCAATCGCCTTGTTCGTGGCGGTGTGCTTCGGCTATTACTACACCGCACTGAAACTCACCGACCGGCTGATCTACACCCTGTATCTGCTGCTGTTCTGGCTGGTAATCGAAGCTGCGTTCGTGCGCGGCCTGTCGGTAGCGGCGCGGCGGCTGGCCTACCAGCGCGCGCTGAGCAAGCGGGCGGCGGCCAAGGAAGGGCTGGACGGCGAGGTCATCACCGAAGAGCCGACCCTGGACATCGAACAGGTCAACCAGCAGTCGCTGCGCCTGATCCGCCTGGCCCTGCTCGGCGGTTTCATTGCCGGCCTGTACTGGGTGTGGTCCGACCTGATATCGGTGTTCGCCTACCTCAACAATTTCGTCCTCTACGAATACACCAGCGGCACCGGCGCCGCCGCCAGCATGGTGCCGATCAGCCTTGGCGACCTGCTGGGCGCGCTGGTGATCGTCGGCATCACCTTCGCCCTCGCCGGCAACTTGCCGGGCCTGCTGGAAGTGCTGGTGCTGTCGCGCCTGAACCTGGCCCAGGGCAGCGCGTACGCCACCACCACGCTGCTTTCGTACACCATCGTCGGCATCGGCATCGTCAGCACCCTGTCGACCCTCGGGGTGAGCTGGGACAAGCTGCAATGGCTGGTGGCCGCACTGTCGGTGGGCCTGGGCTTCGGCATGCAGGAGATCTTCGCCAACTTCATCTCCGGCATCATGATCCTGTTCGAGCGCCCGGTGCGCATCGGCGACACCATCACCATCGGCAACCTGTCGGGCACGGTAAGCAAGATCCGCATCCGCGCCACCACCATCACCGACTTCGACCGCAAGGACATCATCGTCCCCAACAAGACCTTCATCACCGGCCAGCTGATCAACTGGTCGCTGACCGACACGGTCACGCGGGTGACGCTGAAGCTGGGCATCGACTACGGCTCCGACCTTGACCTGGTGCGTGACCTGCTGCTCAAAGGCGCGCATGAAAACCCACGGGTGCTCAAGGACCCGGAGCCAATCGTGTACTTCCTCAACTTCGGCGAAAGCTCGCTGGACCATGAGCTGCGCATGCATGTACGCGACCTGGGCGACCGCAACCCGACGCTGGACGAGCTCAACCGCTACATCAGCCGTGAATTCAAGGCGCATGACATCAAGATCTCGGTGCGCCAGGTCGAGGTGTTCTTGATAGACCCCAAAGGCGGCAAGCAGCAGTTGATTCCCGTGGAGCAGCCGAAGCCCGATGGCACTGCTTCGGCCTGAGTGGGTTCGAATACTTTATTCTGTGCAGAACCCCTGCGAGGGCTTCGCCCTCGTTCGCGTCGGGACGCCGAACCGCCGCGAAGGGCCACCAAGCGGCCCCAGCCAATCAATCTCAGGAGCCGGCTCGTGAAAACCCTCGACCAACTCACCTTCGACAACCGCTTCGCCCGCCTGGGCGATGTGTTCTCCACCCAGGTGCTGCCCGAACCCATCGCAGACCCGCGCCTGGTGGTAGCGAGCGAATCGGCCATGGCCCTGCTTGACCTCGACCCGGCCCAGGCCGAGCAGCCGGTATTCGCCGAGCTTTTCAGCGGCCACAAGCTGTGGGAAGAAGCCGACCCACGGGCAATGGTGTATTCCGGCCACCAGTTCGGCTCGTACAACCCACGGCTGGGTGATGGCCGCGGCCTGCTACTGGCCGAAGTGCTGAACGACGCTGGCGAACACTGGGACCTGCACCTCAAAGGCGCCGGCCAGACCCCGTACTCGCGCATGGGCGACGGCCGCGCCGTGCTCCGCTCGTCGATCCGTGAATTCCTCGCGTCCGAAACCCTGCATGCCCTGGGCATCCCTACCAGCCGGGCACTGTGCGTCATCGGCTCAAGCACTCCGGTGTGGCGCGAAACCCGCGAGAGCGCCGCCATGCTCACGCGCCTGGCGCAGAGCCACGTGCGCTTCGGCCATTTCGAGTATTTCTACTACACCAAGCAGCCAGAACAGCAACGTGTTCTGATCGACCACGTGCTACAGCAGCACTACCCCGAATGCCGCGATGCCGAACAACCCTACCTGGCCATGTTCCGCACCATCGTCGAGCGCAATGCCGAGCTGATCGCCCGCTGGCAAGCTTATGGCTTCTGCCACGGAGTGATGAACACTGACAACATGTCGATCCTCGGCATCACTTTCGATTTCGGTCCGTACGCCTTCCTCGACGACTTCGACGCCAACTTCATCTGCAACCACTCCGACGACCGTGGCCGTTACAGCTACGCCAACCAGGTGCCCATCGCCCACTGGAACCTCAGCGCGCTGGCCCAGGCACTGACCACGGTGATCGAGGTTGAGCCGCTCAAGGAGGCGCTGGGGCTGTTCCTGCCGCTGTACCAGGCCCACTACCTGGACCTGATGCGCCGGCGTCTGGGCCTGACCACTGCCGAGGATGACGACATGGCGCTGGTCGAGCGCCTGCTGCAGTGCATGCAGCGTGGTGGCGTGGACTACAGCCTGTTCTTCCGCAAGCTGGGTGAGCAGCCGGTGACCGAGGCCCTGAAGGTGGTGCGCGACGACTTCATCGACCTGGCCGGGTTCGATGCCTGGGGCGCGGATTACCTGGCCCGCTGTGAGCGCGAACCCGGCAATGCCGAAGGCCGCCGTGAACGGATGCAGGCGGTGAACCCGCTGTATGTGCTGCGCAACTACCTGGCGCAGAAAGCCATCGAAGCGGCCGAGGCAGGGGATTACAGTGAAGTACGCCGATTGCATCAGGTACTGACCAGCCCCTTCGAGGAACAGCCCGGCATGCAGGCCTACGCCGAGCGACCGCCGGAGTGGGGCAAGCACTTGGAAATCAGTTGCTCTTCCTGAGTAACGCCGCGTCTACAAGAAATTTAGGGGGTACGCGTGACCGGGTTGGGGCGACCAAGCGTACGCCTTGAGGGGGGTGCGCCTGTGAGACCGAGCGCCGCCCGCGCGGCGCTCGATCTCATAAGCGAAGAAAATCCCCCGCCAACCGCCCGGGGCTATTCAACCGTTCTCTTCGAGCAACGAATGCAACTCGACGAACTGCTGGGTCAGCTTGTGCTTGGGCTCCAGGTGAATCAGCGGCAGGCTGGCGTGGTGCGATTCGCGCATTTTCACCGAGCTGCCCAAGTACACCGGTAGCACCGGGAGCCCTTCTGCCAGCAGTTCGTCGAGCATCTGCTGCGGCAGGCTGGCACGTGACTGGAACTGGTTGACCACGATGCCCTCGACCAGCAGGTCTTCGTTATGGTCTTCCTTGAGGTCTTCGATCTCGGCCAGCAGGCCATACAGGGCCTGGCGCGAGAAGCTGTCGCAGTCGAAAGGAATCAGCACGCGATCGGCAGCAATCAGCGCCGAAACCGCATAGAAGTTGAGCGCTGGCGGGGTATCAATGTAAATCCGCTCGTAATCCTCATCCAGCTCATCGAGCAACTTACGCAGCTTGTTGATCTTATGCTTGGCCTCGAGCTTGGGTTGCAGGTCGGCCAGCTCTGGGGTGGCGGTAACCACGTGCAGGTTGTCGAACGGGGTTTCGTAGATGTCGACCTTGTTCTTCTTGCTGAATGGCCCGCTGGACAGGCTTTGCTTGAAGAAGTCAGCAATGCCCATGGGGATGTCTTCACCCGTGAGTCCGGTGAGGTACTGGGTTGAGTTGGCCTGGGCATCCAGGTCGATCAACAGGGTCCGATAGCCTTCATTGGCACTGACCGCCGCCAGGTTGCAGGCGATGCTCGACTTGCCTACGCCACCTTTCTGATTGAACACCACGCGCCGCATGATTGACCTCCGTGTTTCAACGAATGCCCGAGTATGTGGCGCTGCCGCAGCAATGGCCAGTGCCATTTGCCGGGTATGGATGGACCTGCTCCTCAGCCATAGGCCTGGCCGATGACCAGCTCGGCAAACGCCTTGGCCATGGCCGAGCCGCCACGCTCGCGTTGCACCAACCATACCGCTGACATCGCCCCCTCATCGAGCAGGGTGCGATACACCACTCCTTCAATGCGCATGCGCTGGAACGAGGCCGGGAGCACCGATACCCCGAGCCCCGCCGATACCAGGCCGATAATGGTCATCGCCTCCCCTGCCTCCTGGGCAAAATGCGGGCTGAAGCCCGCCTGCCGCGCCAGGCTCAGCAACTGCGCATGCAACCCGCTGCCGTAACTGCGCGGGAAGAACACGAACGGCTCATGGGCCAGCGCCGCCATATGCACCCCCTCCTCCGTGCCTTCAGCCAGTGGATGCGAAGCGTTGATTACCGCCACCAGTGGCTCACGGAACAGTTCGGTGGCCAGCAGCCCCTCAGGCAACGGCATCGGCCGCATCAGGCCCACTTCGATGGTTTCGTCAAACACCCCCTCGGCGACATCCCGGCTGCTCATTTCCTGGAGGTTCAGATGCACCGCCGGAAAGCGCTGGCGGAAGGCGTGGATGGCCTTGGGTATCTTCGAGGTGAAAGGTGCCGAAGAAGTAAAACCAATCTTCATTTCGCCCAGCTCGCCCAGCTGTGCACGCCGAGCGACATCCGCGGCCTTCTCGACCTGCGCCAGCACCTGGCGTGCCTCTTCAAGGAACAGCCTGCCCGCCTCGCTCAGTTCGACCCGACGATTGGTACGCTCGAACAGACGTGCGCCCAGTTCCTGCTCCAGCGCCTGGATCTGCTGGCTCAGGGGTGGCTGCGAAATGCCCAGCTGCTGGGCGGCGCGGCCAAAGTGCAATTCTTCGGCAACAGCGATGAAATAACGCAGATGGCGCAGTTCCATGATCGGCTCCAAACAAGTCGCAGTACGTCTTAAATAGGTCGAACAATATATTGGATCTAATCATTAGCTAGCTATATGCTTTTTTCATTGCGCCAGAGGTACCCACCGTGAAAACTGCTGTAGCCCCCCTTCCTGTCGAGCCAGAGCCTGCTCCCCTGAACGAAATGTGGATCGAAAAAGGCACCCCCGCCTTCATGAAGACCGTGCTGGCCCTGTTCAGCGGCGGTTTTGCCACCTTCGCCCTGCTGTATTGCGTGCAGCCGATGATGCCGCTGCTGTCGAAGGAGTTTTCCATCAACGCGGCGCAGAGCAGCCTGGTGTTGTCGGTAGCAACTGCCATGCTGGCGTTCGGCCTGTTGATAACCGGGCCCGTCTCTGACCGCATCGGGCGCAAGCCGGTGATGGTGTTCGCCCTGGTCTGCGCCGCACTGTCCACACTGGCCAGCGCAGTGATGCCGAGCTGGGAGCTGGTGCTGGCCACACGTGCGCTGGTGGGCCTGTCGCTGAGCGGCCTGGCGGCAGTGGCAATGACCTATTTGAGCGAGGAAATCCACCCACAGCACATCGGCCTGGCCATGGGCCTGTACATTGGTGGCAACGCGATTGGCGGCATGAGCGGGCGGCTGATAACCGGCGTATTGATCGACTTCGTGAGCTGGCATACCGCGATGCTGACCATTGGCGGCCTCGCCCTGGTGGCTGCGCTGGTGTTCTGGAAGGTGCTGCCGGAATCACGTAACTTCCGCCCACAGACGATGAACCCGCGCAACCTGCTGAATGGTTTTGTCATGCACTTCAAGGATGCCGGCCTGCCTTGGCTTTTCCTGGAAGCCTTCCTGCTGATGGGCGCTTTCGTCACCCTGTTCAACTACATCGGCTACCGCCTGCTGGCCGAGCCCTACCACATGAACCAGGCGCTCGTCGGTTTGCTGTCGGTAGTGTACCTGTCCGGTATCTACAGCTCGGCGCAAGTCGGTGCCCTGGCGGACAAGCTGGGCCGGCGCAAGGTGTTCTGGGCCAGTATCGTGGTGATGGCGGGTGGCTTGCTGATGACCCTGGCCAGCCCGCTGGCGATCGTGATCGTGGGCATGCTGGTGTTCACCTTTGGCTTCTTTGGCGCGCACTCGGTGGCCAGCAGCTGGATCGGCCGCCGGGCGCTGAAAGCCAAAGGGCAGGCATCGTCGCTGTACCTGTTCAGCTATTACGCAGGGTCCAGCGTGGCCGGTACGGCGGGCGGGGTGTTCTGGCACCAGTGGGGCTGGAACGGCACAGGGCTGTTCATTGGCAGCTTGCTGGCCGTGGCGTTGCTGGTGGCGTTGCACTTGAGCAAGTTACCACCCAAATCGATGTGAGGCGTTCGCGGGCATGCCCGCGAACGGGCCCTTGGATCAGTTGATGATCTCAACCATATCCACATCGACCTCCCGGCTCATCAGATGTTTCTCCACCTCACCGGTCAGCTTGACCTTGGTCTTTTCGTTGAACGGAGTCGGCGGCAAGTCTTCATCATCAATTTCTACGCTGAGGGTGCCGGTGTTGTCCTTGAATTCGTACTTGTCGTCGTTGTTGATCTTCTTGGTCACGAAGCCCTGCAGCACCACCGGGGTGTCATCAGCGGCATCGTTGGCCGCGGCAACGGTGGTAACCGGCTGGGCACCGGGGCCGGTGTAGCCCGCAGCCAAGGCGGCAGTGCTGAACAGCGGGGCAAGGATCAGGGCGAGGTAGCGAGCTTTCATGGTGGCAGGTCCTGTTTCGTTTTCGATGGGAACAGCCTACCCAAGCTGGCTGAAGCGAATCTTAATTGGCTCAGGCTCCGTCCAGCTCCAGTACCAGCTGCGCTTGTAACTGTTCGCCGGTCACCTGCAACTGCAAACTGCGGAACTGCACGCCATCACCTTCCAGCGCGTGCAGCCAAACCAGCAGTTTCGCAGGTTCGCCCTCCAGGCTGACGTCCACCTGAGCGACACGCGTCTGCAGCCCGGTGATTCGCAGTCCAGCAGCCAGCGCTCGCGCGTTCAGCCCGGCGGGCGTCAGTGCCTGCACAGCTTCCAGGGCCATGGCCGGGCCTGCCGCAACCCTCTGCAGGTGCCCGGCCAGCTCCAGGGCTCGCGCATGGTCACGCTCGGCCTGCTGCAAGCGCTGCTTGCCGGGGCTCCAGGCAACTTGCCAGAGAACGACCAAGGCCAGGCTCCAGAGAGTGGCCACTATCACTCCCCGCCGCGCGCCGGGTATCGATTGCCATTGGCGCAGCCAGGCCTGCCCAAACCACCGCATCATAGAGCACCCTGCCACGTCAGGGTCGCCCGCACGCCTTGCCCGGCCTGGCGCGCCTGGTCCATCAGCACCGCAGGCGCCCGCTGACGCAAGCGCTCAAGGTCAGCGAACCCCTGCGCTACCACTTCCATGCGCCACCCTTCGGTGGGGCTGGACACAGCCCGTTCAACGGTGATGTTCCCGGCTTCAACCAACCGCTCGCTGAATGCTGCCAGTTCCTCGACAGTGGTCATTGCCCGGGGGCGGAACTCCAGCGCCCTGACCTGCGCAACCAGGTCGCCAGTGACAGGCTGCCCTGGCGCCCAGCGCTGAAATGCCTGAACGTTCTCGGCATCCAGCTGTGTCGTGCGGTGCGTCAACCACGCGATACGCAGATGATCCGCCAGGCACACCATTGCCAATGCCAGCAGCACCCCTCCCGCCAAGGCGGACCAAGGCAAGGCCGATCCGCGTCGCCGGAATGCCCCCTGGCGCAGGTCCAGGGCCGTGGCTCGCCCTTGCACCAGGGTGTGGACGGCGCTATCGACTGTTTGGTTGCAGAGCGCCTCCCCTGCATGAGCAGGTTCGGCCTGCCATGCCATCGGCGGCAACTGCTGCGCCAGGACCTCGGCGGCCTGCGGACTGGCGACCAGGCATAGACCATTCGTACCCCCCAGCAGCCAGCGGCCCTCGAACCACAATGCGCAGGGCTGCCCGGCCCCCAGCAGGTCGGCATCGGCGTAGATGCCAAGCGGGTCGATACCCTGGGCTTGCAGCAGGGCCATCAGGTTGGCCATGACCTGAAGCTCTATCACCAACGCGCGGCGATGCCCTTGCGCACAGGGCGGACCAAACACCAAATGCAACGTTTCCAGCGGCGCTGCCAACTGATCCTCGGCGGCGTACGCCAATGTTTCCGGTTTCGGCCGTTTACCCGGTACAGAGCCGATCTCACAGCTGCCCAGCATTTCCATGGGCACCACCACGATCACTGGGCCGGACAGGGTCGAGGCAAGCTCACCCAGGCGCGCCGTGCTCAGGTTGCCGTCCGCCGTACGCAACCACACCGGCCACTGCCCATCAGCGGCCGCAATGCCTTCGGGCAACAGGTACAACCAGTTCTCACTCATCTGCACTTCGCTCCCGCCTTGCCGAAAACACACGCCGCACCACACGAACCTGATGCGTGTTCAAATCGATCTCCAGATCGCTGTACAAGTACATGCGCCGGCCTGCCAGCTCCGCCTGTACCTCCAGGCGAAACCAGCGGCTGCTCACTGCCAGCCCACGCCTGTCCAGGCCCTGGCCCTCCAGCTGGGGCTGGGCAAGAAAGCGCTCCACGGTGGGGTATCCCGCTTCGGGGCGCGCCCTTGCCAGCTCCGCGGCCACCGTCGGTGACAGCTCGGCGAACGCCGCCAGCAAGCGCGGCGGGGCCGTATTGATGTTGAGCCGCGCCTCCTTGGGCAGTACCACCACCCACGGTCGCAACCGCGTCATCACCTCGGCGGTGACCCCAGGCAATGCGCGCAACTGGGTTGGGTCGAGCATTGGCTGGCCAACGAGCCCGTCCAATGCCGGTGGCTCCAGCTGCAATGAATGGCACAGACGTTCCCAGCGCTCGAGCAGCAACGGGTCGGGCGCCTTTCCGGTAATCAGGGCTCCCAGGTTCAGCCGACCCGAAAGGTCTTCCAACTGCAGGGTTACCTGCCCTTGATCGAGGTTCAACGCCCGGGGCCGGGCCCAGGCTTGCCGATCATGGGTGACCTGCAAGACCTCGCTCAGCTCGCGGCGCAGGCTCACCAGACCCTGCTGCTCGCCTGCATGGGCCAGGCGCAATAAACGCGTACCCTCGATCTGCCGGGTAACCCCGCCAACCAATAGTTGATGGCTGTGCAACATGCCGGCTACCAGCATCGTGAGCAGCGCCATGACCAGCAGCACGGTAACCAACGCGAGCCCCCTTTGCCGTTGCCCCCTCACTGGCTGGCGCCCCCCAGTGGCAGTACCCGCCGAACCTGCTCAAAGCGCTTGGTCGACAGCGTTACCTCCAGCGCCTGTGGGGGCACCGGCCGCCGCTGGGCCATGGGCCAGCTCGCCTGCCAGCCGCTTCCGGGCACATGTACACGCCAATGCAGCTCGCGTACACCTTCGAGCAAGCGCTGCGGCCGAGGCTGGTCTTGCCCCTGCGTGCGCCGTTGACGCCACAGCACGCCTTCCTCGAGCCAATACTCGACAACCCTCAACTCGCTGCGTTTAAGCGCCTGGTTGTCTTGCTCCCTGGCCAACCAATGCGCCCGTGCGCCGTGCAGCAGTACACCGTAACCGCCCTTGCCGAGACTCGCAGGCTGGTAACCCAGCAGGGCATCGCGTTGCATCAGGCTCATGGCCCTGGCCAACGCTCGCAGCTCATTGGCCTGCATCTGCCGTGCGCTTTCGGCACGCATGAACACATCGAGCACGCGCGCGCTGCCCACCGCCAGCGAGGCAAAGATGGCGATCGCCAGCAGCAGCTCGATCAAGGTGAAGCCCCGCTGCCCGGGCAACCTGCCTGGCCTAGCGTGGCGCATCGAACAGCCCCAACCACCCCGTGGCCTGGTGCAGTACTTGGCGGTCCGAAGCAAGGCCTACCCGTACGTGTACTTCCAGCAGGGCACTCTCACCCAGACGGCGGCGGGTTTCCTCCAAGGTCCAGCGACGCTGGCCGAACATGACATCCAGGGTGCGCTCGCCAGGACCCGGTGCAGGTTGCAGGCGCATCTCCATCAAGTGGTTGTCAGCGACCCAGCTGGCGAGCAAGCGTTTCTCAAGCCCCTGCGATTGCACCAGCACATGCTGGCTGGCCGAGGTAACCGCCACGGCCAGTACCGCGAAGATCACCAACGCCACCAACACTTCCAACAAGGTGAAGCCGCGTTCAGCGCAGGAAACTGGGGTCATTGATGCCATCGCTCGACACAGAAACAAGGCGTACATCGTTCACCCCGAAATGAAGGGCAAACGGCGTGTGCTCGTCGTTGCCGTACATCACCAGTTGCGGTGCCCTCCCAGGCACACCGGGAGGCACCGGAACCCCATCGATCTCCACGTGCAGGTCCAGGTCGATATCTCGATGCTTGCCCGCAATCTCCCAGCTGTGCCCAGCGGCTCTAAGCAGTTGATAGCCCCGGGCATCAATGCGAATACCCACCGCCAATCCTTCCAGCACCGCCTGTTGCCGCGCGTGCTGCACCAACTGGAAGAAAAGGCTGGCTTCCTGGTTGGCCATACGTTGCGGGTCGCGCCCGAACATGAACCCTGCCATGCTCATCACGATGCCCAGCAGCAGCATGACCAGCAGCAGCTCCAGCAGCGTAAAGCCTTGAGAACAGCGCTGTTTCATTCGGGCCAGTTACCGATATCGGCATCCATCTCCTCACCACCCGGCTGACCATCGGCCCCCAGGGAGTAAAGGTCATAGCCTTGGGCCGAACGGGTGCCCGGGCTTGCGAACTGGTAAGGCGAGCCCCAGGGGTCGATGGGTGTACTCTTGAGATAGCCTTGGGCACTCCATTGACGCGGCAGGGGCGCTACAGTTGGTCGCGTCACCAAGGCTTCCAGGCCTTGCGAGGTGGTCGGGTAGCGGCCGTTATCCAGGCGGTAGATTTCCAACGCGGTGGAGATCGACTGGATATCGGTACGGGCTGCGGTCAGCTTGGCATGGTCAGGACGGCTCATCACGTTGGGCAGCACCAGCGCGCCAAGCACCCCCAGGATGATGACCACCACCATGATTTCGATGAGGGTGAAGCCGCGTTGCGCGCGGCGTGCTGAACGTATGGACATATCAGTTGACCAGTTGGTTGAGGTTGAGAATCGGCAGCAAGATGGCAAGCACGATGAACAGCACGATGCCGCCCATCACCAGCAACATCAGTGGCTCGCACAGGCTCACCAGCAACGAGATGCGCCCCGCCAGTTGCCTGGCCTGAAGGTCTGCGGCACGTTCAAGCATGGTGTCCAGCTCACCGGCGCGTTCGCCACTGGCGATCATGTGCAGCATCAGTGGCGGTAAGGTGTCGCTGCGTGCCAGGCAATTGGCCAGCGAGCTGCCCTCGCCTAGTTCGCGAGCGGCCTGCAACAAACGCTCGCGCAGGATCAGGTTGCCGATCACCGCTGCGCCGATGTTCATTGCCTCGACCAGGGCTACCCCGCTGCGCCCCAGGATGGCCAAGGTACCGATGAAGCGTGCCGCTTCACTGGCGCGGACAAACTCGCCATAGCCCGGCAGGCGCAGTGAAAAGCCATGCCATTGCCTGCGCAGTGCCGGTTGGCGAAGTGCCCAGGCAACCAGCGCAGCAGCTACCACCAACAGCGCCAGCGCTGCCAAGCCGTAATGTTGGGTGGCATCGCTCAGGGCGATCAGCACTTGCGTTGCCAGCGGCAGCTGCGCCTGGTCGCGCGAAAAGGCCTGCACCACATCGGGCACCACATAACCGAGCAGAAACCCCACCACCAGTAACGAAACAACCAGCAGGATCACCGGGTAAACCATGGCCAGTTGTACTTTCTGGCGCAGGGCCTGCTGGTTCTCGCCATGCTCGGCCAAGCGCTCGAGTACGCCCGCCAGGTGGCCGGAGCGTTCGGCGGCGGCCACGGTCGCCCGGTAAACCATGGGGAACGCCTGAGGGTAGTGCGCCAGGGCCTGGGCCAGCGCGAGGCCTTCGGCAACCCGCTCAACCACGCCCCCCAGCACCAGCCTTACCTGGCGCTGGGTGCTCTGGCCGGCAACTGCCTGCAAGGCCTCGGTCAACGGCACCCCGGCATGCAGCAGCGTCGCCAGCTGGCGGGTGAGCAACGAGCGTTGGGCCAGGCTCATGCCTTTACCTGTGCGCCAGGCGGCCATTGGCGATGCCCCTACCGGGGCCAGCTTCAGCACCAGCAAGCCTTGCTCGCGCAAGGTTTGCCGGGCCTGGCGTGCCCCCGGTGCTTCCAGCGTTCCTCGCTGGCGCGCCCCCTGCGCATCCTGGGCCTGGTAGCGGAACACCGGCATGTCAGCCCTGCCCCGTCACACGCAGCAGCTCTGCCACGCTGGTCTGCCCCAGGCAGACTCGCTGGACGCCATGCTGGAACAGGCTCAGTGTGGCCCCGCGGATCACTGCGGACATGTCAGCCAGGGACGCCCGGGCGTGGATCGCCTGGGCCAAGGCAGGCGTCACCACCACCATCTCGTGCAAGGCCAGGCGCCCGCTGTAACCCTGCAGGCATTCGCTACAGCCCTGCGCTTCGTAGAGCTGCGACGGCAACCCGGCGGGGTGGCCCAAAGCGCTGGCGGTGGCCTCGTCCACCTCATAGACGACCTTGCAGTGGTCGCAAAGCCGCCGCACCAGCCGCTGGGCCATCACCCCGGCCAGCGATGAGGCTAGCAAACACGTATCGATGCCCATGTCGGAAAGGCGCGTGATGGCCCCCAGCGCACTGTTCGTATGCAGGGTGGACAGCACCAGGTGGCCGGTCAGCGAGGCCTGCACCGCGATGTCTGCAGTCTCCCGGTCACGGATTTCGCCCACCATGACCACGTCCGGGTCCTGGCGCAGGATGGCGCGCAGGCCACGGGCGAAGGTCATGTCGACCTTGGTGTTCACCTGGGTCTGGCCGATGCCGGGCAGGTGATATTCGATCGGGTCCTCGACGGTGAGGATATTGCGGGATACCTGGTTTAGGTATGACAGCGCGGTGTACAGCGTCGTGGTCTTGCCGGACCCGGTGGGCCCGGTGACCAGAAAAATGCCGTGCGGTTTTTCCAGCATGTGCATGAAGCCAGCTCGCACCGAGCTGTGCATCTGCATGTGGTCGATGTCCAGGCGTACTGCCTGCTTGTCCAGCAAGCGCAGCACCACCCGCTCACCATGGGCGGCAGGCAAGGTCGACACCCGCACATCCACTTCATGGCCAGCAAGACGCAGGCTGATCCGGCCATCCTGGGGCACGCGCTTTTCGGCGATGTCCAGGCGCGCCATGACCTTGATGCGCGAAACCAGCAGGGCAGACAGTTCCCGGGGCGGCGTCAGTACTTCGCGCATGACGCCGTCGATGCGCATGCGCACGCGCAGCTGCTGCTCGAAGGTTTCCAGGTGGATATCCGAGGCCCGCGATCTCACCGCCTCGCTGAACAAGGCGTTGAGCAGGCGAATGATCGGCGCGTCGTCTTGTTGCTCAAGCAGGTCGCAGGTCTGCGGCAAGGCTTCGGCCAACCGCGACAGGTCGATTTCCTGGTCGAGGCCCTGAACCACCGCCTGCGCGGCATCCTGGCCTGGGCCGTAGCATTGGGCCAGGCGCTCGGCAAAGTGGGCGTCGCTCACGCGACGCAGAGGCCAGGTACTGCCCACTAGCCTGCAGGCCTCGGCCATGGCGGCCAGTGAAGCGCCTTCACGCATCAGCAAAGCAGGCTTGGCTGCCTGGCGGTCGAGCAGGATGCCGTGACGTCGGGCAAAGCTGAACGGCAGGGCGATGCTCATGGGCGCGGCCGGAGCGCGTCGGGCAGACGCCGCGTATCGAACATCCGCCGGGCATCTTCCGGCAAGGTCGAATCATCCGCATGGCGCAACCCTTCGTAGGCACGCCCCCCCGCCTCGACCCGGTCGGCCTGGCTGCGCAAGATGGTCGGGCGCAGGAACACCATAAGGTTGGTTTTTTCCTGGGTGTCGCTGCGCCACCGGAACAAGCCACCCACCCAAGGAATACGGCTGAGCAGAGGCACGCCGCGCTCTACCTGGCGCACGCTGTCCTTGATCAGGCCACCAATCACGATGATCTCGCCATCGGAGGCCAGGATGGTGCTCTTGAGCGTGCGCTTGTTGGTGATCAGGTCATTCTCGGCCGCGCTGGGCGCAATTTCCGAGCTTTCCTGCTCGACCTCGAGGCGCAGGCTGTTGCCTTCGTTGATGTGCGGGCGCACCTTCAGGCTGATACCGATGTCCTTGCGCTCAACCGTGGTGAAGGGGTTTTCCGAACCACTGCCGGGGGTCACGTAAGAGCCTGTCTTGAACGGCACGTTCTGCCCAACCAGGATCTGCGCCTCCTGGTTATCCAGCGTCAGCAGGCTAGGCGTGGACAACAGATTGCTGCGGCTGTTGCTGGCCAAAGCCGATACCAAGGCGGCAAAACGATCAGAGCCGATGGCCAGGGCGGCGCCCCCCGGCAGTTTGGCCTCTTTGCCCAGCAGGTCGGCCAATGTCGCGCCGCTTTCGCTGTAGGTTATGCCACCTTTGAGGCCACCCTTGTCCATGCCCCATTGCACGCCCAGCGCCTCCTCGATGCTGCCGCTGACTTCAACGATTGCCGCATGAATAAGCACCTGCGCCCGCGGCTGGTCCAGTTGCAGGATGATCTGTTCCACACTGGCCAACGTCTGCGGCTCGCCCAGCAGCACCAGCGCGTTCTGGCTGGCATCGGCCGTGACGATGGCTTCGCCGGC
Organism: Pseudomonas sp. DCB_BI; assembly: GCF_026240995.1. NCBI lineage: Bacteria > Pseudomonadati > Pseudomonadota > Gammaproteobacteria > Pseudomonadales > Pseudomonadaceae > Pseudomonas > Pseudomonas sp. DCB_BI. The sequence goes on along the minus strand of NZ_JAPFCG010000003.1, from coordinate 237,364 downwards.
GATGCCGACGCCCGGAGTGTTTGTGCCCGGCGTGCCATCCAGGCGTTTGCCCACCTCGCCCAGCACTTCGGCAAGCTGCTCGGCGTTGCTGTGTTGCAGGCGCACCACCCGCCAGTTCTGTGAGGTAGCTGGTGCTGGTACATCCAGCGTGCGTGTCAGTTGCGCCAAACGTTGCCTGGACTTGGCCGGGCCAAGGATCAGCAGGCGGTTACCGCCCGCATCGACCAGCACCCGCACGCCGCTGTCGGGCCCTCCGGCGGCTGCTTCAATCACTGGGAACACCACATCGGCGCGGGCTTGGCGCAAGCTCACCAGCTCATGGTCATGCCGCTGGCCGCTGTCGAGTTGCAAAACCAGGTGCTCCAGGCGGTCAAGGTTGGCTGCGGACTCGGTCACCACCAAGGCATTTGCCGAACTGGACGGCCCAATGTAGCCACTGCTGGAAACCAATGGCCGTAACAACCCGGCCAGGTCGGCAGCCACACTGCCCGACAGGTTGAAAACCCGCGTCGTGAACGCTGCCGGTATCGCCTCCACCTGCTGGTTGGCCCAAGCCTTGGCCTCACTGGCCGGCAGCACCAGCAAACGGTCACCGTCGCTCACGGCGGCAAAGCCCTGGGCATTGAGCACCGAGTAGAACAGCCGACGGATCCCTTCGCGGTCCAGTGCTTCGTTGGAAAGGACTGTGATACGGCCCTGCACGCGCGGGTCGAGGATGATCGTCTGGTCGAGGATCGCGCCCACTTCGCGTACCACCTCGCGTACATCGGCATCGCTCATCGCCAGCTGCCAGGTGGGCGCCTCAGCCAGCGCCAGGGAACAGTTCAGGGTAAGACAGGCGCCGAACGAGGCGGCGCGCAGATATCGCTTGAGAGTCATTGCACCTCCCGCAACAGGCGGGATGAAGGGTCGGGAGTGTGGTGCGGGCGAACGGCCGCACCTGCAGGCAGGAACACGGAGGGAGCGGGCGCGGACATCGACACGACTTCCTCGCGGCCTTCGGACCACAACACGATGGAACGCACATCGATGCGGCGCAGCACGCCGCGGCCCGGTATGCGGTCACCGACGCGGTAGATAGCCTCACCGTCATGGCTTTTCACCAAGGCGCGAGCCTCGCCCTGGCTGGAAACGAAACTGGCCTTGAGGGCGACATCCGCTTGGCCCGACTGCTGCGGGCGCGTTGCCTGGAAGCCGAACGCCAACGCCACGGTGGCCGCCGGCAACGGTTTTGCCGGCAGCTGGGGTGTCTCCACCGGCACTGCCGGAACCGCCGGCGGGGCAGCGACGGGATAAGTCCTTTCCCGCCATGCCAGCCAGGCAAGCGTTGCCACCACGCACGCCAGCCAGATCCAATGCGAAGTGCGCTTCATCCGGGTCAGGGCAGCATCCGCCGCAGCACGCGTCGCCCGCTCAGCTCATGCAACACCACGGCAGCGATATGCAGCGCTACCCCCGTGGCCAGCAGCAGGCAGGCGGCAATGTGAATGTAGAACCAGACGCGGTGCCAGAACGGCTCGCTCAGCAGTGGCGCGATGGAGAACCAGCCGAACACGTCTATAACCCTGTCCATCATCAACAGGCCGGACGCCAATACGATCGCCGTGCTCCAGTACAAGCCCTCGTGCACGACATGCGCAATGCGCTGGCCCTTGGGATCATCGTGCAGGCTACGTGGCTTGAGACGGGTCAGGCGCAACAGCCAGCGCAGCAGGAATACAGGAATGAACAACGTAGTCATGGCGACGTTGATAAAGGCGACCAGGTGAAGCGTGGCGGGGGTGACATCCATGTGCGCCACGTAAAAACCGCTGATCAACGCCCAAAGGATGACCATTGCAGAGACCCAGTGCAGGAGGATCTGCTGCCAGCAATACTTTTGTACTTGCATTTGGAGTACTCGAAGAGCCTGGCCCCCTCAAGGGGCCAGGTTTGATGCCTTATTTCTCGGTCCAGGCCATGTTCCAGTGGGAGCCAGTACCTGGCTCGAACTGGCCAGCGGCTGCGGAGTACTGCACGCAGTAACCCGAGGCAGGGAATGGCTGGCACTCGTAGACCTTGCCATTCTTGGGCTGCAGTACCTTGGTACCCGCTTTGTAGTTGGAGAGCGATTCAGGGAAGACAAAGTCGTAAGAGGCATCGCCTGCCGCTTTGAGCTGCAGCGTCTTCTGGTCCTGCAGCAGCACCCGATCGAGCTTGTCCACGCCCACGACCTTGAGGGTGTGCATACCCTCGCCACTCACGACATTCAGCGCGAACGGTTCCGTACCGTTAACGTTCTGGCGCGAGTAAGAGACCTGCTTGTTATTGCTGTCGAACAGCCGCGCCGTCACGGTCAAGGCCTTGTTGGTCATGACGGTGAAGTCCACGCCACCTTTGCCATCCACGATCGTGTACTCGGGTTTGACATCATGCAGGTGCATCGTGGTCGGATCGCCAGCGGCGGTTTCAAAGTCCAGAATGTAGTTGGTCAGGCCGCTTTCGGCTTTGGCGAAGATGCTGTTGGAGCCCTGCACGGGCTCGATGTTGCCGTCCGTGTCCATCTGTCCGGCACGTACCAGCGTCTGGGTTTCATTGATCTGCCTGGCCAGCTTGTAGGCCCAGTTGGCAGCGATGCCCTCTTCGGCGCTATCGACCGTGATGCTCACATGGTGCGAGGTACGCTCGCCATTGGCATCGAATGCGCGTGCAGTCACTTTATCGCCAACTTCAAGGTCACGATTGGCACTGATTTCAGCCAGGCGCGGCCATTCCGGGGCGGGGCCGCCATCGAGCTGGATATCGACGTCAGCAACGCTATGGAACGCCTTGTCGGTATCGCCAACTTTCCAGACGCCAAGAATCACATGTTGGCCCGTGCGGTCAGTCGGCAATGTGCAGCTGTGCTTCGGGTTGGTACCTGTACCAGCAGCGGGTATCTGATGCTTGCCATCTACCACGCAGAACGGGGTGGCATCGAAAGCGGCACGCGTCAACGCTGCGTTGGGGTTCCAATCCGCCTTGGTAATGAAGTACTCCCACGAGGTAACCGGATGCGGGGCCTCATAATGCCAGTCGAACTGCATGTTACGGTCAGTGACCGGGGTCAGGTGCCAACGGTTGGCCGATTGCTCATCCAGGGCGCCGAAGTCGCCACGCGCACCGCCACTGGCAATTTTTCCGTCAACAGGACCAGCACTTGGAAAACGCCCAATCGCCTCACCGACCGACCACGGTTCGTACTGAGCGCCACCACAGTTGGTGTTGAGGTTTTTCTGGTTCGCATGGCAGAGCGCCGCGCGAGAAGGTGGATCTGCCAGGTTGCCATGCGCATTGGCAAGTTGAGCTTGTAAAGCTGTGCCTGCAATCGCCATCCACACACCTGTGGCGACAACGCTTTTTCGCAGGGTCTTTGTTGTATTCATCACGAACTCCGAACGCATTGCTGGTGAAATGCGCAAGGGCGCATTTACTGGAAGCGAATGCGCCTTCTGCGCAAGGGGAGTCCGGACTTTAGAGAAAAGCAGCTTGCCTATATGTAGGAATAAACCTGTCTAGCTCCCCGATTCGCAACCTTTGCGCTCGGGGAGCTTGGAATCAGCCGTGGTACTGCGCAGACAGCTCGTGAACGGCATTGATGAATACGCCGGCATGCTCCGGGTCGACTTCCGGGGTAATGCCGTGGCCCAGGTTGAACACATGGCCGGTGCCGTGGCCGTAGCTGGCCAGGATGCGCGCCACTTCCTGGCGGATGGCTTGCGGCTTTGCGTAAAGCACAGTCGGGTCCATGTTGCCTTGCAAGGCTACTTTGTCACCCACGCGGCGGCGGGCATCGCCGATTTCGCAGGTCCAGTCCAGGCCCAGTGCGTCGGCACCTGCGTCGGCGATGCTTTCCAGCCACAAACCACCATTCTTGGTGAACAGGATCACCGGCACCTTGCGCCCTTCGTGCTCGCGGATCAGGCCGCTGACGATCTTGCGCATGTAGGCCAGGGAGAATTCCTGATAGGCCGCCGCAGACAGGTTGCCGCCCCAGGTGTCGAAGATCTGCACGGCCTGGGCGCCGGCAAGGATCTGGCCGTTGAGGTAGCTGGTGACCGACTGGGCCAGTTTGTCCAGCAGCAGGTGCAGGGCTTGCGGGTTGTCGTAGGCCATGGCTTTGGTCTTGCGGAAGTCCTTCGACGAGCCGCCTTCGACCATATAGGTGGCCAAGGTCCACGGGCTGCCCGAGAAGCCGATCAGCGGCACGCGGCCGTTCAGTTCGCGGCGGATGGTGCTGACTGCATCCATGACATAGCCAAGGTCTTTCTGCGGATCGGGGATCGGCAACGCTTCGATGTCGGCAGGGGTGCTGATGACCTTCTTGAAACGCGGGCCCTCGCCGGTTTCGAAGTACAGGCCCAGGCCCATGGCGTCGGGGATGGTGAGGATGTCCGAGAACAGGATCGCCGCGTCCAGCGGGTAACGGTCCAGCGGCTGCAGGGTAACTTCGCAGGCGAACTGCGGGTTCATGCACAGGCTCATGAAATCACCCGCCTTGGCCCGGCTGGCGCGGTACTCCGGCAGGTAGCGGCCGGCCTGGCGCATCATCCACACCGGGGTGACGTCTACGGGTTGCTTGAGCAGTGCACGCAGGAAACGATCGTTCTTCAGGGCAGTCATGTCGGCATCCGGAAAAATAGTGCGGGCATTTTCTCAGACGCCAGCGCAAAAGGCACGGCCGTGGCCATGCGTTTTGTCTATTGGGTGCCACAGATCAAACGATTTTGTATACAAAAGCTTCGCGGGCGTGCCTGCCCCCACAGGTTCTGCGTTGAACCCTGTGGAAGCGGGCACGCCCGCGCGCAGGTCGAAGATCAGACTTCGAGGTAGTCCAGGATACCTTCGGCAGCCGTACGCCCTTCGAAGATCGCCGTCACCACCAGGTCCGAACCACGCACCATGTCGCCACCGGCAAACACTTTCGGGTTGCTGGTCTGGTGCTTGAACTTGCCCTTCTCCGGCGCTACCACGCGGCCCTGGCTGTCCAGCTGGATGCCATGCTGCTCGAACCATGGTGCCGGGCTTGGGCGGAAGCCAAAGGCGATGACCACGGCATCGGCCGGCAGGATCTCTTCGGAGCCTGGAATCGGCTCAGGGCTGCGGCGGCCACGGGCGTCCGGCTCACCCAGACGGGTCTCGACCACCTTCACGCCTTCGACCTTGTCCTCGCCAACAATGGCGATAGGCTGGCGGTTGTAAAGGAACTTCACGCCTTCTTCCTTGGCGTTCTTCACCTCTTTGCGCGAACCCGGCATGTTGGCTTCGTCACGGCGATAGGCACAGGTCACTGCCTTGGCGCCCTGGCGGATCGAGGTGCGGTTGCAGTCCATCGCAGTGTCACCACCGCCCAGTACCACCACCTTCTTGCCCTGCATGTCGACGAAGTCTTCCGGCGACTTCTCGAAGCCCAGGTTGCGGTTGACGTTGGCGATCAGGAAGTCCAGTGCGTCATGCACGCCCGGCAGGTCTTCGCCTGGGAAGCCGCCCTTCATGTAGGTGTAGGTACCCATGCCCATGAACACGGCGTCGTACTCGGCGAGCAGCTGTTCCATGGTCACGTCCTTGCCCACCTCGGTGTTCAGGCGGAACTCGATACCCATACCGGTGAACACTTCACGGCGGTTGCTGAGGACGGTCTTTTCCAGCTTGAACTCGGGGATACCGAAGGTCAGCAGGCCACCGATCTCAGGGTTTTTATCGAACACCACCGGGGTTACCCCGGCGCGCACCAGCACGTCGGCGCAGCCCAGGCCAGCCGGGCCTGCGCCGATGATGGCGACGCGCTTGCCGGTGGGCTTGACCTTGGACATGTCCGGGCGCCAGCCCATGGCGAAGGCGGTATCGGTGATGTATTTCTCCACCGAGCCGATGGTCACCGCACCGAAGCCGTCATTCAGGGTGCACGCGCCCTCGCACAGGCGGTCCTGTGGGCATACGCGGCCGCACACTTCCGGCAGGGTGTTGGTCTGGTGCGACAGCTCCGCCGCCGCCAGGATGTTGCCTTCGGAAACCAGCTTCAACCAGTTGGGGATGAAGTTGTGCACCGGGCACTTCCACTCGCAATACGGGTTACCGCAGCCCAGGCAGCGGTGCGCCTGCTCCACGGACTGCTGCGGCTTGAACGGTTCGTAGATTTCCACGAACTCCTTCTTGCGCTGGCGCAGCAGCTTTTTCTTCGGGTCCTTGCGACCCACTTCGATGAACTGGAAGTCGTTGTTCAGACGTTCAGCCATTTTTCAAAACCTCTTTACCGCAGTTGCCAGCCTCAGGCTGCAAGCTGCAAGACGATCACTTGAGCACGACAGGCCCCGCGCACGGGGCCGTCACTTGCAGCTGTTGTTACTGCGGGTTGGCACGTGTACTGGACAGCAGTTGCTTCAGGTTGGCCGCCTTTGGCTTGACCAGCCAGAAGCGCCGCACGTAGTCGTCCAGGTTCTCCGAGAGCTCACGCCCCCATTCGCTGCCGGTTTCTTCAACGTACTCGCCCAGGACCCGCGCCAGGTGGCTACGGTAGGCTTCCATCGCTTCACCACTGATACGCTGGATTTCCACCAGCTCGTGGTTCAGCTTGTCGACGAAGCTGTTGTCCATGTCGAGCACGTAGGCGAAGCCGCCAGTCATGCCAGAACCGAAGTTGTAACCGGTCTTGCCCAGAACGCAGACAAAGCCGCCGGTCATGTATTCACAGCAGTGATCGCCAGTGCCCTCGACAACAGCGTGGGCGCCGGAGTTACGCACAGCGAAGCGCTCACCCGCAGTACCCGCGGCAAACAGCTTGCCGCCAGTGGCACCGTACAGGCAGGTGTTGCCGACGATGGCGCTGTTCTGGGTTGCGAACGGGCTGCCGGCAGGCGGCACGATGGTGACCTTGCCACCGGTCATGCCCTTGCCGACGTAGTCATTGGCGTCGCCTTCCAGGTGCAGGTTCAGGCCACCGGCGTTCCACACGCCGAAGCTCTGGCCCGCAGTGCCCTTGAAGCGGAAGGTGATCGGCGCCGCGGCCATGCCCTGGTTGCCGTGCAGGCGGGCGATTTCGCCCGACACACGCGCACCGATGGAACGGTCGCAGTTGCAGATGTCCAGGCTGAACTCGCCACCCGCCTGGTCGCGAATGGCCGGCAGGGCCATGTCCACCATCTTCTCGGCCAGATGGCCTTCGTCGAACGGCGGGTTCTTGTCGACTTCGCAGAACTGCGGCTTGTCCGCCGGAATGTGCGAGCTGCCCAGCAGCGGCGACAGGTCCAGGTACTGCTGGCGCTCGGTGTCGCCTGGCAGCACGTCGAGCAGGTCGGTACGGCCAATCAGCTCGCCGAGGCTGCGTACGCCCAGTTTGGCCAGCCACTCACGGGTTTCTTCGGCGACGAAGGTGAAGAAGTTGATCACCATGTCGACGGTACCGATGTAGTGGTCCTTGCGCAGCTTGTCATTCTGAGTGGCCACGCCAGTGGCGCAGTTGTTCAGGTGGCAGATGCGCAGGTACTTGCAGCCCAGGGCAATCATGGGTGCGGTGCCGAAGCCGAAGCTTTCGGCGCCGAGGATGGCTGCCTTGATCACGTCCAGGCCGGTTTTCAGGCCGCCGTCGGTTTGTACCCGGACCTTGCCGCGCAGGTCGTTGCCGCGCAGGGTCTGGTGGGTTTCGGCAAGGCCCAGCTCCCACGGGGCGCCGGCATACTTGATCGAGGTCAGCGGCGATGCGCCGGTGCCACCGTCGTAGCCGGAGATGGTGATCAGGTCGGCATAGGCTTTGGCCACGCCAGCAGCAATGGTGCCAACGCCGGCCTCTGCCACCAGCTTGACCGATACCAGCGCTTGCGGGTTGACCTGTTTGAGATCGTAGATCAGCTGGGCCAGGTCTTCGATCGAATAGATATCGTGGTGCGGCGGCGGCGAGATCAGAGTCACACCCGGTACCGCATAGCGCAGCTTGGCGATCAGGCCGTTGACCTTGCCACCTGGCAGCTGGCCGCCCTCTCCCGGCTTGGCGCCCTGGGCAACCTTGATCTGCAGCACTTCGGCGTTGACCAGGTATTCCGGCGTCACGCCAAAGCGGCCAGTGGCCACCTGCTTGATTTTCGAGCTGCGGATGGTGCCGTAGCGCGACGGGTCTTCCCCGCCCTCACCGGAGTTGGAACGCGCGCCCAGGCGGTTCATGGCCTCGGCCAGCGCTTCATGGGCTTCCGGCGACAGTGCGCCCAGCGAGATACCGGCAGAGTCGAAGCGCTTGAGGATGGCCTCCAGCGGCTCGATCTGCTCCAGCGCCAGCGGCTGTTCGGCCACTTTCACCTTCAGCAGGTCGCGGATCATCGACACCGGGCGCTGGTCGACCAGCGTGGTGTATTCCTTGAACTTGGCGTAGTCGCCCTGCTGCACTGCAGCCTGCAGGGTGTTGACCACATCCGGGTTGTAGGCGTGGTATTCGCCACCGTGGACGAACTTCAGCAGGCCACCTTGCTGGATCGGCTTGCGCGCGCTCCAGGCTTCGGCTGCCAGCAGCTTCTGGTCGCTTTCCAAGTCTTCGAAGCGTGCACCCTTGATGCGGCTGGACACGCCCTTGAAGCTCAGGCCGACCACTTCTTCGGACAGGCCGATGGCTTCGAACAGCTGGGCACCACGATACGAAGTGATGGTGGAGATACCCATCTTCGACAGGATCTTCAGCAGGCCCTTGGAAATGCCTTTGCGGTAATACTTGAAGACCTCGTCCAGATCGCCCAGCACTTCGCCGGTACGGATCAGGTCAGCCAGGACTTCATAAGCCAGGTACGGATAGACGGCCGACGCACCGAAGCCCAGCAGCACGGCGAAGTGGTGCGGGTCACGGGCAGTGGCGGTTTCCACCAGGATGTTGCTGTCGCAACGCAGGCCCTGCTCGGTCAGGCGGTGGTGCACTGCACCAACGGCCAGCGAAGCGTGCACCGGCAGCTTGCCCGGGGCGATGTAACGGTCGCTCAGCACCAGCTGGGTTTTGCCCGCACGCACGGCCTCTTCAGCTTGGTCGGCGATGTTGCGGATGGCCGCTTCCAGGCCGACACCCTGCTCATAGTTGAGGTCGATCAGCTGGCGGTCGAAGCCTTCACGCTCCAGGTTCATCAGCGAACGCCATTTGGCGGGCGAGATGACCGGCGAGCTGAGGATGACCCGCGAAGCGTGCTCCGGGGACTCCTGGAAGATGTTGCGCTCGGCACCCAGGCAGATTTCCAGCGACATCACGATCGCTTCGCGCAACGGGTCGATTGGCGGGTTGGTGACCTGGGCGAACTGCTGGCGGAAGAAGTCGTACGGCGAACGCACGCGCTGCGACAGCACGGCCATCGGCGTGTCGTCACCCATCGAACCAACGGCTTCCTGGCCCTGCTCACCCAGCGGGCGCAGCACCTGGTCACGTTCTTCGAAGGTGACCTGGAACATTTTCATGTATTGCTTGAGCTGGTCAGCGTCATAGCTGGCCACGCCCTGGTCGTCAGTCAGCGTCGCCTGGATGCGGGTGGCATGCTGACGCAGCCAGCGCTTGTACGGGTGGCGCGACTTCAGACGGTTGTCGATGGCATCGGTGTCGAGAATCTGGCCGGTTTCGGTGTCCACGGCAAGGATCTGACCCGGGCCGACACGGCCCTTGGCCAATACTTCCTCAGGCTGGTAACCCCATACACCGATTTCCGAGGCGATGGTGATGTAGCCATTGGTGGTGGTCACCCAACGCGCCGGGCGCAGGCCGTTGCGGTCGAGCAGGCACACCGCGTGGCGGCCTTCGGTCATGACGATACCGGCCGGGCCATCCCACGGCTCCATGTGCATGGAGTTGTATTCGTAGAAGGCACGCAGGTCGGCGTCCATGGTCTCGACGTTCTGCCAGGCTGGCGGGACCAGCATGCGCACGCCGCGGAACAGGTCGATACCACCTGTGACCATCAGCTCCAGCATGTTGTCCATGCTCGACGAGTCGGAGCCGACGCGGTTGACCAGCGGGCCGAGCTCTTCCAGATCCGGGATCAGGTCGTTGGCGAACTTGGTGCGACGGGCCATGGCCCAGTTGCGGTTGCCGGTGATGGTGTTGATCTCGCCGTTGTGGGCGAGGAAGCGGAACGGCTGCGCCAGCGGCCATTTCGGCAGGGTGTTGGTGGAGAAGCGCTGGTGGAACACGCAGATCGCGGTTTGCAGGCGCTCGTCGCCCAGGTCTGGGTAAAACGCCGCGAGATCGCGCGGCATCATCAGGCCTTTGTAGATGATGGTCTTGTGCGAGAAGCTGCAGATGTAGTGGTCGGCGTCGTGGGCGTTGGCTACCGACGAACGGCGACGGGCACTGAACAGCTTGATGGCGAATTCCTGGTCGCTCAGGCCTTCACCGCCGATGAACACCTGCTCGATCTGCGGCAGGCGCTCCAAGGCCAGGCGGCCAAGCACGCTGGTGTCGATCGGGACCTTGCGCCAGCCGACCAGCTTCAGGCCGGCAGCCTGGATTTCGCGGTCCATGTTGGCGCGGGCAGCTTCGGCTTTGACCGGGTCTTGGTTGAAGAACACCATGCCGACGGCGTACTGCTTGGGCAGCTCAACGGCGAAGTGCTCCTGAGCCACGGCACGCAGGAATTGATCGGGCTTCTGCATGAGCAGACCGCAACCGTCACCGGTCTTGCCGTCGGCGTTGATACCACCGCGGTGGGTCATGCAAGTCAGCGCCTGCATGGCGGTTTGCAGAAGGTGGTGGCTCGGCTCGCCCGTCATATGGGCGATCAGGCCAAAACCACAGTTGTCCTTGAATTCTTCGGGATGGTACAGACCTGTTTTCATAGACACATTCTCACCAGGTTCACCTCTCTACCGGAGGTAAATCTCTTTTTTAACAACCACTTACCATCCACGCCGATCAAATGCCAGCTTTTTTGCGGTGGCCATGGAAAACCATTGTTGCACAGCGACAGCGATGCCCACAAATTTTCATGTCTCACCATTGAAAATTTATGTCGCAATTTTGAATGTTTTTACGCCATGCGCCGTGATAGCGGCTTGGCTTGAGTCTGAAGCGTTTCAGCCATGACTGCAACTCGGGGCTTGTGGCCGGCAGCCTGGGACAGAAAAGCCTGCCGCGCTCAGGCGCAGCAGGCTAGTCGAAGTTCAGTAGTCGCTCAGCAACTGGGCGGCGGGGTGGTGCCGCCCGGCAGGTATCAGCGGGCCGAGGCCAGCTCTTGTTGGACGCTGGCGACGGTACGTGGCCAAGGTTTACCAGCCTGGACCTTCGCTGGCAAGTTCTTGATTGCCGCAACCGCTGCATCACGGTTGGCGAAGCTGCCGTAAGTCACTACATACAGTGGCTTGCCCTGCAGGTTTTTCTTGAAGTAGCGATAGTCGCCACCCTGGGCCTTCACGTAGGCCTGGGCCGAAGCCTCGGAGCTTGTGCCGAGGATCTGCACCACATAATTGCCCGGTTTTTGGCCGGCGTACCAGCCACCATTGGCACCCCCAGCGGCGGCTGGTTTTTCAGCAGGCTTGGCGGCCGGCTTGGCCACCGCGACCTGCGTCGGCGCGGGTGCAGGCTTGGCCGGTGCAACCGGCTTGGCAGGCTGGGTTGCAACAGGCTTCGACGCTGGCGCAACCGGCTGCACCGGCTGTGCCGGCGCACTCGCGACTGGCTGGGCCGGTGCAGGTGCAGGGCCAGCCGGCACGCCTTGCGGTGGCGCGATGGTTGTCACGGTGGGTGGCGGGTTGCCTGGCTGCAGGTCGGTTTCACCGGCCGGGCTGCCTTCTTCACCTTCGCCCATGCCTGCTGCCTGGGCCAGCGGCTCGCGCATTACCGGCTGCGACTGGCCAACCAGCGGCAACGGCATCGGCTGGGACGAGCCAGAGAACTCGATGTTGGCGCCCTGCTTGCCATCGCCCAGCGGCAACTGGGCCTGGGCGGCCGGCGCATCGGCAGGGGCCTTCTCGCCTTTCTTGGGCATCAACACCGCGGCCGCAACGGCGACCACGACCACAGCGGACAGCGCGAGCACATGTTTTTTAGGCATCTTGAACCCCATGGTTGGTCGCTTGACCGTCGAGCGGCTGGCGATCATGGCTTCGATCAAAGTGTCACGGGCGACCTGGTTGATGTTGCCAGGCCAGCCGTCGGAGTTTTCATGGATATCGACGATCTGTTCACGGCTGAACACCTCGATGCCCCGGCCAGCCCCTTCCAGGCGCTGCTCCAGGTACTCGCGGGTCTCCTCTTCACTGTAGGGGGCAAGCTCGATGATGTGGAAGCGCTCTTCCTCGACATTGAGCTCGTCCAGCCCGGCAATCAGCGATGGTTCACCGAACAGGAACACGTGCGGGCGCCCTTCCGGTACCCCCGCCGCCAATTCCAGCAACGCTTGGAGTGCCGACTCGTCGAGTTGTTCCGCATCGTCCACCAGCAAATACACTTCCTGACCGGTCAGCGCCAGCTGCACCACCTTGGACAGGATCGCCTGCACCTCAGGCTGGTCCACATCCAGCTCCTGAGCAACCTGGGCCAGCATGGCCGAGGCATCGCTGGCACTGCGGGCAGACACCACCACACTTTTTACAGCTTGCTTGTTGGTGCTGGCCACCAGGGCCTGGCGCAGCAGCGACTTGCCACTGCCCAACGGGCCGCTGACCACCAGCATCAGCTGGCTGTAACGTGCCAGATGGTGCAGCTGGCCGAGCACGGGCTTGCGCTGGGCCGGGAAAAACTTGAAGCCGGGCACGCGGGGCGCGAACGGATCGTGGCTCAACTGGTAATGGTCGAGAAAGGCCTCATCGGCATGCAAACTGGTCATTGCGCTGTCACAACCTCAAAGCTGGGCCACGATCGCGCGGTAATCCGCCGACAGCGTGGCCTGAAGAATCTCTTTCGGATAGTCGTCGGTCACAACGGCCTCGCCCATCTGGCGCAGCAGCACCAGACGCAGACGACCGTCGAGCACCTTCTTGTCGACCGCCATGTGCTCCATGAAATGCGCCGGGGTCATTTCCTGTGGTGGCACCACCGGCAAACCTGCATCCTGCAACAGGCGGATACCGCGATCGCGCTCGGCCTGGTCGATCCAGCCAAGGCGCATGGACATCTCCAGGGCCATCACCGTGCCCGCGGCCACGGCTTCGCCGTGCAACCACACGCCATACCCCATGTGGGTCTCGATGGCATGCCCGAAGGTATGCCCCAGGTTCAGCGTGGCCCGCACACCAGACTCGCGCTCATCAGCCCCCACCACAGCGGCCTTGGCTGCACAGGAGCGGCGGATGGCCTCGGTCAGGGCCGCCGAATCGAGGGCGCGCAGGGCCTGCATATTGTCTTCAAGCCAAGCGAGGAACGGCTTGTCGCAGATCAGGCCGTACTTGATCACTTCGGCCAGGCCTGCCGACAGCTCGCGCGCGGGCAGGGTCTGCAGACTGGTGGTGTCGATCAGCACCGCGTTGGGCTGGTAGAAGGCACCGACCATATTCTTGCCGAGCGGGTGATTGATGCCGGTCTTGCCACCGACCGAGGAGTCGACCTGGGACAACAGGGTGGTCGGTACCTGGATAAAGTCGACGCCGCGCTGGTAGCAGGCGGCGGCGAAGCCGGCCATGTCACCGATCACGCCGCCACCCAGGGCGACCACCGTGGTACGGCGGTCATGCCGCGCCGTCAGCAGGCCGTCGAAGATCAGCTGCAGGGTTTCCCAGTTCTTGTAGGCTTCGCCATCGGGCAACACCACCGGCAGCACCGCGTAGGCACCCAGGGTCTTGGTCAGGCGTTCGAGATACAGGGGCGCGACGGTCTCGTTGGAAACAATGGCAACCTGCCGCCCGGCAATGTGCGGCGCCAGCAGTTCGGCCTGATCCAGCAGGCCTTCGCCAATGTATATCGGGTAGCTACGCTCGCCCAGGTCGACCTTCAGTGTCTGCATGTATCCCCACAATGTGCTTGGGCGCGGCGCCGTTCGGGCAACCTGCGCGATAACGTTGAGCCTCGACTCGGCGCTGGTCGCCGAGGATAGTCCCGGGTTAACGGGGCGGCAACTGCTGCAAGCGCTCGAGAATATCGATCACCACCATGCGTGGTGGCCGCTCGTCGGTTTCTACCACCACGTCGGCGATCTCCCGGTAGAGCGGGTCGCGGGTTTCCAGCAAGGTCCGCAAGGTGGCCTCGGGATTGGCGGTGCGCAGCAACGGCCGGTTACGGTCGCGCGCGGTGCGGCCAACCTGCTGCTCCACTGAAGCATGCAGGTAGATGACCCGGCCACCCTGATGCAGCGCCTGGCGGTTGGCTTCACGCATGACTGCACCGCCGCCGGTCGCCAGGACCACGCCGTCGAGGGCGCACAGCTCAGCGATCATCGCCTGCTCGCGATCACGGAAGCCCGGCTCGCCTTCCTTGTCGAAAATCCACGGGATGTTGGCGCCGCATCGCAGTTCGATTTCCTTGTCGGAATCCTTGAACAGCAGGCGCAGCTCTTTGGCCAATAGGCGTCCAATGGTGCTTTTACCAGCGCCCATGGGTCCCACAAGTATCAAATTTCGCACAGAATCAACGACTCACAGCAATCGCCTGGTCACTCATGATACGCGGAGTCAGGAAGACCAGCAGCTCGGATTTTTTCTCTTGTAATGCATCGCGTCGAAACAGCCGCCCAACATACGGCAGATCGCCCAAAAATGGCACCTTGTCGACCACATTGTTTTGCGCAGTCGAGTAGACGCCACCGATCACGATCGTTTCACCGTCTGCCACACGAACCTTGGCATTTACCTCGTTCTTGCGGATCGGCGGCACGTTGTTCAAGGCATTGACGTAATCCGGCTCGTCCTTGGTCACCCTCACCGTCATGATCACCTTATTGTCCGGGGTAATCTGCGGGGTCACCTCCAGCGACAGCGAGGCCTCGCGAAACGACACCGAGGTGGCGCCACTCTGGCTGGTTTCCTGGTACGGCACCTCGGTACCCTTGAGGATCCGCGCGGTCTCCTTGTCGGCCGTGACCACCTTGGGCTGCGAAATGATCTCGCCATTGCCACTCTTTTCCATGGCGCTGAGTTCCAGGTCAAGCAACACGTCCCCGCGCAGCAGCCCAAGCCCGACACTGCTGGCGGCACGCTCCACCCCGAGGTCGACGAACAGCTCTTTGCCGGGGCGCAACCTGTCACCGTAGAGCGGCCCACCCCAGCGCACCCCCAGGCTTTTCTCGTAATCGACATTGGCCTCGACAATACGCGCCTCGATCGCCACCTGGCGGACAGGCACGTCCAGCTGCAGCAGCAGCTGCCGCAGCTCGGCAAGACGGTCAGCTGGCAGGTGCGCCACCAGGGTATTGGTACGCTCATCGGCGCTCAGGCTACCCGTGTGCATGCCGTCGCCCGCCAGGCTCGCCAGCAGCAGCTCTACCAGCTCGGCCGCCTTGGCGTGGTGAATGGGCAACAGTTGTCGATGCAAAGGCTGCAGGTGTGCTTCCAATGCTTGTTCCACCCGGCTGTCGGCTGACTGCGCGGCAAAATCAGCTGCCGGCGCCACCAGCAGCACATTGCCCTCCTGGCGCCGGGCCAGGCCCTTGCTGCGCAACACCAGATCAAGGGCCTGCTCCCACGGCACATCCTGCAAACGCAAGGTGACATTACCTTGCACCGCGTCGCTGGCAACCAGATTGATGCCGGCGTAATCCGCCAGTACCTGCAACACAGCGCGCACCTCAACATCCTGGAAGTTCAGCGAAAGGGGTTCACCCTGGTGGGGAGTCGCCGACGCCAACGGTATCCACAGCAGGGTTGCCAGCAGGTATTTCATCCACTTCTTCATGCTTGTCCGGGGCCTCCTTGCCCAAGCGCCCGGCGAGGGTGATGAACGCCGCGCGTTCGTGCCACTCTCCCGCCATGAACAACCGTTCACGCACTTCGACCTGTTGTGGGTCGATGTGCCTCACCACACCCTGATCGCGCCCTAAGCGGTCACCGGGGCGCACGCGATAGAGCTTGCCAGCGCCCATCAGCAACGCTTCATGGAACGCTCCACGTGCCAGGCTGCCAACCATTCGCAGCTGCGCCAATGGCACACCCACCAGGCCGGAGCCAGACGATCGCGTGGTAGCGGGGGCGAACGGATCTACTGAAGGCGCTGCCATGGCCGCCCGTGCCGGCACGTGGGCGAGCATTGCTGGCGCTGACAGGGGCCCAGGCGAGTGATAGGCATCGAGCCGCAATTGCAGGCGCAAAAGCCCAGCCTCGCGATCAGCCGCTGCCAGGCGCATGTCGCCGCTACGTAGCACCCGCGCCTGGCCCAACCATTCGTCCAGCCACAGCCGCAAGGCCGGGTAATGCCCAACCACCTGCAGTTCGAGCGGTACCCTGTGGAAACCGGTTTGTAGCTCACCTTCCTGGACGTCGAGGCGCTCGACATGCAGGCCATGCGCATGCCCCGAAACCGTCAGGCGCTCAAGCAGGTCGCTCATGCTCTCCCCCGCAGCCAGCTGCCAGCGCGCTGCCTGTAACCGCTGCTCGGCAACCGCCACAGCCGCCTGCAGTCGCTGCAGCTCGGCCAACTGCGATGCGCCGCTCGCCTGCAGCTGATTCAGTTCCGCACGCCTGACGTCCTCCTGCGCTTGTTGCTGCAATAGCGCCGGCAAGCGTAACGCGCAGCCCACACTGAATAGCCCAACAGCCAGCAACACTGGCGCCAGCCGCCGAAAGCGAGCGGAGCGCTCAGCCACACTCAGCCAGGCGAGCAATGCCGCGCTATTCACGACCAGAACGCCGAAACGCGCGCGATCAGCAGAAACTCATCGCCGCCCGGCAGGCTTCTCAGGTGTTTGAGCTCCAGGTCGAGCAATACGCTCGAACGGTTCAAGTCACGCATGAACTGCGCAACCACAGCCCCGGAGGCTGCCAGCCCGGTCATCTGTAAGCGGCCGCTTTCCAGGCTGAGGTCCAGTAACTGCAACCCCTCTGGCAACGCCCCCTCTAGGTCAGCGAACACCCCGGCCAGCACACCCTGGTGTGCACGCAATCCCTCCAGCGCCGCAGCTCGGACGAGCAGCGTGTCATGCTGTGCACGCACATCGGCCAGCGGTTGCAACTGCTCGCCCAGCAAATCGAGGGCTACCTGCTGCCTGGCATTGGCCAGCGCCTGTTGCTGCCCGCGCTGGCGGGCCAGCTGATCCACCAACGTCACCGCGCACAATGCCAATAATGCGCCAGCCACCAGCTGGCCGCGCCAGCGCCGCAAAGCCGCCTGACGCTGCCGTTCACGCCACGGCAGCAGGTTGAGCCGCATCATGGGCGCAACCCTCCGACAGCCAAGGCGCATGCCAGCAGCATCGAGCCGTCGACGTGTTCAAGCCCCGCCAGGCCAGGCAGGTGTCGACACGGCACGCCCAGCCGGCTGCCGAGGTCTTGCAGCCAGACCGGATCGAGCGACGCGCTGCTTGTAACCCACAGCTCTGCAGGCAGACGTTCCTCAGCTAACAGGGCCTGCAAATGCCCTGATAGTTGCCCAGCCATCTCCCCACCATCCGCCTGCAGCTCATGGCGCTGGAAGGCCCTGCCCGGCTGCCAGCCATAAAGGGTCACGCTGCGGGCCTCGATGCGCAGCAGCGCCACTCCCTCCAGCTCGCCCGGTGGCAACATGCGACACAAGGCAATGCTGTCGACCTCGACGGCTTCAAGCTGCAAGCCCGCCTGTTCAACAACGGACTCAAGTGACGCCAGCGCGCTCTGTCGACAGGCAGCGACCATCACCTCGGAGCAGCCTGGCTGCACGCTGGATGCCCCCATGACCTGGTAATCGAGGGCCAGATCCTCCAGCGGAAACGGAAAAAGCCGCTCGGCGTCAGCCAGTAGCTGCGCTTCAAGCTGCGCCCCATCGTGCGCCGTTGGCAAATGGCACGTTTTACAGATGACCTGGCAGGCCGGCAGTGCCAAGGCCACCTGCCGCTGCCTGAGACCGCTCCGTCGGTAGGCACGCTGCAGCGCCGCTGCTGCTACGCCGGGCTCTGCGATCCAGTTTGCGCCCGCTGTGGCCTGCAAAGGTTCTTGCGCCGAACCCACCACCCGCCAATGGCGATTGCGCCGTTGCAGTTGCACCAGGCGAATGGCCTCGGGGGCAATTTCCACTCCCACCAGTGAACCGGCATCCTTGCCGAAGCGTCCAAGCATCGCGGCTTCCTTGTTGTCTGTTGCAACCCCGCGGCAACACTGGGCCGAGACTGCCCGACGAGGCGACGAGCAGCCTGGCCGGTAACCCGGAGAGGCGAAAAATGCTTATAATGCCCAGCGTTTTTTGGTCCGCTGGACCTGCGTGCAATCCACTCCCAACCTGGACACCGAAAAGCCTTGATACGTCTGCTGAAGTTCTTCTGGTGGTCTTCCGTCGCAGTCATCTGCGCGCTCGTACTCGGTGTGAGCGGTGCGTTTCTGTATCTTAGCCCCAGCCTGCCCTCGGTCGATTCGCTCAGAAGCATCCAGTTGCAGATCCCTCTCAGGGTGTACAGCAGCGATGGCAAGCTGATTGCCGAGTTCGGCGAAATGCGCCGCTCCCCGATCCGCTTCGCGGAAATTCCCCCACAGTTCATTCAGGCGCTGCTGTCAGCCGAGGACGACAATTTCCTCAACCACTACGGTGTCGACCCCAGCAGCCTGATGCGCGCCGCCACCCAGCTGGTGAAGACCGGGCACATTCAGACCGGCGGCAGCACCATCACCATGCAGGTGGCGAAGAACTTCTTCCTCACCAGCGAGCGCAGCTTCTCGCGCAAGACCAACGAAATCCTGCTGGCCCTGCAGATCGAACGTGAGCTGACCAAGGACGAAATCCTTGAGCTGTACGTGAACAAGATCTACCTGGGCAACCGCGCCTACGGTATCGACGCAGCGGCACAGGTGTACTACGGCAAGTCGATCCGTGACGTGAGCCTGGCGCAGATGGCAATGATTGCCGGCCTGCCCAAGGCACCGTCGCGCTTCAACCCGCTGGCCAACCCGGTGCGTGCCAAAGAGCGCCGCGACTGGATCCTCGGCCGCATGTACAAGCTGGGCAAGATCGACCAAGCCAGCTACGAATCTGCCCTGGCCGAGCCGCTCAACGCCAGCTACCACGTGCCGACACCTGAGGTGAATGCGCCGTACATCGCCGAAATGGCTCGCGCGGAGATGGTCGGACGCTACGGCAGCGATGCCTACACCGAAGGCTTCCGGGTCACCACCACCGTTCCGAGCGACATGCAGGAAATGGCCAACAAGGCCATTCTCAACGGCCTTTCCGATTACGACGAACGCCACGGCTACCGTGGCCCTGAAGCACGCTTCCCCGGCCGTACCCAGGCAGCGTGGCTGCAGGAACTGGGCAAGCAGCGCACCCTTGGCAGCCTGGAGCCAGCCATCGTTACCCAGGTGGAAAAAACCGGCCTGACGGTACTGACCCGGGACGGTCAACAGGCCGAGGTTGCCTGGGACACCATGAAATGGGCGCGCCCGTTCATCAACAGCAACTCAATGGGCCGCGCACCGCAATCGCCAGCTGACGTAGCGCAGGTGGGCGACTTGGTACGCCTGCAGCGCCTTGAGGATGGCAAGCTGAAGTTCAGCCAGGTGCCCGGCGCGCAGAGTGCACTGGTCACCCTCGACCCCTACAACGGCGCGATTCGCGCCCTGGTCGGCGGTTTCTCGTTCGAGCAGAGCAATTACAACCGCGCCATGCAGGCCAAACGCCAGCCAGGCTCGAGCTTCAAGCCATTCATCTACAGCGCCGCGCTGGACAGCGGTTACACCGCCGCCAGCCTGGTCAACGACGCGCCGATCGTGTTCGTTGACGAATCGGTAGACAAAGTGTGGCGGCCGAAGAACGACACCAACACCTTCCTCGGCCCGATCCGCATGCGTGAAGCGCTGTACAAGTCGCGCAACCTGGTGTCGATCCGCCTGTTGCAGGCCATGGGTGTAGACCGCACCATCGACTACATCGCCAAGTTCGGCTTCAACAAGCAGGACCTGCCGCGCAACCTGTCGCTGGCCCTGGGTACCGCCACCCTGACGCCGATGGAGATCGCCACTGGCTGGAGCACCTTTGCCAACGGTGGCTACAAGATCAACCCGTACCTGATCGACCGCATCGAAAGCCGCAGCGGCGAGACGCTGTTCACCGCCAACCCGCCTCGCGTTCCGCAAGGCGCCCAGGACCAGGCCGGCCTGGCTGCACCTGAACAGCCGATCAGCACCGCAGCCATGCCTGGCGAAGCACCATCGGCCTTCGGCCAAGTGGCACCTGTGCCGCAGACGCCGGCTGTGGCCGAACAGATCATCGACGGGCGCACCACCTACATCCTTACCAGCATGCTGCAGGATGTGATCAAGCGTGGTACTGGCCGCCGGGCGCTGGCCCTGGGCCGCACTGACCTGGCAGGCAAGACCGGTACCACCAACGAATCCAAGGACGCCTGGTTCTCCGGGTACAACGCCGATTACGTGACCACGGTGTGGGTTGGTTTCGACCAGCCGGAAACCCTCGGCCGCCGCGAGTATGGCGGTACCGCGGCGCTGCCGATCTGGATGAGCTTCATGGGCGCGGCGCTGAAGGACAAGCCGGCGCATACCCCTGCAGAGCCGGAAGGCATACTCAGCCTGCGCGTAGACCCGGTCAGCGGGCGTGCGGCCTCGCCGAGCACACCGAATGCTTACTTCGAGCTGTTCAAGGCCGAAGACTCGCCGCCGTCAGTGGATGAACTGGGCAACGGCGCAGCGCCGGGCAGCCCGCTGCCGGCTGACGAAGCGGCGCCGATGGATCTGTTCTAAGGCAGGGCGCCTTATTCGGGTTTTGCGTGGGCGCGTGAATCGAGCGCCGCCCGCGCGGCGCTTCGCGGGGCAAGCCCGCTCCCACAGCTGTTGCAACGTGCCGAACCTCTCAGGCCATGGTCGCGTCTCAAGACATACACCAAGGCTGGCAACGCCGCTTCCACAGGTACTCCGCAGGCTTGAGGCTGATGCAGTCCCTGGGCAAACAACTGGCTTGCAAAGCACCTGAAAACTGGCCCGATCATGGTGCAAGCCACTGGCTTGCGCAATTTCTGGAATCTTGCGCGATCCCTGTGGGAGCGTACACCCGCGAAGCGCCGCGCGGGCGGCGCTCGATCTCACAGCCAACGAACATGTCGGGACGAACGCCTCGCAAACCCCACACTTTCCAATGCCCCAACAAAAAGCCCCGGCTCATGCGAGCCGGGGCTTTTTCATGTCGCTACGGGACTAATCAGCCGTTGAACACGTCATCCACGCTGGTCAGCGGGTAGTGCTTCGGATACGGCAGGGTAGCAACGCCGGATTCGATGGCGGCCTTGGCCACCGCGTCGGAAACGACGGTGATCAGGCGTGCGTCCAGGGGCTTCGGAATGATGTACTCACGGCCGAACTCCAGAGCCTGTACGCCGTAGGCATCGCATACTTCCTTCGGCACTGGCAGCTTGGCCAGGTCTTTCAGGGCGACGGCGGCAGCGATCTTCATTTCTTCGTTGATGCGCTTGGCGCGAACGTCCAGGGCACCACGGAAGATGAACGGGAAGCCCAGTACGTTGTTGACCTGGTTCGGGTAGTCGGAACGGCCGGTAGCCATGATCACATCGCTGCGAGTGGCGTGTGCCAGCTCTGGCGAGATTTCCGGGTCCGGGTTCGAGCAAGCGAACACGATCGGGTTGGCAGCCATCGACTTAAGGCCTTCTGGGCTCAGCAGGTTCGGGCCGGACAGGCCTACGAACACGTCGGCGCCGTCGAGCGCGTCAGCCAGGGTGCGCTTGTCGGTCGCGTGAGCGAACTGCGCCTTGTACTGGTTCAGGTCGTCACGACCAGCGTGAATCACGCCGCTACGGTCGATCATGAAGATGTTCTCGACCTTGGCGCCCATGCTCACCAGCAGCTTCATGCAGGAGATGGCGGCAGCACCGGCACCCAGGCAGACGATCTTGGCGTCTTCCAGCTTCTTGCCGGCGATTTCCAGGGCGTTGATCATGCCGGCGGCGGTAACGATGGCGGTACCGTGCTGGTCATCGTGGAACACCGGGATGTCGCACTGTTCGATCAGGGTGCGCTCGATTTC
The DNA here is from genome assembly GCF_026240995.1 of Pseudomonas sp. DCB_BI. Taxonomy (NCBI): domain Bacteria; kingdom Pseudomonadati; phylum Pseudomonadota; class Gammaproteobacteria; order Pseudomonadales; family Pseudomonadaceae; genus Pseudomonas; species Pseudomonas sp. DCB_BI. Next base: position 215,298 of record NZ_JAPFCG010000003.1, on the reverse strand, counting down.
GAAGCACTCTGGCGCCTTGATATCTTCGAGGTTGATGCCACCGAAGGTAATCGAGATGCGGCGAACGGTGTCGATGAACGCTTGCGGGCTTTCCGATTCGACTTCGATGTCGAACACGTCGATACCAGCGAAACGCTTGAACAGAACACCCTTGCCCTCCATGACCGGCTTGGAAGCCAGTGGGCCGAGGTCACCCAGACCGAGGATGGCAGTGCCATCGGAAATCACCGCAACCAGGTTGCCTTTGCCGGTGTATTTGTAAGCCAGCTCTGGATCACGGCCAATTTCACGCACCGGCTCGGCAACACCTGGGCTGTAGGCCAGGGCGAGGTCACGGGCAGTGGCAGTGGGCTTGGAGAGTTCGACGCTCAGTTTCCCCGGACGAGGTTGAGCGTGATATTCGAGAGCGGCGGTTTTCAGGTCTGACATGGTGGGCATTCCGCTATTTACTGTTCTGACGGACCGCCGAGGATACGCAAAGAGCCGGGGAGTCACAAGACTGGTCGGTCACTTGTGTCAAGGCCTTTAGCCTACGACTTTACGCTAAAACCCACGGGGGCATACGCCTCACAGTGTGTACAATCCAATAGCGAAATGTCTACATCTTTCGACCTGAAATGCGCTGCAACATGCTCGGATCGGTCAATGGCAAGACCCAGCGCCGCTGGCCGGGCTTGAGGACGCCCCTGCGGGAACGATCCAGCACCCAGCCACGCGCTTCGACCTGGCGTCCCTTGAGGTTATCGAAGAAGCGGTCAGGGAAGTTACGTCGCAGACGAGCGGGAACCTGCAGCACCATGGCGCTGCCCAGGTTAAGCCAGACCCCGCCACGGTTGCGCTCGATGCTTTCGACACGGCCACTCACAAGCGCAAACCCCGACTGCCTGACATCGCTTGCGGGCACCACGGGCGAGCGCCGCCACAGGCCCACGCCGGCCCGGCGCGCAGCGTGCTCGGCAAGCTGCTGGCAGCCACTGAGGCGCACATTGGGGGCAACCGCCACATGCAAGCCCAAGCCTTCCCTGAGCAGTTGTGCCTCAAGATTGTCGCCATTAGGGCCGTATACATGCGCCAGTGTACGGCCGTATTTGTCTTTGGACTCGACCCCTGGCACAAGCCCGACGCGCCCGTCACTGCCCTTCACCAGGGCTTGCAAGCGCCGCTTGGCGGCTTCGGCATAGGGCTCGCTGGTGCGCCCCTTTCGGCCGATTTCCGGGGCGTTGATACCGATCAGCCGCACTCTGCGGCCATCGACCAGGCGCAAGGTGTCGCCATCGACCACCGCTCTCACCATGACCTGCTGCGGCCGATCCGGCAGCGGGCAAAACGCCAGGGCCGGTAACTGCCAGACGGCGGCCACAAAAAAGGCGCCCACGAGGGGCGCCTTCTTCAGCCGCAATGCGAAGCCCGAAGGATTCGCCATGCGCATGATTACTTCTTGGTACCGAACATACCGAAGCGATCGGCGAACTTCTGTACGCGACCACCGGTGTCCAGGACTTTCTGCTTACCGGTGTAGAACGGGTGGCACAGGTTGCAAACGTCGATCGACAGGGTGTTGCCCAGGGTCGAACGGGTTTCGAACTTGTTGCCGCAGCTGCAGGTGACTGCAACTACTTCGTAGTTCGGGTGGATACCTTCTTTCATGGTCACTTCCTCGAGCTGCGTGCCGCCACCCAACACCAATTGTTGAATACCGCACGTAATTAGGCGGCGAATAATACCAGAGCACAGCGCCAGTGCAAGTTGTCGCTTGCACCGACCGTCGTCTGCTAGGCTCGCCACTTCTTGTAACGCCCTCCGAGACTTTCCGCGTGCCCGACGTCATCCTGCGCCTTGCCCTGCCCTCCCCGCTGCGCCGCCTGTTCGATTACCAGGCCCCGGCGAGCATGGCACGCCAGGCCCTGACCCCGGGCATGCGCATTCGGGTGCCCTTCGGCCGTCGCGAAATGATCGGCGTGCTGGTAGAGGTGTGCGCACAAAGCGATGTGCCCGCCGACAAGCTCAAGCCGGCCAGCGCCCTGCTCGATCCGGTGTCGCCGATCCCGCCGTCGCTGTTCAAGCTGTGCCTGTGGACCGCGCAGTACTATCAGCACAGCCTGGGTGACACCTTGAGCTGGGCCTTGCCGACGCTGCTGCGCCAGGGCGAACCCGCCGAAATGCGCCAGGAACGCTTCTGGCGCATGGCCCCCGATGCCCGCCTGGACGACCCGCGCATCGCCCGTGCGCCGCGCCAGCGCGACGCCCTCAAGACCCTGGCCCAGCACCCGCACGGCGTGGCCCACAGCCTGCTGGCCAAGCTCAACTTGAACAAGGACAGCCTTGACCTGCTGCTGGCCAAGGAGCTGGTGCAGATCGAGGTGCGACGCCACCTTCCAGCGCTGCGCCATGAACATTGGCTGGCACAGCCGGAACTGCCGCTCAATGAAGAACAGCGCGATGCCTTTGACGCCGTGCGCGAGGGCTTTGGCGGTTTCGGTGCGTTCCTGCTGGCCGGTGTCACAGGCAGCGGCAAGACCGAGGTCTACCTGCAACTGATCCGCGAAACCCTGGAAGCCGGCAAGCAGGCGCTGGTGCTGATCCCGGAGATCAACCTCGGCCCGCAAACCCTGGCGCGCTTCGAGCAACGCTTCAACGCGCGCATTGCCCTGGTGCATTCGGCGGTGAACGACCGCGAACGCCTGGATGCCTGGCTGGCAGCGCGGGACGGCGAGGCCGACATCATCATCGGCACCCGTTCGGCATTGTTCACGCCAATGAAAAACCCTGGCCTGATCATCATCGACGAAGAACACGACGGCTCGTATAAACAGCAGGAGGGCCTGCGCTACCACGCCCGCGACCTGGCGCTGGTGCGCGCCCACCAGGAGAACATCCCGATCCTGCTTGGCTCGGCCACGCCGTCGCTGGAAACCCTGCACAATGCCCTCACCGGGCGCTACCGCCTGCTACGCATGAACCAGCGTGCCGGCGGTGCGCGCCCGCCGCGCATGCTACGCCTGGATGTAAAAAGCCTGCCTCTGGACAGCGGCATCAGCGGCCCGCTGCAGCAAGCGATTCGCCAGACCCTCGAAGCCGGCCAGCAGGTGCTGGTATTCCTCAACCGCCGCGGCTTTGCCCCGACCTTGCTGTGCCACGATTGCGGCTGGCTGTCGGAATGCCCCCGCTGCGATGCGCGGATGACCGTGCACCAGCGGTCTGGCGTGCTGCGCTGCCACCACTGCGGCTATGACGAACGCTTGCCGCACCAGTGCCCGCAATGCAACCACGTAGACCTGCGCCCGGTCGGTGCCGGCACCGAGCGCGCCGAAGAACGCCTGAAAGTGCTGTTCCCGGACTACCCTATCCTGCGTGTGGACCGCGACAGCACGGCTCGCAAAGACGCCATGCATAACCTGTTCAGCACCATCCAGAAGGGCCAGCCGAGCATTCTTGTCGGCACCCAGATGCTCGCCAAGGGCCATCACTTCCCCAGAGTGACGCTGGTGGCCATCCTCGATGCAGACGGCGGGCTGTTTTCCGGCGACTTCCGCGCCAGCGAGCGGATGGCGCAACTGATCGTGCAGGTGGCCGGACGTGCCGGCCGGGCTGAAGAACCCGGCAAGGTCATCATCCAGACCCACCTGGCCGACCACCCGCTGCTGGTTCAGCTGACCGAGCAGGGCTACTTCGCCTTCGCCGAGCAAGCCCTGGACGAACGCCGCGCCGCCGGGCTGCCGCCATACTCGCACCTGGCCCTGCTGCGCGCCGAGGCCCACAAGCCGGGGCAGGCCGAAGGCTTCCTTGACGAAGCCTGCGCCGCCGCCGAGCGCCTGGTGGCCGAACAACGGCTACCGGGCATCGAACTTCTTGGCCCGGTACCGGCTCCCATGGAACGCCGCGCCGGTCGCTTCCGCGCGCAACTGTTGATACAGGCCAATACCCGGGCGCCTTTGCATCGACTGATCAGCGCCTGGTTGCTAGTGTTGGAGCAGCTACCGAGCGGGCGTCAGGTTCGCTGGTCGCTGGATGTCGACCCGGTAGACCTTTATTGATTTCAGGAAGCAAATACCTCCAGTGGGAGCGGCCTCGCGTCGCGAAACGGCCGCAAAGCGGCCCCGGCATTCTTGAGGCTGGCAAGCCCCAAAGGTTGGCAACCCGCTCCCAGCCACGGATAATGCCCAGTTTTTCCACCTGCGCATCCAAGCGCTCCACCGCGCTTGCGGTCGAAAAGAGATCCCCATGAAAGACACCATTCGCCAGCTGATCCAGCAAGCCCTCACCCAACTCGTCACCGACGGTGTGCTGCCTGAAGGGCTGTCGCCGGCGATCCAGGTGGAAAACGCCCGGGACAAGACCCACGGCGACTTCGCCAGCAACATCGCCATGATGCTGGCCAAGCCGGCCGGCATGAAGCCGCGCGACCTGGCCGAAAAACTCATCGACGCCCTGCCGGCCAGCGCCGACATCAGCAAGGTCGAGATTGCCGGTCCAGGCTTCCTCAACTTCTTCCAGAACACCGACGCCCTGGCTAGCCGCCTGGATGCCGCCCTGGCCGACGCCCACCTGGGCGCACGCAAGGCCGGCCCTGCACAAAAGGTGGTGATCGACATGTCGGCACCCAACCTGGCCAAAGAAATGCACGTCGGCCACCTGCGCTCGACCATCATTGGTGACAGCGTGGCGCGGGTGCTGGAGTTCCTTGGCGACGACGTCGTCCGCCAGAACCACGTCGGCGATTGGGGCACCCAGTTCGGCATGCTGATGGCCTACCTGCAGGAAAACCCGATCACCAGCGACGAGCTGTCGGACCTGGAGAACTTCTACCGCGCCGCCAAGAAACGCTTCGACGAATCGGAAGATTTCGCCACCCGCGCCCGCGGGCTGGTGGTCAAGCTGCAGGCCGGCGACCCGGACTGCCTGGCCCTGTGGACACGCTTCAAGGACATCTCGCTGTCGCACTGCCAGAAAACCTACGAGCTGCTCAACGTCAAGCTGACCATGGCCGACGTGATGGGCGAAAGTGCCTACAACGACGACTTGGCCAATGTGGTGGCCGACCTCAAGGCCAAAGGCCTGCTGGTCGAAGACCAGGGCGCCCAGTGCGTGTTCCTCGACGAGTTCAAGAACAGCGACGGTGACCCGCTGCCAGTGATCGTGCAGAAGGCCGACGGCGGCTACCTGTACGCCACCACCGACCTGGCTGCCGTGCGCTACCGCAGCAATGTGCTCAAGGCTGACCGTGCCTTGTACTTCGTCGACCAGCGTCAGGCCCTGCACTTCAACCAAGTGTTCGAAGTGGCCCGCCGCGCAGGCTTCGTCGGCCACCCGATGCAAATGGAACACATGGGCTTCGGCACCATGAACGGCGCCGACGGCCGCCCGTTCAAGACCCGTGACGGCGGCACGGTGAAGCTGATCGACCTGCTGACCGAAGCCAAGGAGCGCGCCTACGCGCTGGTCAAGGAAAAGAACCCTAGCCTGGCCGACGAAGACCTGCGCCACATCGGCGAGGTGGTGGGCATTGGTGCGGTGAAATACGCTGACCTGTCCAAGCACCGCACCAGCGACTACAGCTTCAACTTCGAACTGATGCTCAACTTCGAGGGCAACACCGCGCCCTACCTGCTGTACGCCTACACCCGCGTGGCCGGCGTGTTCCGCAAGTTGGGCAAGGGCTTTGACGAAGTCGAGGGCAACATCGTGCTGCAAGCCGCCCACGAGCAGGACCTGGCCGCACGCCTGGCGCAGTTTGGCGAAATCCTTAACAACGTCGCCGAAAAAGGCACGCCACACGTGCTGTGCAGCTACCTCTACGACCTGGCCGGCCTGTTCTCCAGTTTCTACGAGAACTGCCCGATCCTGGCTGCCGAAACCCCTTCGCAGCAGCAGAGCCGCCTGCGCCTGGCAGCACTGACCGGCCGCACCCTCAAACAAGGTCTGGAACTGCTCGGCCTGGAAACCCTGGAGCGCATGTAAGTTGGCTGCCAAGAAAAAACCTGCCCCAAAACGCGGCGCCAGCCGCCAGACGGCGCCGGCCAAGCAGCCGATTCCCGGCTGGGTATGGCTGGCGGTCGGCCTGACCGTAGGCGCGTTCATCGTATTCCTGATGAAACTTGAACCTGGCGGCGATGACATCAAGCGCGCCAAGCCCGAGCAGCAGAAGGCGGAGAAAGTGGCCGAAGCCGGCAAGCCGGCGCAGGCCACCCCGCAGCAGCCGGTGAAGCCGAAGTACGACTTCTACACCCTACTGCCGGAGTCCGAGGTGATCGTGCCGCCAGAGGCCGTGCCCGAGAAAACGCCACCAGTACCGGCCCAGCCGGTAACCCCGGTGACCCCGGCCGAAGCGGCGAAAATCGATACCGCGCGTGCCCAGGCCGCGCTACTCGGCCAGACCCCGCCACCAGCACCACCGGTCATCAAGCCGGCTGCAACGACCCAGTACTTCCTGCAGGCCGGTTCGTTCCGCAAGCAGGCCGATGCCGACAAGGTACGCGCACAGATCATCCTGCTGGGCCAGTCGGTGAAGGTGGAATCGGGCACGGTCAAGGAAGAAACTTGGTACCGCGTGCTCGTCGGCCCGTTCAGTAACCGTGAACAGCTGACCGGGGCGCAGAAGCAACTGGCCGGGGCTGGTTTCGGCAACCTGCTGCTGCAACAGCGCCAGACCCGCCAGTAACCGCCCGCGGGTAACCTGAGCATCTGCAGGAGCAGCCTTGCGCTGCCCTGCTCCCCCATGAACGCCTCAACCGCGCCCTGCGTTCCGCTCGGAAACCTGGCCGTTCAGCGTCCAGAAGTCGTACAGCACGCCCACCAGGAACAGCCCGCCGGTAAAGAAGTAGATGATCGCGGTCACCCACTTGCCTTGATACAACCGGTGCAGGCCAAAAACCCCTAGGAAGGTCAGTAGTATCCAGGCGATGTTGTAGTCGATGCGCCCCGACTGGAACCTCAGGTCGGCTTCACGGTCCATGGACGGGATCAGAAACAGGTCGATCAGCCAACCGATGCCCAGTAGCCCGAAGGTGAAGAACCAGATGGTCCCCGTTACCGGCTTGCCGTAATAGAAGCGATGCGACCCGGTGAAGCCGAAAATCCACAGCAGGTAGCCAATGGTCTTGCTGTGGGTGTCGTGGAATGGCGTTCCCTGTTGATAACTGTTCATTCATAGCCCTCGTGGGTTATCCGAAAATTTTCTAAAAAAAAATGTGACTTTCTCGTCGCAGGCCGACGTACGGCAGCTAGGCAATCGACCAACGGATCAAAGATTGATCAAAAAGCTGTTATAAAGTTGCGCGCCCAACACATAACTATTCATAAGAGCTTCATCTATGCCGCCTTTATTCAAGACATGGCTGACCCTCTGCCTATTATTGCCCCTGGCCGCCCACGCCACCAATCGTGAGCAACGTCTTCCTAATGGTTTCACCGGCTATACCACCAATGCCTCGGTGAAACACGCACCGGCCAAGCACGCCCCGCTGCGCGCTCGTCCGGCCAATGCCGCCAGCAGCCGCAGCGGCATGCCGGTTGCCGCCATGTCGCCCAAACAGAGCAGCGATGTGCTCAGCCGTGCGGTGAATGTGCTTGGCACCCCCTACGTTTGGGGTGGCAGCAGCCCGAAAAAAGGCTTCGATTGCAGCGGGCTGGTCAAATACGCATTCAACGACGTTGCCGACGTCGACCTGCCACGCACCTCGAATGCCATGGCCCAGGGCCACGGCGTGAAGGTGGCCAAAGGTGACCTGAAGCCGGGCGACCTGATCTTCTTCAATATCAAGAGCCGCCGGGTCAATCACGTAGCCATCTACCTGGGTAACGACCGCTTCATCCACGCGCCACGCCGTGGCAAGCGCGTGAGCATCGATACCTTGAGCAAGCCTTACTGGCAGAAGCACTACGTGGTGGCCAAACGGGTGCTGCCGAAAGAGCAGCAACAGCTGAATCTGGCCAAGCGCTAAAAAGGTCAGACCTTTTCCCAGGCAAGCCCGCTGCCACCGCCAGCACAGCCTTTAAACCTGTGCCGTACCTGTGGGAGATTCCATGGTTTCTGGCAATGGCATCAGGGTTGCCAGGTGCTCGCCATGGCATCTTCAGCGTCTGTGAGATCGAGCGCCGCCCGCGCGGCGCTTCGCGGGGCAAGCCCGCTCCCCCATTTGTTTCGGGCCAGTATGACCTGTGCCTGACGCGCCCGACCGCCTGGGTTGTACGACGCGATATCGAGGTGTACGCCAAGGCGTTCGCGCGAAAATCCCACAGAAATAATTGGCCCGAAACAAATGTGGGAGCGGGCTTGCCCGCGAAGGGGCCTCAAGAGGCACTATGCCCTCTGATCAGTCCGCTCTCCTTCAGCCCCCGCATCGCCCCCTCCATCGTCCGCATCCCTTGCGCTGCACCCGCCTGCATCACCGAGCACAACTGCGCCATCCGGCCCTCCCGGACCAGGTTTCGCACTGCCGGCGTAGCCACCAGCACTTCCCGCGCCGCAACCCGGCCACCGCCCACACGCCTGACCAGCACCTGCGCCACCACCATCTGCAACGACTCGGCCAGCATGGCCCGTACCAACCCCTTTTCCTCGGCAGCAAACACCTCTACCAGCCGGTCGATGCTGCTGGCCGCCGAACGCGCATGCACGGTCGCCAGCACCAGGTGCCCAGTCTCGGCTGCACGCAAGGCCAGGCGAATGGTTTCAAGATCGCGCAACTCGCCAATCATGATCACATCCGGATCCTGGCGCAGCGCACTGCGCAGGCCCTGAGCGAAGCCACTGCTATGGCGACCGACCTCACGCTGATTGACCAGGCTCCGCTGGCTGCTGTGGATAACTTCGACAGGGTCTTCCAGGGTGATGATGTGCAGCGCCCGCTCCCGATTGAGCTGGTCGAGCAGTGTCGCCAGCGTGCTGGACTTGCCACTGCCGGTCGGGCCACCCACCAGGATCAAGCCATTCCGATACTGCGCAACAGCTTGAAACACATCCGCCAGGTCAAGCTCCTCCAGCGTAGCGATACGCCCCGCAATCAGGCGGAAGGTGGCCGCGGGCCCATTCAACTGGCGAAACAGGTGGACGCGAAAGCGCCCTAGTACAGGTAACTCCAGCGCCATGTCCAGTTCATCGCCCTGTGCCCACTGCGTGCGCCGCTCATCATCCAGCACGCCAGCCATGGCCTCGATCAAGGTATCTGCACCCAAGGGCGGCGAATTCATGCGCTGCAACTCACCATCCACGCGCTGCATCGGTATCTGGCCCGCCGCCAGGTGCAGGTCCGAAGCCCCCGCCTCCATGGCCCGGGCCAACAGGTCGGTCACTTCCATGAGACTCCCCAAAGGCCTTCAAGCAGGTAGAATGCCGCAAACCCTAAAGCTGCCGGCATCCATCCATGTCCACCCTAGCAGACAACCTTTCCGCGATTTCCGCCCGTATCGCCAGTGCTGCCCAGGCAGCCGGGCGTGAACCGGCCAGCGTTCAGTTGCTGGCCGTGAGCAAAACCAAGCCCGCCGCCGCGATCCGCGAGATGCACGCTGCTGGCGTGCGCGATTTCGGGGAAAACTACCTACAGGAAGCACTGACAAAGCAGCAGGAACTCGGCGACTTGCCCTTGATCTGGCACTTCATCGGCCCCATTCAGTCGAACAAGACCAAAGCCATTGCTGAGCATTTCGACTGGGTACATTCCGTGGACCGCCTGAAAATCGCCCAACGCTTGTCGGAACAGCGCCCTGCCGGGCGGGGGCCGCTGAACATCTGCCTGCAGGTGAATGTCAGTGGCGAGGACAGCAAATCCGGTTGTGCTCCCGCCGACTTGCCAGCCCTGGCCAAGGCTGTGGCGGCACTGCCTAACCTGCGCCTGCGCGGCTTGATGGCCATTCCCGAACCCACCGATGACCGCGCCGCCCAGCAGGCAGCCTTCGCCAGTTTGCGCACCTTGCAAGAGGGCCTGGACCTGGGCCTGGATACCCTGTCCATGGGCATGAGCCACGACCTCGAAGCGGCGATTGCGCAGGGTGCGACCTGGGTACGTATCGGTACCGCCCTGTTCGGTGCCCGCGACTACGGCCCTAACTGATTGCATGCTTAACTCACTCTTCCCCACAAGGACCTGACATGAGCAAGACTCGTATTGCGTTTATCGGCGCCGGCAACATGGCCGCCAGCCTGATCGGTGGTCTGCGTGCCCAAGGCCTGGAAGCTTCGCAGATCCGCGCCAGCGACCCGGGCGCCGAGACCCGCTCGCGCATCCAGGCCGAGCATGGCATCGAAGCCTTCGAGAACAATGCCCAGGCCATCGACGGCGCCGACGTAATCGTGCTGGCGGTCAAGCCGCAGGTCATGAAAGCGGTGTGCCAGGCCCTGCAACCCAACCTCCAGGACGGTCAGCTGATCGTGTCCATTGCCGCCGGCATCACCTGCGCCAGCTTGCAAAGCTGGGTAGGCGCCCGCCCGGTGGTGCGCTGCATGCCAAACACCCCGGCGCTGCTGCGCCAGGGCGTGAGCGGCCTGTATGCCACCGCCGAGGTATCTGGCGAACAGCGCCAGCAAGCCGAGCAACTGCTGTCGGCCGTGGGCACCGCCCTGTGGCTGGAGCAAGAACAGCAACTGGACGCCGTGACTGCGGTGTCCGGCAGCGGCCCGGCGTACTTCTTCCTGCTGATCGAGGCCATGACCGCAGCCGGCGAAAAACTCGGCCTGCCACGCGAGACCGCCTCCCAGCTGACCTTGCAGACCGCCTTGGGCGCGGCGCACATGGCCGTTGCCAGCGATGTCGATGCTGCCGAACTGCGCCGCCGTGTCACCTCGCCCGCCGGCACCACCGAAGCGGCAATCAAGTCGTTCCAGGCCAGCGGCTTCGAAGCCATTGTCGAGCAGGCGCTGCAGGCTGCGGCCACGCGCTCCGCCGAGCTGGCCGAACAACTGGGCAAATAAGGAGTTTTAGATGAATGCACTGTCCGGCGCCGCGATCTTCGTGGTGCAAACCCTGGTCAGCCTGTACCTGGTGATCGTCCTGCTGCGCTTTGTGCTGCAACTGGTCAAGGCCAACTTCTACAACCCGCTGTGCCAGTTCGCCGTCCGCGCCACGCAGCCGCTGCTCAAGCCGATCCGCCGCATCATCCCCAGCATTGGCGGCCTGGACACCTCGTCGCTGCTGCTGTCGGTACTGATCCAGGCGCTGCTGATGGCCTTCGTGCTGATGGTCACCTATGGCACCTTCGGCGACGTCCTGCACCTGCTGATGTGGGCTATCATCGGTATCACCTCGCTGTTCCTCAAGATTTTCTGGGTGGCCATGATCGTCATGGTGATCGTCTCCTGGGTTGCGCCCAACAGCCACAACCCGGCTGCCGAGCTGGCCTACCAGATCAGCGAACCGGTGCTGGCACCGTTCCGCCGCATCGTGCCCAACCTGGGCGGCATGGATATTTCGCCGATCTTCGCCTTCCTCGCGATCCAGGTGATCCAGTCGTTCGTCATGCCACCGCTGGCCGCCTACGCCGGCATGCCGCAAGAGCTGTGGCGGATGATCTGACCCCGCTTGCCCCCAGCCGCAAGCCTTTGCTTGCCGCTGGGGGTAGCGCTCTTTAGACTTACGCCTCCGTCAAGCGTGAGCAGGGTCGATGTCCACTGTCTTTCCCGAAGATTCTGTCGGTCTGGTAGTACCGCAAACCGCCCGGTTCGATGAACCGCTGGCCTTGGCCTGTGGCCGCTCCCTGGCCGGCTACGAGCTGGTCTACGAGACCTACGGCACCCTGAATGCCAGCGCGAGCAATGCCGTGCTGATCTGCCATGCCCTGTCCGGCCACCATCATGCCGCTGGCTACCATGCCGCCACCGACCGTAAGCCGGGCTGGTGGGACAGCTGCATCGGCCCCGGCAAACCGATCGATACCAACCGGTTCTTCGTGGTCAGCCTGAACAACCTCGGCGGCTGCAACGGCAGCACCGGGCCCAGCAGTGTCAACCCGGCCACCGGTAAACCGTATGGCGCCGAGTTCCCGGTATTGACCGTGGAAGACTGGGTGCACAGCCAGGCACGGCTGGCCGACCGCCTGGGCGTCCAGCAGTGGGCAGCTATCGTCGGCGGCAGCCTGGGTGGCATGCAGGCACTGCAATGGACCATGACCTACCCCGACCGCGTACGCCACTGCGTCGACATCGCCTCGGCACCCAAGCTGTCGGCGCAGAACATCGCCTTCAACGAAGTGGCGCGCCAGGCCATCCTCACTGACCCCGAATTCCATGGAGGCTCGTTCCAGGACCAGGGCGTGATTCCCAAGCGTGGCCTGATGCTGGCGCGCATGGTCGGCCACATCACCTACCTGTCCGATGATTCGATGGGTGAAAAATTCGGCCGTGAGCTGAAGAGCGACAAGCTCAACTACGACTTCCATAGCGTCGAGTTCCAGGTCGAGAGCTACCTGCGCTATCAGGGCGAGGAGTTTTCCGGCCGTTTCGATGCCAACACCTACCTGCTGATGACCAAGGCGCTGGACTACTTCGACCCGGCTGCCGCCCAAGGCGGCGACCTGGCAGCCACCCTGGCAGGGGTCAAAGCAGACTACTGCATCATGTCGTTCACCACCGACTGGCGCTTCTCCCCGGCCCGTTCGCGGGAGATCGTCGACGCCCTGATGGCGGCGCGCAAGAACGTCTGCTACCTGGAGATCGACTCGCCTTACGGCCACGATGCCTTCCTGATCCCCACACCTCGCTACATGCAGGGTTTCTCGAACTACATGAACCGCATTGCCATCTGAGGACAGCATGAGAGCCGATCTGGAAATCATCCACGACTGGATCCCCGCCGGCAGCCGGGTACTTGACCTGGGCTGCGGCAGCGGTGAACTGCTGGCCTCGCTGCGTGACCGCAAGCAGGTCACCGGCTATGGCCTGGAGATCGACGCCGACAACATCGCCGCGTGCGTGGCCAAGGGCGTCAACGTCATCGAGCAGGACCTGGACAAGGGCCTGGGCAACTTCGCCAGCAACAGTTTCGACGTAGTGATCATGACCCAGGCCCTGCAGGCCGTGGAGTACCCTGACCGCATCCTCGACGAGATGCTGCGCGTGGGTCGCCAGTGCATCATCACCTTCCCCAACTTCGGTCACTGGCGCTGCCGCTGGTACCTGGCGACCAAAGGCCGCATGCCGGTATCGGACTTCATGCCGTATACCTGGTACAACACGCCGAACATCCACTTCTGCACCTTCGCCGACTTCGAAGAACTGGTGCACGAACGCAGGGCAAAGGTACTCGACCGCCTGGCCGTCGACCACTTGCACCGTAACGGGTGGGGTGGCCGGCTATGGCCTAATCTTCTAGGTGAAATCGGCATCTACCGCGTCAGCAGCCCGGGCCTGCAAGAACACCAGCTCGCCGTCTGACGTCCACTGGAGGAATTGCCCCATGCGTCGCCTAGCCCTGTTCCTGATCAGCCTGTGCCTGGCATTGCCGGTACTGGCTGCCGATGCCGCCCGGCCCGAGCGCAAGGAAGTGTTTGGCGATGTGACGGTGCATTACAGCGCATTCACTTCGAGCATGCTCACACCCGAGGTGGCTGCGGCCACCGGTCTGGTGCGCAGCAAGAACCAGGGCGTGCTCAACATTGCCGTGCTCAAGGCCGGCAAGCCCGCCCCGGCACTGGTCAGCGGCACGGTCAAAGACCTGACCGGGCGCAGCAGCCCGCTGTCGTTCAAGCAGGTTACCGAACAGAGTGCGGTGTACTACATCGCCCAGTTCAAGATCGAACAACCCGAAACCGTCACCTTCGACCTGACCATCGAAACCGGCGGCATCAGCAACTCCCTCAGCTTCAACCAGGAAGTGTTCCCAGGCGAATGATGAATTTCCAGCAACTCGTATTGGCCAGCCATAACGCCGGCAAACTCAAGGAACTCCAGGCCATGCTCGGCCAGTCCGTGCAGCTGCGCTCGATTGGCGAGTTCAGCCAGGTCGAGCCGGAAGAAACCGGCCTGTCGTTCGTCGAGAACGCCATCCTCAAGGCACGCAACGCCGCGCGTATTTCCGGCCTGCCGGCCCTGGCCGACGATTCTGGCCTGGCCGTGGACTTCCTCGGTGGTGCGCCGGGCATCTACTCGGCACGGTATGCCGACGGCAAGGGTGACGCGGCGAACAATGCCAAGCTGCTCGAAGCCCTGAAAGACGTGCCCGAAGCCGAGCGCGGCGCGCAGTTCGTCTGCGTCCTGGCACTGGTACGCCATGCCGACGACCCGCTGCCGATCCTGTGCGAAGGCTTGTGGCACGGCAGCATCCTGTTCGAGGCCAGCGGCGAGCACGGTTTCGGCTACGACCCGCTGTTCTGGGTACCGGAGCGCAACTGTTCCAGCGCCGACCTGGCCCCGGCAGATAAAAACCAGCTCAGCCACCGCGCCCGTGCCATGGCCCTGCTGCGCCAACGTCTGGGCCTGGCATGATCGAAATGCTGTCCTCTCCCGGCGCGGCGGGCTTTGCCAGCCTGCCGCCGCTGGCGCTGTACATCCACATTCCGTGGTGCGTACGCAAATGCCCTTACTGCGACTTCAACTCCCACGCTGCCGGGCCTGAACTGCCGGAAGACGCCTACGTCTCGGCCCTGCTGGACGACCTCGACCAGGAAATGGCCGCCGTTCAAGGCCGACCGATCAGCTCGATCTTCTTCGGGGGCGGGACGCCCAGCCTGTTCAGCGCCGATGCCCTTGGCCGCTTGCTGCGCGGTGTTGAGCAACGCATTCCGTTCGCGCCAGACATCGAGATCACCCTGGAAGCCAACCCGGGCACCTTCGAGCAGGACAAGTTCAAGGCTTACCGGCAGACAGGCATCAACCGCCTGTCGATCGGCGTGCAAAGCTTTCAGCCAGCCAAGCTGCAGGCGCTGGGGCGCATCCACAACGGTGACGAGGCGGTGCGAGCCGCCGGTATGGCGCGCGCGGCCGGGTTCGACAACTTCAACATGGACCTGATGCACGGCCTGCCCGACCAGTCGCTGGAAGACGCGCTGGGCGACCTGCGCCAGGCCATCGACCTGGGACCGACGCACCTGTCGTGGTACCAATTGACCGTGGAGCCGAACACGGTGTTCTGGAATCAGCCGCCAGAGCTGCCCGAAGACGACATCCTCTGGGACATCCAGGAGGCCGGCCAGGCACTGATGGCTGACCATGGCTATCGCCAGTACGAGGTATCGGCCTATGCCCAGGCAGGCCGAGCGGCGCAACACAACCTCAACTACTGGCGCTTTGGTGACTTCATCGGCATTGGTGCCGGCGCCCACGGCAAGCTGACCTTCGCCGACGGGCGCATCCTGCGCACCTGGAAAACCCGCCTGCCCAAGGACTACCTGAACCTGGCCAAGCCGTTCAAAGCTGGCGAGAAGCTGCTGCCGGTCGACGAGCTGCCGTTCGAGTTCCTGATGAACGCCCTGCGGCTTACCGATGGCGTGGAGGCCGAACTGTTCACACAGCGCACGGGTTTGCCGCTGGCACAGCTGCGCGAGGCACGCCGCGCCGCCGAACAAAAGGGCCTTTTGCAGGTCGAACCGGATCGACTGGTGGCCACGCCAAGGGGCCAGTTGTTCCTCAATGACCTGCTGCAGTATTTCTTGACCTAAGGATGACCCATGGATCTGGTACTTGATCTGCTCGCGACGGTTTCCCGCTGGAGCCGCGGCAACCTGTCGGAGATTTCACTGGCCTTGGTAGGCTGCCTGCTGGTGCTGTTCGGCAGCGATGTCAAAGCCTGGGCCGAACAACGCCTCGGTGGCCTAGCGGGTGCACTGCGGGTGCCGTTCATGGCCCTGATGGTGATGATCGGCAGCGGTGCGGCACTGATCTACGCCACGCCGTGGGTGGTGAAGGGGCTGGGCCAGTTCAACAACTACGCGCTGGCGCCGGTGTTGCTGGTGGTGCTGGTGTTGATTGGTGTGGTGGCTGATCGCCGAGGGTAAGGGTTGCAAAAAGCTGCCCCGGGAAACCAGGGCAGCCCTACCACCTGACTAGCCCTTAACGGGCATCATCGAAGTGGTCACGCATGAAGTCCCGAACGGTCTTGAGCACAATCAAGATCCGAATGAGCTTCCAGACGCGGCTCAGCGCATCAAGCAAACGCTTCATATGCCTTGGCCTCCGTGTTGGCGGGCCAATCTTCCAGCATCTAACCGGCACTTCGATGCCTTCGAAAACTCTGGGGACGTGTTCGGTGAAGTGGCCAGGTTAATGGCCCTTCGAAGTCAGTTACCGGCACGGTTCTCAGGCCGTGTCGAAGGGGCCGGAAAGCAGAATTCTTCTCCTACCCGACCCATCACCGAATTTTTCCCCACAGGAGCAACACGATGATAATTGGGATGCGCAATCAAAGCTGTTAACCGCGCAGACACACGTGATGCTGGAATTTCTGATCGTTGACGCGCCCTTTTTGGCTGCTTATGATCCCCTGACTGTGGGGACGTTTTCGGTGAAGTCCCAGAGCGAAGGATACTCAGTCCTGTCGCTCACAAAAAAACCGCCTTTCTCAAGGCGGTTTTTTTCGCCCGCATTTCTGCAAGCACCAGCACATCGAAAGGCCAGATCAGCCGATCAATCCGCCTTCTCGAACTTCAAGTCCCACACCCCATGCCCCAGCCGCTCGCCGCGGCGTTCGAACTTGGTGATCGGGCGCTCTTCCGGGCGTGGCACGTAGGTGCCGTCGGCTGCACGGTTGCGATAGCCCGGGGCGGCGCTCATCACTTCCAGCATGTACTCGGCATACGGCTCCCAGTCGGTGGCCATGTGGAACACGCCACCGGGCTTGAGCTTGCGACGTACCAGCTCGGCAAACTCCAGCTGGACGATGCGGCGCTTGTGGTGGCGCGCCTTGTGCCAAGGGTCTGGGAAGAACAGCATCAGGCGGTCGAGGCTGTTGTCCGCCACACAGCGGTTCAGCACTTCGATGGCATCGCAGTCGTACACCCGCAGGTTCTTCAGGCCCTGAGTCAGTACGCCGTTGAGCAGCGCGCCGACACCCGGGCGGTGCACTTCCACACCGATGAAGTCCTGTTCAGGCGCGGCAGCCGCCATTTCCAGCAGGGAATGGCCCATGCCGAAGCCGATCTCCAGGGTGCGCGGCGCCGAACGGCCGAACACCTGGTCATAGTCCACCGGGCTGTCGGCCAGCGGCAGGATGTACAGCGGGCCGCCCTGGTCCAGGCCGCGTTGCTGGCCTTCGGTCATGCGCCCGGCGCGCATCACGAAGCTTTTGATGCGGCGGTGTGGGCGGGCTTCGCCGTCGGGGGTGATCGGCGTATCGTGCGATTCAGTCATCAGGAGCTCTTACTTGATCAGACCATCCAGCGGCGAAGAGGCGCTGGCATAGAGTTTCTTCGGCATACGCCCGGCCAGGTAGGCCATGCGACCGGCGACAATGGCGTGCTTCATGGCTTCGGCCATCAGCACCGGCTGCTGGGCGTGGGCGATGGCCGAGTTCATCAGCACTGCCTCGCAGCCCATTTCCATGGCGATGGTGGCGTCGGAAGCGGTACCCACACCGGCATCGACCAGCACCGGCACCTTGGATTCTTCCAGGATGATCTGCAGGTTGTAGGGGTTGCAGATGCCCAGGCCGGTGCCAATCAGGCCAGCCAGCGGCATGACCGCGATGCAGCCGACTTCGGCCAGCTGACGGGCGATGATCGGGTCGTCGCTGGTGTACACCATCACGTCGAAACCTTCCTTGACCAGCACTTCGGCGGCCTTGAGGGTTTCGATCACGTTGGGGAACAGGGTTTTCTGGTCAGCCAGCACTTCCAGCTTGACCAAGGTCCGCGACTCATGGGACTTGTAGCCATCGAGCAGCTCACGGGCCAGGCGGCAGGTACGAACTGCCTCGACGGCGTCGAAGCAACCTGCGGTATTTGGCAGGATGGTGTACTTGTCGGGCGACAGTACGTCGAGCAGGTTCGGCTCGCCCGCATTCTGGCCAAGGTTGGTCCGGCGCACGGCCACGGTGACGATCTCGGCACCCGAGGCCTCGGTTGCCAGGCGGGTTTCTTCCATGTCACGGTACTTGCCGGTGCCAACCAGCAGGCGCGACTGGAAAGTGCGCCCGGCCAGGATGAAGGGCTTGTCGCTACGAACGTTGCTCATCGTTGTTCCTCGGGAAAAGGTTGCAGGGCTTGCTTGAGAACCGCCAGGCTGCTGTCAGCCGCCACCGATGGCGTGAACCACTTCGACCTGGTCGCCGTCGTTCAGCAGCGTGCTGTCGTGCTGGCTACGCGGCACGATATCCAGGTTCAGTTCCACGGCAATGCGGCGCCCGCTCAGCTCCAGGCGCGTCAGCAGGGCTGCAACGCTCTCGCCGGCAGGCAGTTCGTAAGGTTCACCGTTCAGTTGAATGCGCATGCGCACGGCCACCATTGTTCGTTGGGGCCCGCATTCTAGCGCCGAACCGCCCTGCAACCCAAGGGCGGTGCGCGCCATTAGTCGCGATTGTGGACCACTCGGTCAGCCCAGCCGCCAGGCTGCCAGGCCCAGGCACAGCCAGCCGGCAAGGAAGCACAGGCCACCAATCGGGGTGATGATGCCCAGCTTGCCCAGGCCGCTGAGGGTCAGCAGGTACAGGCTGCCGGAGAACAGCACGATGCCTATGACAAACAGCCCCCCGGCCCAACCGACCAGGCGCCCGGGCAGGTGAGCAGAAAGCAGGGCAACACCGAAGATCGCCAGGGCATGTACCAACTGATAGGTCACGCCGGTATGAAAGATCGCCAGGTAGTCGGCCGTCAGACGATTCTTCAGGCCATGGGCGGCGAACGCGCCCAGGGCGACGCCGGTAAAGCCGAAAAAAGCGGCAAGCATCAGGAAGCTGCGAAGCATGGGACGACTCCTTGTATCGGGTCTGTATAATGGCCCCTTCCACCCAAACGGCCAAGCCATCGCCATGCTGCCAACCCTTATCCGCCGCCTCTCCCGCGCCCTGCTTTGGTTCGCTGCCGGCAGCATCGTGCTGGTGCTGGTGTTCCGCTGGGTGCCGCCGCCCGGCACGGCGTTGATGGTCGAGCGCAAGGTGCAGTCATGGGTGAGTGGCGAGCCGATCGACCTGCAGCGCGACTGGGAGCCATGGGAAAACATCTCCGATGAGCTAAAGGTCGCAGTCATTGCCGGCGAGGACCAGAAGTTCGCCAACCATTGGGGTTTCGACATCCCTGCCATCCAGGCGGCCCTGGCCTACAACGAGCGCGGCGGCAGCATTCGCGGGGCCAGCACCCTGACCCAACAGGTGGCCAAGAACCTGTTCCTGTGGTCCGGGCGCAGCTGGTTCCGCAAAGGGCTGGAAGCCTGGTTCACAGCCTTGATCGAGCTGTTCTGGTCCAAGGAGCGGATTCTTGAGGTTTACCTGAACAGCGCCGAATGGGGCAAGGGAGTGTTTGGGGCCCAAGCCGCGGCGCGCTATCACTTTGGTGTGGATGCCAGCCGGCTCAGCCGCCAGCAGGCCGCGCAACTGGCGGCGGTGCTGCCCAGCCCAATCAAGTGGAGTGCCAGCCGGCCAAGCGCCTACGTGGCCAGCCGGGCCGGCTGGATTCGCCGGCAGATGAGCCAGTTGGGCGGGCCGGGTTACCTGATGCAGCTCGACACCTCACGCAGCAAGCTTTGAATTTCGCGGTGATGCGCAGATCGAGCGCCGCGCACAAAAAAGCCGCTCGCCCCATCGGGGCCAGCGGCTTTCTTTACAATCAAGGCTCGATCAGGCAGCGATCAGCGCCTTGACCTTGTTCATCGCATTTTTCTCCAGCTGGCGAATTCGCTCAGCCGAAACGCTGTACTTGTCAGCCAGCTCATGCAACGTAGCCTTTTCTTCGGCCAACCAGCGCTGGTAGAGAATATCGCGGCTACGCTCGTCAAGCCCTTGCAGCGCTTCGTGAAGGTTGCTGGTGGAGTTGTCGCTCCAGTCGGCATCTTCCAGTTGCACCGCAGGGTCGTAACGATGGTCTTCCAGGTAGTGCGCAGGCGACTGGAAGGCGCTGTCGTCGTCAGCCTCGGCTGCCGGGTCGAAGGCCATGTCCTGGCCGCTGAGGCGGCTTTCCATCTCGCGCACTTCGCGCGGCTCGACACCCAGGCTTTCCGCCACGCGATGCACTTCGTCGTTGTTCAACCAGGCCAGGCGCTTCTTCTGGCTGCGCAGGTTGAAGAACAGCTTGCGCTGGGCCTTGGTGGTGGCCACCTTGACGATGCGCCAGTTGCGCAGGATGAACTCGTGGATCTCTGCCTTGATCCAGTGCACGGCGAACGACACCAGGCGCACGCCCATTTCCGGGTTGAAGCGCTTGACGGCCTTCATCAGGCCGACGTTGCCTTCCTGGATCAGGTCGGCCTGGGCCAACCCGTAGCCGGCGTAGCTACGGGCGATATGTACGACGAACCGCAGGTGGGCCATCACCATTTGACGAGCGGCCTCGACATCCTGCTCATAATAGAGACGCTCGCCCAGATCACGCTCCTGCTCGACCGTCAGCAGCGGAATGCTGTTGACCGTGTGCACGTAGGCTTCCAGGTTTGCACCGGGTACCAGGGCATAGGCAGGTTGCAACGATGTGGTCATTCAAGAACCTCCGACTTTCAAAACTCGCGCCTTGTGGGCGCTGCCAACATTGACCTGGAACGACGGTACAAGTTCCGCAGTGAAGAAAATGTCAATGCTGGCACGTAAAAACTATCGCGGCGCCAGCTCGTTCAGGTGGCGGGCGACTGCAATCCATGCACCGATATACCCCAACAGCACCGCTCCGATCAAGAGCGACAGACCATCGGACGCCGGCACCCCACCCAGGGCGAAGTCACTGCCATACAGCCCGGAAAGCCCTACCACCGCCTCGTTCAGCCAGTTCAGGCCAAACGCCAGGATACCCCACGCCAGCAACCCCGCGCCCAGGCCATACAGGGCGCCCATGTACAGGAAAGGCCGGCGCACGTAGGCGTCGGTGCCACCGACCAGCTTGATCACTTCGATCTCGACGCGGCGGTTTTCAATGTGTAGACGAATTGTGTTACCGATTACTAACAGCAGGGCAGAAATCAGCATCACGGCCAGACCAAAGACGAAGCGGTCACCCAGCTTGAGGATAGCGGCCAGCCGCTCGACCCAGACCAGGTCCAGCTGCGCCACTTCCACCCGTGGCAGCTCCGACAAGCGCTGACGCAAGGCGTCCAGGGCCGGCTTGTCGACCTCGGTCGGAGTGACTACCACCACCCCTGGCAACGGGTTGTCAGGCAGTTCGCGCAGGGCCTCGCCCAAGCCGGACTGTTGCTGGAACTCTTCAAGCGCCTGCTCGCGGCTGACATATTGCGCATCCGCCACGCCAGGCATGCCCTTGATCTCGTCGCGCAGCGCCTCTCCGTCACGGCTGCCGGCATCCAGCTTGAGGTACAGCGAAATCTGCGCTGCGCGCTGCCACGAGCCGCCCAGTTGCTCGACGTTCTTCAGCAGCAACGACAGGCCCATCGGCATACTCAGTGCCACCGCCATCACCAGGCAGGTGAAGAAGCTGCCGATCGGCTGCTTGCCCAGGCGGCGCAGGCTGTCGGCCATGCTGGCACGGTGGCTTTCCAGCCAGGCATGCAGCAGCGTGCGGAAATCCGGGCCGTCATCGTCTTCACCGCGCTTTTTCTTCGCAGGTTGCGGGTCGGCCGGCTTCGGCGCAACCCGCTCGGAAACCTTCGGCGTACGTGTAGTGCTCATTGGCCGGCCTCCCCATCGCCGATCAAGCGGCCGCGCTGCAAGGTGAGCATGCGGTGACGCATGCGCGCAATCAGTGCCAGGTCGTGGCTGGCGATCAATACCGTGGTGCCCAACCGGTTGATGTCCTCGAACACGCCCATGATTTCTGCCGCCAGCCGAGGGTCGAGGTTACCGGTGGGTTCGTCAGCCAGCAGTAGCGCCGGCTGATGGACGATAGCGCGGGCAATGCCGACCCGCTGCTGCTGCCCGGTGGACAGGTCGGCCGGGAACAGCTCGCCCTTGTCGGACAGCGACACGCGCTCCAGGGCCGAGTCCACGCGCTTGGCGATCTCGGCCTTGGACAGGCCGAGAATCTGCAGCGGCAAGGCGATGTTGTTGAACACCGTGCGGTCGAACAACAGCTGGTGGTTCTGGAACACCACGCCGATCTGCCGGCGCAGGAACGGGATTTGTGCGTTGCTGATCTGGCCCAGGTCCTGCCCGGCCAGCATCAGCTTGCCGCTGGTCGGGCGTTCCATGGCCAGCAGCAGGCGCAGCAAGGTGCTCTTGCCGGCACCCGAGTGGCCGGTGACGAACAGGAACTCGCCCCGGCGCGCCCGGAAACTCAGCTCATGCAAACCGACATGACCATTGGGATAGCGCTTGGCAACCTGTTCGAATCGGATCATGGTCAGTCTCGCTCGGCGAACAGAGCCTTGACGAACGGCTCGGCTTCAAAGGTGCGCAGGTCGTCGATGCCTTCACCGACGCCGATGAAACGGATCGGGATGTTGAACTGCTTGGCCAGGGCGAAGATCACCCCGCCCTTGGCAGTGCCGTCCAGCTTGGTCAGGGCCAGGCCGGTCAGCTCGACGCTCTGGTTGAAATACTTGGCCTGACTGATGGCGTTCTGGCCGGTGCCGGCGTCAAGCACCAGCAGCACCTCGTGCGGCGCCTCAACGTCAAGCTTGCCGATGACCCGGCGGACCTTCTTCAGTTCTTCCATCAGGTTGTCTTTGGTGTGCAAGCGGCCGGCAGTGTCGGCGATCAGCACGTCAACGCCACGGGCCTTGGCGGCCTGCACGGCGTCGAAGATCACCGAGGCAGAATCGGCACCGGTGTGCTGGGCGATGACCGGGATCTGGTTCCGCTCGCCCCACACCTGCAGTTGCTCGACCGCCGCGGCACGGAACGTATCACCCGCGGCCAACATGACTTTCTTGCCTTCCAGCTGCAGTTTTTTCGCCAGTTTGCCGATGGTGGTGGTCTTGCCGGCGCCATTCACGCCCACCACCAGGATCACGTAGGGCTTGTTCTGCGCCTGCACTTTCAGCGGCTGCTCGACCGGGCGCAGCAATGCTGCCAGTTCTTCCTGCAGCGACTTGTACAGGGCGTCGGCGTCGGCCAGTTGCTTGCGGGCGACCTTCTGGGTCAGGTTCTGGACGATGGCCGAGGTGGCTTCCACACCCACGTCGGCGGTCAGCAGGCGCGTCTCGATCTCGTCGAGCAGGTCGTCGTCGATGACCTTCTTGCCGAGGAACAGACTGGCCATGCCCTCGCCGATGCTGGCGCTGGTCTTGGACAGGCCCTGCTTCAGGCGGGCGAAGAAGCCGGGTTTGGCTGGTTCGGTAACGGTTGCGGCCGCCACACGCTCGGCCTCGGACTGCACGGGCTCTGCTACCGGGCGCTCAGGGATCGCTGGCGGAGCCTTCGGCTCCAAGTCAGGGACGAGAGCGACGGGCTCCTCGGCAACGGGCAAGACCAGGTTGCTGACCGGGGGTTCAACGGCTTGAACGACCTGTGCTGCTATTGGCGCAGGGGTTTCGACCTGTGGGGCGACAGGCTCGGCATTCGCGGGCACGCCCATGCCCACAGGGGTAGGCTCAGGCACCGGAGTAACCACAGGGGCCGGCGCAAGCTCAGGAGCCGGGGCAGCCACTGGGACAAGTGCAGGCTGAGGGACCGGCGCAACCACCGGGGCAGGTGCAGGCTCAGGGGCCAATGCTGGCTCGGTAGCCCGAGGGGCCTCAGGTGCAGGTACGGGGGCTTCTGCAACCGTCGGTGCCACCGGAGCAGCTTCAAGCTGCTCGACGGCGGACGCCGGTGCTACAGGCTCTACAGCCTGGGGTTCAGGGGCTTGTGGCTGTTCGGCGACAGGTTGCTGCGGCTTCTTTCGAAACCAGCTGAACAGGCCTTTCTTCTCGCCAGCCTCGGCCGGCGCTTTCTTGTCGTCGTTGGAACCAAACATGGAGGACGGCTATCTCAGGGTAGCGATGAGCCAGCAATGGCTCATCGGGAATTCTCTCTACGCAGAACAGACTATCTTGAAGCCGGCTGGTTCATGCGCAACGTTTTGTCTTAGTGTCCTGCGGGCCAGAACGGCGACAGGCATGGTCGCCAGGCAACCGGATCAGTATCCTAGCACCTCCTGGCCCGCCGACGCTAAACCCAGCGGGCCGTCGAACAGGTTGAACACCTTATGAATGCTCTAGCCCGCCGCGCCGCAGGCCTGTTGCTCGGCACGCTCTGCCTGCCGCTCGCAGCCTTCGCCGCCGATGTGCAACCCACCCACGAATTCATCCTCGACAACGGCCTGAAGGTGGTCGTGCGCGAAGACCACCGCGCCCCGGTGGTGGTCTCGCAGATCTGGTACAAGGTCGGCTCCAGCTACGAAACGCCGGGCCAGACCGGGCTGTCGCACGCGCTGGAACACATGATGTTCAAGGGCAGCGCCAAACTTGGCCCCGGCGAGGCCTCGCGGGTACTGCGTGACCTGGGCGCTGAAGAGAACGCCTTCACCAGCGACGACTACACCGCCTATTACCAGGTGCTGGCACGCGACCGCCTGCCGGTAGCGCTGGAGCTGGAGGCCGACCGCCTGGCCAGCCTGCGCCTGCCGGCCGACGAGTTCAGCAAGGAAATCGAGGTGATCAAGGAAGAACGCCGCCTGCGTACCGACGATCAGCCCAACGCCAAGGCTTTTGAGCTGTTCCGCGCCATGGCCTACCCGGCCAGCGGTTACCACACCCCGACCATCGGCTGGATGGCCGACCTGGAACGGATGAAGGTAGAGGAACTGCGCCACTGGTACGAATCCTGGTACGCGCCCAACAACGCCACGCTGGTGGTAGTTGGGGACGTCACACCCGACGAGGTGAAGGGCCTGGCGCAGAAGTACTTCGGCAGCATCCCCAAGCGCGCCGTGCCGCCAACCAAGCTGCCACTGGAGCTGGCCGAGCCTGGCCTGCGTCAGCTGACCCTGCATGTACGCACCCAGCTCCCAAGCCTGATCTATGGCTTCAACGTGCCCGGTCTGCCGACTGCCAAGGACCCGCGTACCGTGCATGCCCTGCGCCTGATCTCGGCACTGCTCGACGGTGGCTACAGCGCCCGCATGCCAGCCCGGCTGGAACGTGGCCAGGAGCTGGTGGCCGGCGCATCTTCCAGCTACAACGCCTTCACCCGAGGCGACAGCCTGTTCCTGATTTCGGCCACACCGAACGTACAGAAACAGAAAACCATGGCCGACGTCGAGAAAGGCGTGTGGCAATTACTGGACGAACTCAAGACCACCCCGCCCAGCGCCGAAGAGCTGGAGCGGGTACGTGCACAGGTCATCGCCGGTTTGGTCTACGACCGCGACTCCATCAGCAGCCAGGCCACCACCATTGGCCAGCTGGAAACCGTCGGCCTGTCCTGGAAACTGATCGACAGCGAACTGGATGAGCTAAAGCGCGTCACCCCGCAGGACATCCAGAACGCCGCGCGCACCTACTTCACCCGCGAACGCCTGAGCGTTGCCCATGTTTTGCCTGAGGAGCCCGCTCATGAGTGATCGTCGCGCACCACGCCCAACCCTGCTGGCCACCGGCATCCGCGCCCTGGCGCTGGCGGCAGTGCTGGCCGCCCCGGCCATGGCCGACAACGCCGCCAAGGCCGACAGCAACGCGGCTCGCCCGGCCAATACCTTGCAGTCGCTGGCCGAGCTGGATGGCAAAGCGCCCAGCCGGCGCCAGCTGAACATCCAGCACTGGAACACCGCCGAGGGTGCCCGGGTACTGTTTGTCGAGGCCCGCGAACTGCCGATGTTCGACCTGCGTGTCACTTTCGCTGCCGGCAGCAGCCAGGACGGCGGCACGCCAGGCCTGGCTGCGCTGACCAACGCCATGCTCAACGAAGGTGTGGCCGGCAAGGACGTGACCGCTATCGCGGAAGGTTTCGAAGGACTAGGCGCAGACTTTGGCAACGGTTCCTACCGCGACATGGCCGTGGCCTCGCTGCGTAGCCTCAGCGCCAAGGACAAGCGCGAGCCGGCGCTCAAGCTGTTCACCGAGGTGGCCGGCAAGCCTAGCTTCCCTGAGGACGCCCTCAAGCGCATCAAGAACCAGATGCTGGCGGGTTTCGAGTACGAGAAGCAGAACCCCGGCAAGATTGCCGGCAAGGCGCTGTTCGCCAACCTCTACGGCGACCACCCCTACGCTCACCCAAGCGACGGCACCGCCGAAAGCATAGACGGCATTAGCCTCGCACAGCTGCGGGCCTTCCACGCCAAGGCCTATACCGGCGGCAACGCAGTGATCGCCCTGGTCGGCGACCTCAGCCGCGCCGAGGCTGAAGCCATCGCCGCGCAGGTGTCTGCCGGCCTGCCCAAGGGCCCGGCGCTTGCCGCACCGGCTCAGCCCGCCGATGCCAAGGCAGGCCTTACCCATATCGACTTCCCGTCCAAGCAGACCCACCTGATGCTGGCTGAACTGGGCATCGACCGCCAGGACCCGGACTGGCCAGCGCTATCGCTGGGCAACCAGATCCTCGGCGGCGGTGCGTTCGGTACCCGGCTGATGAGTGAAGTGCGAGAAAAACGCGGCCTGACCTACGGTGTGTACTCGGTGTTCAGCCCGATGCAGGTCCGCGGCCCGTTCATGATCAACCTGCAAACCCGGGCCGAGCTCAGCGAAGGCACGCTCAAGCTGGTGCAGGGCATTCTCGCCGACTACCTGAAGACAGGGCCCAGCCAACAGGAACTGGACGACGCCAAGCGTGAGCTGGCCGGCAGTTTCCCGCTGTCCAATGCCAGCAATGCCAGCATCGTCGGCCAACTCGGCGCCATCGGCTTCTACAACCTGCCTCTGACCTGGCTGGAGGACTTCATGCAGCAGTCCCAGGCGCTTACCGTCGAGCAGGTCAAGGCAGCCATGAACAAACACCTGTCAGCCGATAAACTGGTGATCGTCACCGTTGGCCCGAAAGTGCCACAGAAAGCGCTGCCAGCACCCACTGACAAGCCCTCCGAGCAGCCGCTCGGGGTACCGGAGCACTAATGCCAAGATCCACCCCTCCCGCCCGCCCGCAAACAGGCCAAAGCAAGGGCCAGGGCCACCTGCGCATCATCGCTGGCGAGTGGCGCAGCCGCCGCCTGGCGGTGCCTGAAGGCGAAGGCCTGCGGCCAACGCCCGACCGCGTGCGCGAAACCGTCTTCAACTGGCTGGCACCCTACATCGAGGGCGCCCGGGTGCTGGACGCCTTCACCGGCAGCGGTGCCTTGGTGCTCGAAGCCCTGTCCCGCGGGGCGGAAGATGCGGTGGCGCTGGACAGCAACCCGGCGGCCATCGCCAACCTCAAGAACAACCTCGAGATCCTGCGCTGCCCGCGCGGGCAGATCCTGCAGACCGATGCCTTGCGCTACTTGCAAGGCCCGGCCAAGCAGCAGTTCGACGTGGTGTTCCTCGACCCTCCGTTCAACCAGGATCTGCTGGCCAACACGTGCAACCTGCTAGAGCAACACCAGTGGCTGAGTGAACAGGCGTGGGTCTACACCGAAAGCGAGGCAGCGCCGTCGAGCTTGCAGCTGCCAGGCAACTGGCGCCTGCACCGTGAAAAAAAGACTGGCCAGGTGCACTACGCACTTTGGCAGCGGGCCTGACCACGTAACCCGGGGCTGGTGTATTTAGTTACCGCCAACCGGCCTGGGGCATGGCTGAAGCTTCTCCTTCGATTCTTGCAGGAGCGCGTCAACCATGCCCCGAAACCCTTCCCCGCCTGCGCCCACCAGCGCAGTAAGCGCTTTTACACTGGCCAATGGCTTGCGTGTGTACCTTCGTGAAGACAGGCGCGCGCCGCTGGTCAGTGCGCAACTGTGGTATCACGTCGGCTCCAGCTATGAGCCTGAAGGCCACACTGGCCTTTCTCACGCACTGGAGCATCTGCTGTTCGAAGGCAGCAGCAAATTGGCCGGCGGCCAGTACTCCGCGTTCATGGCCCGCCTGGGTGGCAATCCGAATGCATTCACTGCCCAAGAAGCCACGGTCTTCCCGCTTACTTTGCCCAGCAATCGCCTGGAGATTGCGTTGGAAGCCATGGCCGACGTGATGGCAAGCGCAACCCTCGACAGCGCACCCTTCGCTCGCGAACTGGCGGTGGTCATGGCCGAGCGACGTGAAAATATCGATAACACCCCTCTCGCGCTGGCCCTGGAGCATCATCAGCTACTGGCCTATGGCAACAGCGGCTACGGCACGCCAGTGATCGGTCACAAAGCGGACCTTGGCCACATGACGCTGGCTGCAGCACGTACCTGGTACCAAAGCTGGTATCACCCTAACAACGCCACGCTTGCAGTAGCCGGCGACATTGCCTTGCCACAGCTGCAAACCCTGGTAACCCGGCACTTTTCAGCGATCCCCGCCAATCGCCTGCCGCTGCGACAAACCCACAAAGCCCCGCCCGCTCTTGTACGGCGCGACCAGACCCTGCGCTTGCAAGGCCTGTACACGGGCGTGATCCTCAGTTTCAACCTCCCCAGCCAATGTACCGCCGAGTCTGATGAGCAAGCTTATGCACTGAGGCTGCTACCCGACATCCTGGCCGACGGTCAAGCCAGCACCTTGCAACGCAGGTTGGTGTTGGAGGAACCGCTACTACGGGGGATCCGGTCAGATTATGAGCCCTGGCAACGGGGCGACAGCCTGCTGACCCTCTACGCCTTCTGCAGCCCACAGGTTACGCCAGAAGCAGCAGCCGAAAGGCTGATGCTGGAAATCAATGCGTTCCGCCACTCAGCCCCCTCCAAGGAAGGCCTTCAACGCGCCAAAGCGCGGCTGCTGGCCAGGCGAATGTTCGAAATGGACGATATCGGCAAACAGGCAGAAACCATCGGCAAGCAGGCCAGCTGCGGCCTGGACCCCGTGACGCTGGACGATGAACGGCAGGCCATCAACGCCGTGACAGCCGAACACGTTGGCCAGGCTGCCCTGGACTTCCTCACCGAAGACCGAGCCGCTATTACTTTTATGCACACCAAGGAGAGCGCTGATGAGTGACACTATTGCGCAGCCCCAGCAGACGGCCGATGGCGATGATATTTTTGGCGGCCTGATCTCTGCCCAGGGGCTGGACCTGAACCAGCTCACCCCCCATCAGACACATGTGCAAGCCTGGACAACAGCAACAGGCGCAGGTGTGAAGTTCGTCGAAGCACGTGGGTTACCTATCGTCGATGTGGTATTGCGGTTCAAGGCCGGCACAAGCCAAGACACCCTGCAATCCGGCCTGGCAGCCCTGACGCTGTATATGCTCGACGAGGGCAGCCAGCTTTACACCGCCGCCCAGCAAGCCGAGCGCATGGAGCGGCTGGGCGCGATCATGGACAAACAGGTCCGCCTGGAGCACGCGACATTGAGCCTGCGCAGCCTGAGCAGCAAAGCCCTGCTTGATCCTGCCTTGGCGCTTTTCATCGATCTTGCCGCACGCCCTGCCTTTCCAGCCCTTGCATTGGAGACGGTGAAGCGCCAGCTGTTGCAGTCCAATGCATCACGAGAACGGCGCCCCGACATCAGGGCCCGGAGCGAAGTTTTCCGCCATTTGTTCAAGGGGCACCCCTACGGCAACCCGTGGGGCAGCACAGCCGAGGGTATGGCAACTGTCACCCCTGAGGACTTGCGGGCATTCCACCAGCGTGCTTATTCCGCCAGTAACCTGGAAATGGTGTTGGTCGGGGACCTCTCGCTTGCTGATGCACAAGCCATTGCCCAGCAAATAAGCCAGGCCCTGCCCCAGGGCTGGTCCGCCGTTGAGCTGCCTGCCGTGCCGGCAGCAGCCAGTGCAACTGTGAACATCGAGCAGGAGGGTGCCAGCAGTGCATTGGTGTTGGCAGTGCCCATGAACGTACCCGCCAATGACCCGGAGTATCCAGCGCTGGTGTTGGCTAGCGAGGTATTGGGGGCAGACCTCGAATCCCGCCTGATGGTGGAAATGCGCCAACGCCGTGGGCTGACCTACGGTATCTACAGTCGAGTGTCGCCCATGAGTGCCGGTGGCCTGTTGAGCATCTCGTGGGAAATCGCCCCTGCGTACGTGCAAGGCTCGCAGGCTTTGGTAGAGGAGCTGCTGCGCGACTTCATCGACCAAGGCCCGACCCAGGCCGAGCTGGACCTGGCGCGCAATCGTCTGGCCGGGCAACAGCTACGCGGGATAGCGCAAAACAAGAGCCTGGCAGCGTTGCTCGCGCAGATCACCCATCAAAACCAGCCCGCGGACCATTTGAACACCTACATCGAGCGCATCGGCAGGCTGACCCCAGCGGACCTTCGCGCTGTCATGCAGCGCCGGCTCGACCTGGACCAGAAGGTGCTGGTCAGTGTCGGCCCTCAAGCCGAGCAGCAAGCGTTGCCGGCCCTCTAACAATAGCGCAGGTACTGTGGCGCTGTTTCATGGCACTCTAGGCAGGCACAACATGAGTCGCCCAGCATGCCCACTACCAGCGCCACGTTCCACCCAGCCTTCGGCCTGTCCAACCCCCATCTGCAAACGCTGTGGGGGCCATTGTGGCGCAAGCTGCCGGACCTGCCACGTAGCCGCGAACGCTTGTGGCTGGCCGACGGTGACTTCATCGACCTGGACTGGCACGGCCCGCACCAGCCGCATGTGCCATTGGTGCTGGTGCTGCACGGGCTGACCGGTTCGTCCCATTCGCCGTACGTCAAAGGTCTGCAGCAAAGTTTGCACGCACGCGGCTGGGCCAGTGTGGCAGCGAACTGGCGCGGCTGCTCGGGCGAGCCCAATCTCCTGCCCCGCAGCTACCATTCCGGCGCCAGCGAGGACCTGGCCGAAATTGTCAGCCACCTGCGCGCCCAGCGCCCACTGGCGCCGCTGTATGCGGTGGGTTACTCGCTGGGGGGCAACGTTCTGCTGAAATACCTGGGCGAGAGCGGGGTCGCCAGCCAGCTGGAGGCGGCGGTCGCAGTATCGGTGCCGTTTCGCCTGGACCACTGTGCCGACCGCATTGGCCAAGGTTTCTCCAAGGTTTACCAAGCGCACTTCATGCGCGAAATGCTGGCGTATGTACAGCTCAAGCAGCAGCACTTTCACGCCAACGGCCAACATGACCGGCTGGCGACGCTGCAGCGCTTGGGGCCACTGACCAAGTTGCGCACATTCTGGGACTTCGACGGCAGGGTTACCGCCCCCCTGAACGGGTTTCGCGACGTGCACGACTACTATCGTCGCTCATCGAGCCATTTCTTCCTGGGCCAGAACCGCACGCCGACGCTGATCATCCATTCCAGCGATGACCCGTTCGTGTCCTGCCACAGCTTGCCCACAGCCCGTGAACTGGCATCGCAAACCCGCTTCGAACTGCATAGCCGTGGCGGGCATGTGGGCTTTGTGGACGGCAGCCTGCGCAATCCGGGGTATTACCTGGAGCGCCGGATTCCGCAGTGGCTGGTCGAAGGTACCTAGCCCGAGCGGAATCTATTCGCCCGTAGCCACGCCGTGCGCGGGATTGTTGATCCACTCACTCCACGACCCGGCATACAGCTTGCCTAGCGGGTAGCCCGCCAGCGCCAAGGCAAACAGGTTATGGCAAGCCGTCACCCCAGATCCGCAGTAAGACACCAACTGCTCCGGCGCCCGCCCGGCAAGCATTTCGGCAAAGCGCTGCCTGAGCTGGTCCGCCGGCAAGAAGCACCCATCAGCGCCCAGATTGTCGGTAAACGCTGCGCATCGGGCACCTGGAATATGCCCTGCCACCGGGTCGATCGGTTCTACTTCACCGCGGAAACGCGGCAAGGCACGTGCATCGATCAACGTCAGGTCAGCACTGCCCAGGCGCTTGCCCAGATGCTCGGCATCGATCAGCAGCCTGGCGTCAGGCTCACCGCTGAAGGTGCCTTCGCGTCTGGGCGGTGGGTCCAGGCTCAGCGGCAGATGCGCCGCGTGCCAGGCCTTGAGGCCGCCATCGAGAATCGCCACGCCGCTGCGCTTGCCCAGCCAGGCCAGCAGCCACCAGGCGCGGGCGGCAAAGGCGCCAGGGCCATCATCGTACAGCACCACCTCGCTGTCGTTATCCAGGCCCCACTCACGCAGGCGCGCAACCAGCCGCTGCGCATCGGGCAACGGGTGGCGCCCGGTGCGGCCCTTGCTCACCGGCCCGCTGAGGTCACGGTCCAGGTCGGCAAAATGCGCGCCGGCAATATGCCCCTGGGCATAACTGCGTTGGCCATAGTCCACATCCTCGAGGGCAAAGCGGCAGTCGAGGATCACCAACTTGGGCGAGTCCAGGCGCTCGGCCAACTGCTGCGGGGTGATCAATTGCGCAAGCGGCATGACAATCTCCTGATCGATGGCACAAAGGCCCCGGGCTAGAGCTCCAGGGCCTGGTTGAACGGAACGTGAAATTCCTGGCACAGCGCGTCCACGGCATTGCGTGCGTTATCGGTGACAAAGCCGAGTTCCAGCACCAGCACCTGATAGACGCCGCGCTTGAAGGCTTCTTCACCCAGGTGCGC
This sequence comes from Pseudomonas sp. DCB_BI, assembly GCF_026240995.1. Classification (NCBI taxonomy): domain Bacteria; kingdom Pseudomonadati; phylum Pseudomonadota; class Gammaproteobacteria; order Pseudomonadales; family Pseudomonadaceae; genus Pseudomonas; species Pseudomonas sp. DCB_BI. The sequence continues at coordinate 182,852 of NZ_JAPFCG010000003.1, read as the reverse complement.
GGAATGTTCACGCGTGGTGCTGAGAAAACGTACCCATGAGGTCAGCACGATCCAGGCATTGATGGTCAGCGACTCGATCTGCGCCGGCGCCATGACCAGGATGCCAGCCTCGACGAAGCCACGGTAGATCGCCTGGCCCTGGTGCAGGCAGCGCTCGGAAAAGCGCCGGTAACGGCCGGCCAGCTCCGCGTCGCTATCCAGCAGGTGCTCAAGGTCGCGGTGCAGGAAACGGTAGTTCCACATCGCCGCGAGCAAGGCCTTGAGGTAGAAGCGCTTGTCCTCCACCGTGGCTGTTCGTCCTTGTGGAGGGCGCAGGAAGCTGTCCACCAGCGCTTCGTACTGGCTGAACAACACGGCGATGATCGCCTGCTTGTTGGGGAAGTGGTAATACAGGTTGCCGGGCGAGATTTCCATGTGCGCGGCAATGTGATTGGTACTGACACTACGTTCGCCCTGCTGATTGAACAGTTCCAGGCTGTTCTGCACGATGCGCTCTCGAGTCTTCATGCGCGGGGCCATGCTCAGCTCCCAATCTGCGGGCTTTCGACAAAGGGTCATCTTACGGCGATTCACGCCGCTGATGCACCGTTGCCTTGCATGAAAATAGTCGCACTATGGTACCAATCAAAGTATAGGCTCCAGAGACCTCAAGCCCAGCCGGGAGACCGCTGTGAACTCGACCATTGCCTCGCCTCCTGTGCATTCCGACAGCGAACTTGAAGCCTCGTTCGCCGCCCAGCGCCAGGCGTTTGCCGGCAACCCCATGCCCCCTGCAGCCCAGCGCCGGCAGTGGCTTGAAAGCCTGCGCGAGGCTCTGCTGGCAGACCAGCAGGAACTGATCGCGGCCATTGATGCAGACTTCAGCGGGCGCAGCGCCGATGAGACTTTGCTGGCCGAGTTGCTGCCGTCAGTGCAAGGCATCCGCCATGCCGAACGCCACCTGCAGCGCTGGATGCGCCCGGCCAGACGGACCGTGGGCATGGCGTTCCAGCCGGCCAGCGCACGGGTCCTGTACCAGCCATTGGGCGTGGTCGGTATCATCGTGCCGTGGAATTACCCGCTGTTCCTCGCCATCGGCCCGTTGACCGGCGCACTGGCCGCCGGCAACCGGGTGATGCTCAAGCTCAGCGAGGCGACCCCCGCCTGTGGGCTGGCCCTGAAGTCACTGCTGCAGCGGGTATTCCCCGAAGACCTGGTCAGCGTCGTGCTTGGCGAGGTCGAGGTTGGCCAGGCGTTCGCCCGCCTGCCCTTCGACCACCTGCTGTTCACTGGTGCCACCAGCATCGGCCGTCAGGTCATGCTGGCAGCCGCACAAAACCTGACCCCGGTGACCCTGGAACTGGGCGGCAAGTCCCCGGCCATCGTCTCGGCCAGCGTGCCGCTGGATGCCGCCGCTGAGCGCATCGCCTTCGGCAAGACGCTCAACGCCGGCCAGACCTGCGTCGCACCCGACTACGTACTGGTGCCACGCGAGCGCCTCAACGACTTTGCCGATGCCTATCGCAATGCCGTGCAGCGCATGTACCCACACATCGCCGACAACCCCGACTACAGCGCCATCATCAACCCTCGCCAGCTCAAGCGCCTGGAGCACATGCTGGAGGACGCCCGCAGCAAGGGCGCGCAAGTGATCGACCTGTACACCCACGAAGCGCGCCAAGGCCGGCGCCTGCCCCCGCACCTGCTGACAAAGGTGAACGACAGCATGCAGGTGATGCAGGATGAAATCTTCGGCCCGCTGCTGCCGCTGGTGCCTTACGACACCCTCGATGACGCGCTGGCGTACATCAACCAGCGCCCGAGGCCGTTGGCGCTGTACTACTTCGGCTACGACCGCAGCGAACAGCAACATGTCCTGCAATACAGCCATTCCGGCGGGGTGTGCCTGAACGACACCTTGCTGCACGTGGCCCAGGACGACCTGCCATTCGGCGGCATCGGGCCTTCCGGCATGGGGCACTACCACGGCCATGAAGGCTTCCTGACCTTCAGCAAGGCCAAGGCGGTATTGGCCAAGCAACGCATCAACGCCGCCCGGCTGATCTACCCGCCTTATGGCAAAGCCCTGCAGCGCCTGGTCTACAGGGTGTTCATCCGTTGACAGCAAAGCGCTGGTCGCCCGCCAGCACACAGCGCATGACAACGAATACGCCCACTGTCTATAGTGCCATCAGCCGGCCGCACGACTTGGCCGGGGCGCCGTCGCTGCGCTACCATCCGACTCCCCAACGCACTCCAGCCAGGATGACGCGATGAACCGAGTGTTGTACCCGGGTACTTTCGACCCCATTACCAAAGGCCATGGCGACCTGGTCGAGCGCGCTTCGCGCCTGTTCGACCACGTGATTATCGCGGTGGCTGCCAGCCCCAAGAAAAACCCACTGTTCCCGCTGGAACAACGGGTAGCGCTGGCCCGTGAGGTCACCAAGCACCTGCCCAATGTCGAAGTCATCGGCTTCTCTTCGCTGTTGGCGCATTTCGCCAAGGAACAGGGCGCCAATGTGTTTCTACGCGGCCTGCGTGCGGTGTCCGACTTCGAGTACGAGTTCCAGCTGGCGAACATGAACCGGCAACTCGCTCCTGATGTCGAGAGCCTGTTCCTCACGCCGTCGGAGCGTTATTCGTTCATTTCCTCGACCTTGGTCCGGGAAATAGCCGCATTGGGTGGTGATATCAGCAAGTTCGTCCACCCGGTGGTGGCCGAGGCGCTGACCGAACGCTTCAAGAAGTAATCTTTAGCGCCTGATCATCGCGCCCACGTGCACTGCGGGCGCGAATGCGGCACAATTGTGCCCATTGCGTTGAATATGCCCGGGCAACGCGCCCCGGCCGGAGTCCCCATGTCCCTGATCATCACCGACGATTGCATCAACTGCGACGTCTGCGAACCCGAGTGCCCGAACGAGGCCATCTCCCAAGGCGAAGAGATCTACGTGATCGACCCTAACCTGTGCACCCAGTGCGTGGGTCACTACGATGAGCCGCAGTGCCAGCAGGTCTGCCCGGTCGACTGCATCCCGCTGGATGAAGCGCACCCAGAGACCGAAGAACAGCTGATGGCCAAGTACCGCCGGATCACTGGCAAGGGCTGATCACCTGCCCCTCTCTGCATGGCTCCCATAGAACAAAACATGACTTATTGATTTGGCAGGGACTCCGTGGGAGCGGGCTTGCCCCGCGAACACCGGCAAAGCCGGTGCCATACACCGCGCGGCCCCCTTCGCGGGACAAGCCCGCTCCCACAATGACCGGCGTTCTCTGCGTGACAGCACATTTACTTCAATAGGCTTGCAGCGAACGTTTCATCGTTGGCAGCGCGGGCAGTACACGCTCGCCCGCTGCCCCAGCTTCACTTCGCGCAACGTCGTGCCGCATACCTTGCACGGCTGTCCACCGCGCCCGTAGACGAACAATTCCTGCTTGAAATACCCCGGCTGCCCGTCGCCACCGATGAAGTCGCGCAGGGTGGTGCCGCCCTGCTCGATCGCCGCCGCCAGCACTCGCTTGATCTCGATCGCAAGCTTCAGGTAACGCGCCCGGGAAATCCCGCCCGCCTCGCGCCGTGGGTCGATACCCGCGGCGAACAGCGCCTCGGTGGCGTAGATGTTGCCTACCCCCACCACCACCGCGTTATCCATGATGAACGGCTTGACCGCCATCGACCGCCCACGCGAGAGCTGGAACAACCGCTCACCGTCGAACAGGTCGGTCAGCGGCTCTGGCCCCAGGCGCAACAGCAACTCGTGGTTCAGTGGGTCCAGGCTCCAAAGCATGGCACCAAAGCGGCGCGGATCGGTGTAGCGCAGCATCAGCCCCGACTCCAGCTCGATATCCACATGCTCATGCTTGGCCGCCGGTAAGCCCAGCTCGACCACGCGCAGGTTGCCCGACATGCCCAGGTGGCTGATCAACGTACCGACCTCCGCATTGATCAGCAGGTACTTGGCGCGCCGCTCGACACTCACAATACGTTGCCCCGAAAGCCGCACATCGAGGTCTTCGGGGACCGGCCAGCGCAGGCGCCGGTCGCGCACTACCACACGGCTGACGCGCTGGCCTTCCAGGTGCGGCGCAATACCGCGCCGGGTGGTTTCTACTTCAGGTAATTCCGGCATGTGTCAGTGCCCGCCCAGCTCGCGAATGTTCTGCTTGAGGTTTTCGAAATCGTATTCCGACAAACCAATGTAATCGAGCACCAACGGGCCGACCACGTTCCATTCGTGGTCCACCAACTGGTTGCCCAGTACCCGGTAGGAGGCGCAGATGTGCTCGGCCATCTTCAGCACCGCCAACAGGTTCTTCAGCTGGTTCTGGGTATTGCGGCAGCTCTCGTCGCGGAACACCGCCAGGGCATTGTGGTGGTTGGCGATGGCCGCACTGAGGTGCTCGGGCAAGCGCCAGGACTTGGCGGTGAAATAGCCGACCACCGAATGGTTGGTGTTGAACGCGCGGTTTTCGGTGTCGACCACCCGCGTTTCCCCGTCGGCCTTGGCGTAGGCCTCTTCCAGCACATCCATGTAGTTGGGGAAGCGCTTGAGCATCAGCGGCACGCCACAGTCATGGAACAGGCCGAGGGTATAGGCCTCGTCCGCGGCCTGGATGCCGGTGCGCTTGGCCAGGGTCAGGCAGGTCATCGCCACGTCCTGGGCGGTATCCCAGAAGCGGTTGAGGGTGACGATGGTCTCGTCGCTCATCTCGCCCTTGATCGACTGGGCGTTGATCAGGTTGATGATCGACCGGCTACCCAGCAGGTTTACCGCGCGCTGGATCGAGCCAATCTTGTTGGACAGGCCGAATTGCGGCGAATTGACCAGCTTGAGCAAGGCGCCCGAGAGGCCCGGGTCCTGGGAAATCAGCTTGGCGATGGTTTCCAGGTCCGGGTCAGGCATGTACTGCTCGAACTGCAGGTCGACCATGATCTGCGGTTGCGGCGGGATGGTGATGCCTTGCAAGGCTTGCTGGATCTGTTCGGCGCTGAGTTCTTGGGACATACGTGCATACTCGGTTAGGACCGGCGATTTTACCCCCCTGGGGCTCGCCTTGACAGGCACTACACCTCTGAAGGCGAAGACCAGGCAGACACGCTATAATCCCGCTCTTTTTCCCGGAGCGACGTCATGTCCCTGCCCAGCCTTCGCCTCAAAGCCAATGCCGACCGCCGCCTGCGCGCCGGCCACCTGTGGGTCTACAGCAACGAAGTCGATGTAAGCGCGACCCCACTGCAAGGCTTCCAGGCCGGCCAGCAGGCCATTCTCGAGGCAGCCAACGGCAAGCCACTGGGCATCGTCGCCCTTAGCCCGAACAACCTGATCTGCGCCCGGCTGCTGTCGCGCGATATCAAGCTGCCACTGGACAAGTCGCTGCTGGTACACCGCCTGAACGTCGCCCTTTCGCTGCGCGAGCGCCTGTTCGACCAGCCTTGCTACCGCCTGGTCTACGGCGATTCCGACCTGCTGCCTGGGCTGGTGGTCGATCGATTCTTCGACATTCTCGTGGTACAGCTGGCATCGGCCACCATGGAAGCGCACAAGGACGACGTGATCGCTGCCCTGGTGCAAGTGCTCAAGCCAAGCGGCATCCTGTTCAAGAACGACTCCGCCGCCCGTGACGCCGAGGGCCTGCAGCGCTATGTCGAGACCGTCTACGGCGAAGTGCCAGACTGGGTGCCGCTGGAAGAAAACGGTGTCAAGTTCGAAGCCCCGGTTCGTGAAGGCCAGAAGACTGGCTGGTTCTACGACCACCGCATGAACCGTGCGCGCCTGGCCCCCTACGTGAAGGGCAAGCGTGTACTCGACCTGTTCAGCTACATCGGTGGCTGGGGCGTGCAGGCCGGCGCATTCGGCGCCAGCGAAGTATTCTGCGTCGATGCTTCGGGCTTTGCCCTGGATGGTGTGGAGCGTAACGCCGCGCTGAACGGCATCAGCGAGAAGCTCACCTGCATCGAAGGCGATGTATTCGAGGCCCTGCGCGAGCTCAAGGCTGCCGAAGAGCGCTTCGACGTGATCATTGCCGACCCACCCGCCTTCATCAAGCGCAAAAAAGACCTGAAAAACGGCGAAGCGGCCTACCGCCGCCTGAACGAACAGGCCATGCGCATGCTGAGCAAGGATGGCATCCTGGTCAGCGCCTCGTGCTCGATGCACCTGCCCGAGGACGACCTGCACAACATTCTGCTGACCAGCGCCCGTCACCTGGACCGCAACATGCAGTTGCTCGAGCGCGGCGGTCAGGGCCCTGACCACCCGGTTCACCCGGCCATCGCCGAGACCCGCTACATCAAGAGCATCACCTGCCGCTTGCTGCCAAACAGCTGATACAGCGATGTACGGGCTTCACCGCCCCCAATGGCCGGTGAAGCCCGTTCAGAACCGCATCAGATATCCAGCACCTGCGTCGCAATGCCGAAGTACACCAGCACCCCTGCCGCATCAGCAATCGACGTGATCAGCGGCCCGCTGGCGGTGGCAGGGTCCAGCTTGAAACGGCTTAGCAGGAACGGCAGGCTCATGCCGATCAGGCTGCCGACCAGCACGATCACGACCATGCTGCTGGCGACGATCAGGGCAATTTGCGGGCCTCCGCGGAGTACTCCCAGAAACGCTACCGCCAATGCCATGGTGCAGCCCAGCGCCAGGGCCACCCCGAATTCGCGACCCAGCATGCGACACCAGTCGCGCATGAACACCTCGCCTGTCGCCAGCCCGCGCACCATCAGCGTTGCCGACTGGGCACCGGCATTGCCGCCGCTGTCCACCAGCAACGGCAGGAAGAACACCAGGGCAATGTGTGCGGCGATGGTTTCTTCGAAGGCGGCAATACCCGCCCCCGAAAACAGGTTGCCGAACACCAGCAACACCAGCCATAGCACTCGCTTGCGGTACAGCAGCCCCAGTGTCGCATCCCGCAGGTTGCCAACGTGGTTCGTGATCGACGCGCCTTTGTGGAAGTCCTCGGTCACCTCGCGCCGCTGGGTTTCGAGGGCTGCCAGGGTGTCCGGCTGAAGGATGTTTTTATCGATTTGATGTTGCATGAAGTTCTCCAGGCGCCAACGCAGGCGCCTACAGACTTCAGCCTTGCGGGCTCAAGCCTTCGGCAGCCCTGGCGGCGGCGCGCTCAGTGCCAGATTGCAGGTTCGGGTAGAACCGGTAACTGGGAAGGTCCATTGAGGATGTGTCTCGTGATACCGCACATGCGGCGGCCGGATAATAGGCGTTCGGAGTGGGCTGGTCAGCCCCTTGCACCCCGTTTCGGAAGCGTCCTACAAGTACCGGCCAACAGGCCAAAGTCACCGCCCAGGCACATCTTCATTCCCTCGCCGCGCCAGCGGTGTAGAATCGGCCTATTCATCGCCAGTCATCCCCGGCGGGTTTATGAGCTCTGGCCAAGCACGCGGCGATCCCGCGCGGTCTTCGGCCCCATCCGTGCCAGTGGCAACCGGCCTGCGGCACAAAGGACAAGAGAAGCTCACTCCCCTTTTTGTGACCTGATTAAGCCGCCAGGAGTGTTTCATGCCTGATTATCGTTCCAAGACTTCCACCCAAGGCCGCAACATGGCCGGCGCCCGTGCCCTGTGGCGCGCAACCGGGATGAAGGACGAAGACTTCAAGAAACCGATCATCGCCATCGCCAACTCGTTCACCCAGTTCGTTCCGGGCCACGTGCACCTGAAGGACTTGGGCCAGCTGGTCGCCCGCGAAATCGAACGCGCCGGTGGCGTGGCCAAGGAATTCAACACCATCGCGGTCGACGACGGTATCGCCATGGGCCACGACGGCATGCTGTACTCGCTGCCAAGCCGCGAGATCATTGCCGACGCCGTGGAATACATGGTCAACGCCCACTGCGCCGACGCCATCGTCTGTATCTCCAACTGCGACAAGATCACCCCCGGCATGCTGATGGCCGCCTTGCGCCTGAACATCCCGGTGATCTTCGTTTCTGGCGGCCCGATGGAAGCCGGCAAGACCAAACTGGCCAGCCACGGCCTGGACCTGGTCGATGCCATGGTCATCGCGGCCGACTCCACGGCCTCCGACGAGAAGGTCGCTGAATACGAGCGCAGTGCCTGCCCGACCTGCGGTTCGTGCTCCGGCATGTTTACCGCCAACTCGATGAACTGCCTGACCGAAGCCCTGGGCCTGGCCCTGCCGGGCAACGGTTCGACCCTGGCCACCCACGCCGACCGCGAGCAGCTGTTCCTCACGGCCGGCCGCACCATCGTCGAGCTGTGCAAGCGCTACTACGGCGAGAACGACGAGTCGGTCCTGCCACGCAGCATCGCCAACTTCAAGGCGTTCGAGAACGCCATGATGCTCGACATCGCCATGGGCGGTTCGACCAACACCATCCTGCACCTGCTGGCAGCGGCACAGGAAGGTGAAGTGGCGTTCGACCTGCGCGATATCGACCGCCTGTCGCGCAAAGTGCCGCAGCTGTGCAAAGTGGCGCCGAACATCCAGAAGTACCACATGGAAGACGTGCACCGCGCCGGCGGCATCTTCAGCATCCTCGGTTCGCTGGCCCGCGGCGGCCTGCTGCACACCGACCTGCCGACCGTGCACAGCCGCAGCATGGAAGAAGCCATCGCCAAATGGGATATCACCCAGACCGATGACGAAGCCGTGCACACCTTCTTCAAAGCCGGCCCTGCCGGTATCCCGACTCAGACCGCATTCAGCCAGTCGACCCGCTGGGAGACCCTGGATGACGACCGTGAAAACGGCTGCATCCGCAGCTTTGAGCACGCCTACTCGCAAGAAGGCGGGCTGGCCGTGCTGTACGGCAACATCGCCCTGGATGGCTGCGTTGTGAAAACCGCCGGTGTCGACGAGTCGATTCACGTGTTCGAAGGCACCGCAAAGATCTTCGAGAGCCAGGACAGCGCCGTGCGTGGCATCCTCGCTGATGAAGTGAAGGCCGGCGACATCGTGATCATCCGCTACGAAGGCCCGAAAGGTGGCCCGGGCATGCAGGAAATGCTCTACCCGACCTCGTACCTGAAGTCCAAGGGACTGGGCAAGGCTTGTGCCCTGCTCACCGACGGCCGCTTCTCGGGCGGTACCTCGGGCCTGTCGATCGGCCACGCCTCGCCAGAAGCTGCTGCAGGCGGCGCGATCGGCCTGGTACGTGACGGCGACAAGGTGCTGATCGACATTCCGAACCGTTCGATCAACCTGCTGGTCAGCGACGAAGAGCTTGCCGAACGTCGCGTCGAGCAGGACAAGAAAGGCTGGAAACCGGCAGAAGTACGCCCACGCAAGGTGACTACCGCACTGAAGGCTTATGCCCTGCTGGCGACCAGTGCCGACAAGGGTGCAGTACGTAACAAGGCGATGCTTGAAGGGCTGTAAAGCACGTTAGGCCTGCCTGAAACAAGAACCGGCGCCTTGAGCGCCGGTTTTTTTATGCCCGTGTCCCCGCAGAAGTCAGCACAGGAACACATCAACTACTGTATCTGCTCCGGCGTCACGATCACCCAGTTCTTGTCCGCAGTCACCGGCAATCCTTCCTTGGCCTGTGCCGCCGCGTTTTTGGCAATCATCCCGTTCAACTGGTCCATGTACTTGGCCTTGCGGTTTATCCACAGGTGGATGCCGCCTTTGCCCACATCCACGCCATGAAACTGCATATAGCCATCGCTGGTCGGGGTGTCGCCGCACACCAGCACCGGTTTCTTCCATTCATCGATGTAGGTAAGGATCGCCGCCTGCTTGCCCGCCATCCAGGTGGCCGGGGTCCACAGGTAAGGGGTCAGCTCCAGGCCCTCGTTAGCCTTGGCATCGTAGTGCCCAGCGCCGATCTGCTTGCGCGCAGTGGTCAGCTGGCCGCTGGCGCGGTCCTTGAGTAGCAGACTCACGCCAATCACGTTCTGCGGCTTCACGTTGTAGCCGTACCTGGGATCTGACGCGACCATGCGCACCAACTCTTCGGAGGCAGCAGAGATCACGTAGACCTCGATGCCGTTCTCCATCAGCTTGTTGTAGAGCTCGGCCTGGCCCTTGAAGACCTTGGGCGGCTGGACCTCGATAGCCTTGATCTGGTCGCCTTCGTAATAGGTGCTGGGGATCGGCTTGGTCAAAGCCATCAGTTCATCCACTTGCACCTTGAGCTCCTTGAGGGTAAAGCCGGAAAACACCTGGGCCACCCACGGGTAGCAAACCATGTCGTCGATCTCGCACAACCGGTAGTAGTAACTGAACAGGCTTTCCTTGTGCTCGGCAGTGTCCTTGAACGGCATCAGCTTCAACGAAGGGTCGAGCTTGTCGCGGCTCAGCAGGCCCTTGTTTTCCATGAACGGAAGCAAGGCTTCTTCCAGGTCATAGCGGTAACTGGTGTTGTCCATGTCGAACACCGCGTAGTTACCTTTATGGGCGTTGGCGGCAATCATGCTGTCTAGCTGCTTGGCGGCCTCGGCCGGCCAATGCTTCAGCTCGGTGGCGAAGGTTTCGATACTGAACAGCAGGGACAGGCCGATGGCGGCGGCTTTCACAGCGACTTTCATGTGCGAATCTCCTGAAATGACCCAGAAACGCTAGTGCAACAATCTCTATCGACAACCCTTGATAACGACCTCCATGCACCAGCAAACGCCGTGTTTATTGCAATCTGCGACACATCGTTATTCCATAAACGACTATGCAAATTCCATTTGGGTATAAATTCGTTTGTTTTCAGGCTGTTAGCATTTCCGTTCGGAATCGCTCGCAGAGGCGATGCCATTTCTGCTTTTTTCTGCTGGAGCTTCAATGAACCTGCCGCTGTCACTTAACCTGCTGGCGTTCCTGGCCCTGTTGCTAGGCCTGGCACAAACCCGCCACACAGACTGGAGCCTGGCCAAGAAGGTGCTGCTTGGCCTGCTGCTGGGCGTGGTCTTTGGCCTGGTCCTGCATACCCTCTATGGCGCTGGGCACCCGGTGCTCAAGGCCACCATCGGTTGGCTCGACCTGGTGGGCAACGGCTACGTCGGCCTGTTGCAGATGATCGTCATGCCGCTGATCTTCGCCTCGATCCTCAGTGCCGTGGCACGCCTGCACAACGCTTCGTCGCTGGGCCGCATCAGCGTGCTGAGCATCGGTACGCTGCTGCTGACCACCGCCATTGCCGCACTGATCGGCATCGTGCTGACCAACCTGTTCGGCCTCAGCGCCGAGGGGCTGGTAGCCGGCGCCCAGGAAAGCGCACGCATGCAAGTTATCCACAGCGACTACGCAGGCAAGGTCGCCGACCTCAACATCCCGCAACTGCTGCTGTCGTTCATCCCCAGCAACCCGGTAGGCGACTTGGCCAGGGCCAAACCGACCTCGATCATCAGCGTGGTGATCTTCGCCGTGTTCATCGGCCTGGCTGCACTGCAGCTGATCAAGGACGATGCCGAGAAAGGCGAGCGTGCGCTGGCGGCCATCGACACCCTGCAGGCCTGGGTGATGCGCCTGGTGCGGGTAGTGATGAAGCTGACCCCGTATGGCGTTCTGGCGCTGATGACCAAGGTGGTGGCCAGCTCGAACATGGAAGACATTCTCAAGCTTGGCAGCTTCGTGGTGGTGTCATACCTGGGCCTGGCGCTGATGTTCGTGGTACATGCCCTAATCCTCGCCGCTACCGGCGTGAGCCCACTGCGCTTCTTCCGCAAGGTGTGGCCGGTGCTGACCTTTGCCTTCACCAGCCGCTCCAGCGCTGCCAGCATCCCGCTGAACATCGAAGCCCAAACCCGTCGCCTCGGTGTGCCGCAGTCGATCGCCAGCTTCAGCGCCTCGTTCGGCACCACCATCGGCCAAAACGGCTGCGCCGGTCTCTATCCTGCCATGTTGGCGGTGATGGTCGCGCCAGCGGTGGGCATCGATACCTTCGACCCACTGTGGATCGCCACCCTGGTGGCCATCGTCACGCTGAGTTCGGCAGGGGTTGCCGGGGTCGGCGGCGGCGCCACCTTCGCCGCGCTGATCGTGCTGCCGGCCATGGGCCTGCCGGTGGAGTTGGTGGCGTTGCTGATTTCGGTGGAGCCGCTGATCGACATGGGCCGTACGGCGCTGAACGTCAACGGTTCGATGACGGCGGGCGTGGTGACCAGCCAACTGCTGAAAGAAACTGACAAGGCAGTGCTGGCCGGCGATGAGCATGCCGAGCTGAGCCATACCTGACAGCTCGCCAGGGGCGCGTTGCGCCCCTTACGCGACAAGGCACTTCGGGTCTTGCTCAAAATTTGAACAGCCAGCAGTCGTCTGTAATAGCGGGTTTAGCCGCGCAGGGCTGCAAAGCTGGCCCCGACAACCTCAAACCTTGTCCCAAACCTCGAAGTGATAAGCCGGCTTACCTGCCTCAGCCTGTGCCTCGCTAGAAGTCAGCCTCCACTGCCCTTCATCAAACGCCGGGAACCACGCATCCCCCTCTGGCGCCAATTCCACCCGCGTCAGGTACATGCGGCTGACCAGGCCCTGCTCCAGCGCCTGCCCATACAGCTGCGCGCCGCCTATCAGCATCAGCTCGTCGACGCCTTTCTCACGCGCCCACTGCTCAGCGCGCACCAGCGCGTCTTCCAACGAGCCGAACACCTCGGCACCCTCGAGCTGCAGCCCTACCTGGCGGCTGACCACGATGTTCAACCGCCCGGGCAGCGGCCGCCCCAGCGAGTCCCAGGTCTTGCGCCCCATGATGATCGGCTTGCCCAGGGTGGTCGCCTTGAAGTACTTGAAGTCCCCCGGCAGGTGCCAGGGCATGGAATTGTCGATGCCGATCACGCGGTTCTCGGCGTGAGCCGCGATCAGGCTGAGGGGGAGTGATGTATTCATGCCAGCGAGGATAGCACCGGCCGTGTGGGTTATGCTTCTGCCCTGACCTGTGCAATGGAAGACCTTGTGACTGCACCGACATCACTGGACAAGCGCTGGCTCACCGAAGCGGTCCGCCTGCGCGAGGAACATGCCGGCCTGCTGGAAGACCAGGAAGCCAACCGCCATGCGCGCCAGCTCGGCGGCGACTTGGCGACACGCATCGAAAGCCGGGCGCTGTTCCTGGCAGAGCGGGACGGCATCACCACCGCCCTGCGCCACTGGAAGCAGGGCGCACGCCTGGCGCTGCTGGCTTTGCTGCTGCTCGCCGTGCTCAGCGGCGCCGGCCTGGCACTGGCCGCCCTCGGCGACGGCCAGCGCCCGGTCAACGTATTCTGGGCACTGGGCAGCCTGCTCGGGCTGAACCTGCTGACACTGCTGGGCTGGTCCATCGGCTTTGCCCTGAGCGGCGAGCATGGCGCGGGGCTGGGCCGCCTGTGGCTGTGGCTGAGCGAGCGCTTTGCCCGCGATGCCAAGGCTGCGCACTTGGCACCAGCGCTGTTGGTGCTGTTGCAACGCCAGCGCCTGAACCGCTGGCTGCTCGGCCTGCTGGTGCATGCCCTGTGGCTGCTGGCGATGCTGTGCGCGCTGGGCATGCTGCTGGCCCTGCTGGCCACTCGGCGCTATGGCTTTGTCTGGGAAACCACCCTGCTCGCTGCCGACCCGTTCATTCACCTGACCCAGGTGCTGGGGGCCGTGCCCTCGCTGCTGGGCTTTGCAGTGCCCGATGTAGCCATGATTCGCGCCAGCGGCGACAGCATGCCGGCCCTCGACCTGGCGCGTCAGCCCTGGGCCAGCTGGCTGCTAGGCGTGGTGCTGGTGTACGGCCTGCTGCCACGCCTGCTGCTGGCCGGGCTGTGCTGTTGGCGTTGGCGCCAAGGCCGTCAGCGCCTCACGCTGGACCTGAGCCTGCCCGGTTACGCACAACTGCGCGAAGCGCTGATGCCGCGCAGCGAGCGCATCGGGGTGCAGGACGCCGCCCCGCAAGCCTTGCCGCAGTTTGCCGCAGGCCAGCTGGAAGGTGGTAGCAGCGGTGCCCTGCTGGTCGGCCTGGAGCTGGACGACCAACGTCCATGGCCGCCCGCCTTGCCCAAAAGCGTGACCGATGCCGGCGTGCTCGACAGCCGCGAATCACGCAACCGGCTGTTGGAGCAGCTCAGTCGCTTCCCGCCGGCACGCCTGGCCATCGCCTGCGACCCACGCCGCTCGCCCGACCGCGGCAGCCTGGCGCTGCTCGCCGAGCTGGCACGTAATGCCGGGGCTACCCGTATCTGGCTGCTGCAGGCAGCACCTGGCCAGGCGCTCGATGCCCAGCGCCTTGGTGACTGGCACGAAGCCCTCGACCGGCTTGGTCTGCAGCATGCCGACACCTCACCGTTGACCTGGCTGGAGCATGGCCATGACTGAGCCACTGAAACTGGCCGTGGTCGGCCACACCAACGTCGGCAAGACCTCGCTGCTGCGCACCCTGACCCGTGACGTCGGCTTTGGCGAAGTATCCCACCGCCCCAGTACCACTCGCCATGTCGAAGGCGCGCGGCTTTCGGTGGACGGCGAACCCTTGCTGGAGCTTTACGACACGCCGGGCCTGGAGGACGCCATTGCCCTGCTCGACTACCTTGAACGCCTGGAGCGCCCGGGCGAGCGCCTGGACGGTCCGGCCCGTCTCGAGCGTTTTTTGCAGGGCAGCGAAGCGCGCCAGCGATTCGAACAGGAGGCCAAAGTGCTGCGCCAGTTGCTGGCCAGCGATGCCGGCTTGTATGTGATCGATGCGCGCGAGCCGGTGCTGGCCAAGTATCGTGACGAACTGGAAGTGCTGGCCAGTTGCGGCAAGCCATTGTTACCGGTGCTCAACTTCGTCGCCAGCCACCAGCACCGCGAGCCGCAATGGCGTGAAGCCCTTGCCCGGCTTGGGCTTCACGCATTGGTGCGGTTCGACAGCGTGGCCCCGCCAGAGGATGGCGAGCGCCGCTTGTACGAAAGCCTGGCCCTGCTGCTGGAAAACGCCCGCCCGGCGCTGCAGCGGCTGATCGACGACCAGCAGGCGCAGCGCCTGGCCCGCCAGCACAGCGGCAAGCGCCTGATTGCCGAGCTGTTGCTGGACTGCGCCGCCTGCCGGCGTAGCGTCGAGGCCGAGCCAGTTGCCGAAGCCCGGGCCATCGAAGCGTTGCGCCAGGACATTCGCCAACGTGAACAGCGTTGCGTCGAAGCCTTGCTCAAGCTGTATGCCTTCCGCCGCGAGGATGCTCATGCCAACGACCTGCCATTGCTGGATGGCCGCTGGGGCGACGACCTGTTCAATCCCGAGACCTTGAAACTGCTGGGCGTGCGCCTGGGCAGCGGCGTGGCAGCGGGGGCTGCGGCCGGGGCCGGGGTCGATCTGCTGGTTGGGGGGCTTACCTTGGGTGCGGCAGCGCTGGCGGGGGCAATAGCCGGTGGCGCGCTGCAAACAGCACGCAATTATGGCGCGCGGTTGATGGGCAAGCTCAAGGGCAAGCGGGAACTGACCGTTGACGACACCGTATTGCGCTTGCTGGCGTTGCGTCAGCAGCAGTTGATGGTGGCGCTGGATAGCCGTGGGCATGCGGCGCAGGACAGCATCAGGCTGGGTGAGCTGGATGAAAAGACCTGGCGCGAGGGCAAGTTGCCAGAGGCGCTGGTCAAGGCGCGGGCGCATCCGCAGTGGTCCACCCTGAATCCTGGGGCGAAGCTGAATCAGGCTGAGCGGCAGGAACAGCTGGAGGCACTGGTTGCGCAGATTTGAGGGGGATGCGAGGTGCATGCCTTGAAGGAGGTGTCACCTGTGAGATCGAGCGCCGCACGGGCGGCGCTCGATCTCACAGGCGACAAAAACCTCAAGGCCGACACATACCAGCCCTCACCCTATCACTGCGCTGCCACCTTCTCCGACTTGCCGTCATAGCGCTTGCGCCACTCGGCCAGAATCTGGTCACGGTTCTTCGAGGCCCAGGCAAAGTCATTCTTGATCAACCGCTGCTCATAGTCCGCCGGCAACTCGGTCTGTGGCTTGGCAACCCCCGGCGCAGCCAATACCGCGAAGTTTTCCTTGTACAACTCCATGGCCGCCGGGCTGGCCGAGAAATCCGCCAGGCGCTTGGCCGCATCCGCCTTGGGCGACCCTTTGATCACGGCAGTCGCCTCGATCTCCCAACCCAGGCCTTCCTTGGGGAGCACGATATCCAGCGGCGCACCCTGGCGCTTGAGCTGCACGGCCGGGTATTCGAACGAAATACCGATCGGGAACTCGCCCGCCGCCGCCAGCTTGCACGGCTTGGAACCCGAGTGTACGTACTGGCCGATGTTCTGGTGCAGCGCATCCATGTACGCCCAACCCTGCGGCTCGCCAAAGGTCTGCAACCAGGCACTTACATCCAGGAAGCCGGTACCCGATGAGGCCGGGTTGGGCATGACGATCTTGCCCTTGTACTCGGGCTTGGTCAGGTCCTGCCAGCTCACCGGCTTGCTCAAGCCCTGCTTTTCGGCCTCGATGGTGTTGAAGCAGATGGTCGCGGCCCAGACGTCCATACCGACCCAGGCCGGCGGGTTGGCAGCATCGCGGTAATTGGGCGCGATCTTGCCCAAGTCCTTGGGTGCATAGGCTTCGAGCATGCCGCCCTGGTCAAGGATGGCCAGGCTGGATGCCGCCAGGCCCCACACCGCATCGGCCTGCGGGCGCTCTTTTTCTGCCAGTAGCTTGGCGGTGATGATACCGGTGGAATCACGTACCCACTTGATCTCGATATCCGGGTTGGCCTTCTCGAAGGCCTGCTTGTAGGTCTTCAGCTGTTCGGCTTCCAGCGCGGTGTAGACCGTCAGCTGGGTATCGGCGGCCGACGCCTGCAGGCTGAACACGGCGGAAACGGCAGCGGCAAGTGCAAGGTGCTTGTACATGGGTAGATTCCTTACAGGTCAGACGGTCGCGGCGCGTTGGCGCCAGGCTTGGGAGCGGCGCAACAGGCCGCGTGAGGCTGCGGCCAGCAGCAGTGAAGCGCCGGCACTGGTCAGCAGGATCAAGGTGGACATGGCTGCGGCCCCCCCAACGTTGCCGGCGTCGTCCATGTTCAGCACGGCAACGGCAGCCAGGAGGGTGTCGGGGCTATACAGGAAAATCGCTGCCGACACGGTGGTCATCGCCGAGACGAACAGGTAGCGGATGATGTCCAGCAGGGCCGGCAGGCAGATCGGCACGGTCACCCGCAAAAAATGCTTGTACAACGGCGCCTTCAGCGACAGGGCGGCGGCCTCGAACTCGCCGTCGAGCTGGCGCAGCGCGGTGGTTGCGGTCATCTGCGCGGTTGTCAGGTAGTGGGCGACGGTGCACACCACCAAAAGCCCCATGCCGCCGTACAGCACATGCAACGGATTACCGTTGAGGTTGAAGAAGAAAACGTAACCCAGCCCCAGCACCAGCCCAGGCACGGCCATGGGGATGAAGCTGAGCAGGCGCAATGCCTGGTTGAGCAGCCGCTGGCCTTGGGTCTTCTCCATCAGGTAGGCACCGGTGAAGATCAGGATACTGCCGATCAGCGCGGTGCAGATTGCCATGGTCACGCTGTTGCGATAAGCCAGCCAGCCGCCGTCTGCGGTGTCCTCGAACAGGTAATGGCGCAGCGACAATGACAGGTTGTAGGGCCAGAAGGTGACCAGCGAGGAATACACGGCCATGCCAATCACCAGCAGCAGCGCCGCACACACCAGCAGCACAATCGCCAGGAAGCAGGCATCGCGGCCGCGCGACGGCTTGGGCTCGAACACCTGGGCGCGTCCGCTCATGGCCTCGCCCTGGCGCCGACGCAGCCAGGCATCGACGCTGAAGCTGAACAGTGCCGGGATCAACAGCACCATGCCGATCAGCGCACCACGCCCGAACTGTTGCTGGCCGACCACCGCCTTGTAGGCTTCCAGTGCCAGCACCTGATAGTCGCCACCGACCACAACCGGGACCCCGAAATCGGTGATGGTCAGGGTGAAGACCAGGCAGAATGCGGCGAACACCGCCTGGCGTGTGGCTGGCCAGGTAATGCTGGTGAACGCCCGGCCTGGCCCGGCACCCATGCTGGAAGCTGCATCGAACAGCCGGGCATCCGCTAGCGACAGCGCCGACAGCAGGATCATCAGCGCATGCGGGAAGGTGTAGATGGCCTCGCCCAGCACGATGCCCCAGAAGCCGTAGATGTTGTCGCTGAACAAACCACGCAACAGCCCCTGGTTGCCGAACAAATAGACCAGGGCAATGGCCGGCAGCATCGACGGTGCCAGCAGCGGCAGCAGCGATATCCCCCGCCACAGGCCTTTGGCCGGGATCAGCGTACGTTGCAGGGCATAGGCAAACAGGTAGGCCAGCGGCACCACGATGGCCGCGACGGTGAGTGCCACCGACAGGCTGTTGCCGAGCAACCAGTGGAAGGTGTCGCTGGCGAACAATTCACGGGCCGCCAGCAGGCCACCGCCCTGCCCTGCTTCAGCACTTAAGCCTCGCCAGAAGATCGCCAACAGCGGCAGCAACACCGCCAGCACCAGAAGAATCAGCAGCAGACTCTTGCCGCCGACGACGAACAACTGGTCACCCAGGGCGACGCCAGCACGCGGCGTGGCTTTGGCCTGGCTCAGCGGCAGGGACATTGGCGCGGCCATCTCAGGCAAACACCTGCAGGCTCTGCGGCGGCAGCGCCACCCAGATATCCTGCGAGCCCAGGCGCGGCATTGCCTCGGGGGACAGCTCGGCCATCAGGGAGTGGCCTGGCAGGGCCTTGAGCTCGAAGCTCATGCGGCAGCGGTTACCCAGGAAGGTAATCTCGCGGACCTTGGCCGGGAACAGGTTTTCTTCGTCCACCGCCGGGTTGACCGTGATTGCCTCAGGGCGGCAGAACAGCCTCCCGCTGCTGGCCTGGGCTGAGTCCGGGGCCAGGCGCATGTTCATGCCGCCGACCAGGGCATGGCTGTCACCGCTGCGCTGGAACGGCAGCCAGTTGCCTTGGCCGACGAACTCGGCCACGAACGGCGTGGCTGGCTGGTCGTAGATTTCCTGCGGGGTGGCGTACTGCTCGACCTGGCCGTTGTTCATCACCGCAATGCGGTCGGCCATCAGCATGGCCTCGTCCTGGTTGTGGGTCACCATCAGCGTGGTAATGCCCAACTGGCGTTGCAACTGACGCAGTTCGCTGCACAAATGCTCACGCACCCGGGCGTCAAGCGCCGACATCGGCTCGTCGAGCAGCAGCAGCGAAGGTGCCGGCGCCAATGCCCGGGCCAGGGCCACGCGCTGCTGCTGGCCGCCGGAAAGCTGGCCCGGGTATTTCTTTTCGCTGCCGGAAAGGCCTACCAGTTCGAGCATTTCCGCCACCCGCTGGCGGGCCTGCTCGCGGCCACTGCCGGTCAAGCCGTAGGCGATGTTGGCCTCGACCGTCAGGTTGGGAAACAGCGCATAGGACTGGAAAAGGATGCCGTAGTCACGCGCCTGGGGCGGCAGCTCGGAGATATCGCGCTCACCGATATACAGCGTGCCGCGGTCCTGACGCTCCAGGCCGGCGATGCAGCGCAGCAGCGTGGTCTTGCCACAGCCGGATGGGCCGAGCAGGCACACCAGTTCGCCGGCGGCGATGTCCAGCGAGACATCGTTGAGCGCAGTGAAAGCACCGAAGCGCTTGTGGATATTGTGCACTTTCATCGGTGCGCCGGAGGTGGTGGAGTGCATGGCAAGGCCTCATCGAAGAGATGGGCCCATGCTAGGAAGGCTGTGCGAACGTTCTGTGGCGTAAAGGCAAAAGCGGGTGATAGTGGTATAGGCAGATTTTGTATTGGCCTTGGTGGGCACGATCGCCGGCAGTCACGCCGGGGCTTTCAGAGATGCGAACCTGCAACTTCCTGCGCCACCCCCAGAAATGCCGCCGGTAACCGGGCTTGGCGTCGTTCTTTCAGGCAATACAGGTACTCGTGCATCACCGGTGCATTCTCCAGCGCCAACACCCGCAGCTCCGGGTTGTGCGGCACTTCATGCCGGGCTATCACGCTGATGCCAATGTTGCGCAGTACCGCCTCGCGGATCGACTCGCGGCTGCCAATTTCCAGCACAGTCCCTGCCTCGACCCCGGCCGCCTGCAACATCTGCTCAGTCAGCTTGCGCGTGGTCGAGCCTTTCTCGCGCATCAGCAGGCAATGCCCGGCCACCACCTCGATCGACACCGCTTGCCGACGCGCCAGCGGATGATTGCGGTGCACAGCCACCACCAACGGGTCAGTGCCCAGCACCCGCCGCACCAGCCGGGCGTCTTCCAGCAATTGCGACGAGGCGGCGATATCCACCCGGTAGTCCTCGAGCATCTCCAGCACTTGCTGCGAGTTGCCGATCTCTACCGCCACTTCCACCTGCGGCAGGCGTTCGCGGTAGATCTTCACCAGGTCAAGAATGTAGTAAGGCGCCGTGGCCGCAATACGCAGGCTGCCCTGAGCCTGGCCGCTGTTACGCAGTTCAAACTCGATGTCGGCCTCCTGCTGCAACAATGCCTTGACCATCGGCAGCAGGCGCACGCCCTCCTCGCTCAGCACCAGGCGCCGCCCGCCGCGGTAAAACAGCTCCACGGCGTACTGGCTCTCCAGGTTGCGAATCTGCGTGGTCACTGTGGGCTGGCTGAGGCCAAGCTTCTTCGCCGCCAGGGTGATACTGCCCAGACGGGCCACCATGTAGAAGGCTTTCAGCTCAGCACTCAGCATGCACGTCCCCTATTTGCGCAACAGGCGCAAGCCGTTGAACACCACCAGCAGGCTTACGCCCATGTCGGCGAACACCGCCATCCACATGGTGGCCATGCCGGCAAAGGTGATCGCCAGGAATATCGCCTTGATGCCCAACGCCAGAACGATGTTCTGCATGAGGATCGCCGCGCTTTGGCGCGACAGCCTGACGAAGGCAGGGATTTTCCGCAAGTCGTCGTCCATCAGCGCCACGTCGGCAGTTTCGATGGCTGTATCGGTACCGGCCGCCGCCATGGCAAAGCCGATCTCGGCACGGGCCAGCGCCGGTGCGTCGTTGATGCCGTCACCGACCATGCCCACCCGATGGCCCCGGGCATACAAAGCCTCAATGCTTGTCAGCTTGTCAGCAGGCAGCAGGTTGCCTTCGGCGCGATCGATACCCACCACGGCAGCGATGGCCTGGGCGGTATGCGGATTGTCGCCGGTCAACATGACCGTCTTGATACCCAGCTCATGCAGCTCGGCGATGGCCTGCCGGCTGCTGTCCTTGACCGTGTCGGCCACGGCGAACAGCGCCAACGGGCCAGAACGGTCGAGCAGCAGCACGACGGTCTTGCCCTGACGCTCCAGCGCATCCAGGCGGGCCTCCAGCTCAGGTGAGCACAGCCCCAGCTCCTCGACCAGGCGATGATTGCCCAGGTGGTAGACCTCTCCGTCGATGGTGCCGCGCACGCCACGCCCGGCCAAGGCCGCAAAGTCGTCAACCTCGCTAAAGGCCAGGCCCTGCGCCTTGCCGAACTGAGCAATGGCGCGGGATACCGGGTGATCCGAGCGCTCGCCCAGGCTGGCGGCCAAGGCCTGCGCCCGATCTTCGAACAGCGGCTGCAGAACCTTGGCATCCGTCTGTACCGGTTTGCCATGGGTGATGGTGCCGGTCTTGTCGAGGGCCAGGTAATCCAGGTGACGGCCGCCTTCCAGGTACACGCCGCCCTTGATCAGGATGCCTTTGCGCGCGGCAGCAGCCAGGCCGCTGACGATGGTCACCGGGGTCGAAATCACCAGGGCGCATGGGCAAGCCACCACCAGCAGCACCAATGCGCGGTAAACCCAGTCGAACCAGGCGCCGGCCATGAACAGCGGAGGGATGACCGCAACCGCCAAGGCTACGGCAAACACCGCCGGGGTATAGATGCGCGAGAAACGATCGACAAAGCGCTGGGTAGGCGCTCGCGCACCTTGCGCCTGCTCGACGGCCTTGATGATCCGCGCCAGGGTCGATTGCCCGGCAGCGGCGGTCACGCGAAATTCCAGCGCCCCCGCCTGGTTGATGGTGCCCGCGAACAGCTTGTCGCCCACCCCCTTCTCTACAGGCAGGCTTTCGCCGGTGATCGGTGCCTGATCGACGCTCGATTGCCCACTGGTCACTTCACCGTCAAGGCCAATGCGCTCGCCAGGGCGCACTCGCACCAACGCGTCGACGGCCACTTCACGCACCTCCACTTCGCGCCATTGGCCATCACCCTGCTGCACCGTGGCCATGTCCGGGGTCAATTGCATCAGCCCACTGATGGCATTGCGCGCGCGGTCCAGTGAACGTGCCTCTATCAGTTCGGCAACGGTAAACAGCACCATCACCATGGCCGCCTCCGGCCACTGGCCGATCAGTACCGCACCCGTCACGGCGATGCTCATCAGCGCGTTGATGTTGAGGTTGCGGTTTTTCAGGGCAATCCAGCCCTTCTTGTAGGTGCCAAGGCCGCAACCGAGGATCGCCACCAGCGCCAGGGCCGCCACCATCCACTCCGGTGCGAGTGCAGAAAAGTGCACGATTTCGGCGGTGATCGCGGCAATACCTGACAATGCCAGCGGCCACCAGCGGGTTCTGCCAGGTTGCGGCGCATTGGCACTGCCGTCGTCCTCGGCGCCAATAGGCTCGGCCTTCATGCCCAAGCTGTCGATGGCACGTTCGATATCGGCAGTGCCATTCAAGGTATGGCGCACGCCCAGCACGCGGTTGATCAGGTTGAATTCCAGCTGTTCGATACCCGCCAGCTTGCCCAGCTTGTCCTGGATCAAGGTCTGTTCGGTGGGGCAGTCCATGGCCTCGATGCGGAAACGGCTGAGCCGGGCATGGCTGCTGGAGTTTTCGCGAAGCTGCACGGTGGCGGACGCAGCGGCAGCGCCACAGCAACCGTGGGCGTGGTGGTCGTGCTTGTGTTCGTGGCTGACAGGCTGGTTCATGAGGTCATCCTTAAATTGAGCCTGTTGCCAAGTGAACACCCTGTAGCCACTATAGGGTCAAGCCACTTGTTGGAGATTGGGTGATGAAGATCGGAGAGCTGGCCAAAGCCACCGATTGCGCGGTGGAGACCATTCGCTACTACGAGCGGGAAAACCTGCTGCCAGAGCCGGCGCGCAGCGAGGGCAACTACCGGTTGTACACCCAGGCGCATGTGGAGCGGCTGACCTTCATCCGCAACTGCCGCACGCTGGACATGACCCTGGACGAAATTCGCAGCCTGCTACGCCTGCGCGACAGCCCCGACGACGCGTGCGGCAGCGTCAATGCGCTGATCGACGAGCATATCGAGCATGTTCAGGCGCGGATCGATGGCTTGGTGGCATTGCAGGAGCAGCTGGTGGAGCTGCGGCGGCGCTGCAACGCGCAGGGAAGTGAGTGCGCGATCTTGCAGCAACTGGAGACGAACGGGGCGGTATCGGTACCGGATACCGAACATTCGCATGTGGGGCGAAGTCACGGGCACTGAACCAGAAGCTTCGCGGGTGAACCCGCTCCCACAGGGCACTGCACATAACTAAGTCGTGCGCGGTGCCTGTGGGGTTCACCCGCGAAGAGGCCAGTTCAAACAATACAGACCTATCAGACCGCCATCGGCGCTGTCATCGGCGCATGGTGCTCATAGCCTTCCAGCCAGAAATCAGTCGGTTCGATCTTCTCCAGCCACTCCGGCTCATACTTGCCAGTCTCGGCAAATGCCGGAACACGGTCGCTGATCACCAGCTTCGGCGCTTCCAACGGCTCGCGCTTGAGCTGCTCGTTCAGCATGTCCAGGTGGTTTTCATACACATGGGCATCGCCTATGAAATAGGTGAACCAGCGTGGGGTATAACCGGTGAGGCGGCCGAACAGCGAGAGCAGCGCCGCGCCTTCAGTGAGGTTGAACGGCGTGCCCAGGCCCAGGTCGTTGGAGCGGATGTAGAGGGTCAGGGAAATCTCTTTCGTCTCTACATTCGGGTGGAACTGATACAGCAAGTGACACGGCGGCAGGGCCATTTCGTCCAGTTGCGCGCAGTTCCAGCCGTGGAACAGGATGCGGCGGCTGCCCGGGTCGTTGGCGATGGTGTCCAGGCACTGGCGCACCTGGTCGATGGCCTTGTACAGAATGACGAACGCGACGCCGTCCTCTTCGTCCTGTGCGATACGGCGGAAGCCTGCCTTCTCGGCCATTTCGATGGCGGCTGGGTTGCTCAACGGAATACGCTTGTAGCCCGGCCACTGGCGCCATTGCACGCCGTAGATCTCGCCCAGGTCGTCATGACCCTGGCGGAACGGGTTGGCCAGCCACTGGGCGTTTTCGTTGGCGTTCTGGTCCCAGACCTTGCAGCCCAGCTCGCGGAACTCACCAGCGTTCTTCACGCCACGCAGGAAACCGACCATTTCGCCGATTGCCGACTTGAACGCCAGCTTGCGCGTGGTAATGGCCGGAAAGCCCTTCTGCAGGTCGAAACGCAGCATGGCGCCCGGCAGGCTGATGGTGCGAATGCCGGTGCGGTTGCCCTGCAGCGTGCCGTTTTCGATAACGTCGCGGACCAGGTCCAGATACTGTTTCATGGCTTACCTGTAGCAAAAACGGCAGGGGATCGCCCTGCCGTGGGAATAATCAGGCGGGTTTCGCCGTGGGCTTGCGATTATAAGCCCACCAGATCAGGCCGAGGCCAGCCAGGATCATCGGCACGCACAGAATCTGACCCATGGTCAGCCAGCCCCAGGCGATGTAACCGAGCTGGGCATCCGGTACCCGAACGAATTCGACGATGAAACGGAAGATGCCGTAGAACAGCGCGAACATGCCCGACACCGCCATGGTCGGCCGCGGCTTGCGCGAATACAGCCACAGGATGACGAACAGTGCTACGCCCTCAAGGGCAAACTGGTACAGCTGCGACGGATGGCGCGGCAACTGCGCTGGGTCGCTGAACGGCGGGAAGATCATTGCCCATGGCACGTCGGTGGGCTTGCCCCACAGCTCGGCGTTGATGAAGTTGCCGATACGCCCGGCACCCAGGCCGATCGGCACCAGCGGGGCGACAA
The DNA here is from genome assembly GCF_026240995.1 of Pseudomonas sp. DCB_BI. Classification (NCBI taxonomy): domain Bacteria; kingdom Pseudomonadati; phylum Pseudomonadota; class Gammaproteobacteria; order Pseudomonadales; family Pseudomonadaceae; genus Pseudomonas; species Pseudomonas sp. DCB_BI. The sequence continues at coordinate 157,982 of NZ_JAPFCG010000003.1, read as the reverse complement.
AGTCCATCAGTTCGAAGAACGACTTGTTGTTGCGCTTGCCAAACCACAGGGCCGCCAGCATCACGCCGATGAAGCCGCCGTGGAACGACATACCCCCTTTCCACACCTCGAAGATCAGCGTCGGGTTGGCCAGGTAGGCGTGCAGGTCGTAGAACAGCACGTAACCCAGGCGCCCGCCGACAATCACCCCCATCGACAGCCAGAACACCAGGTCGGACAGCTTCTCGCGGCTCCAGGTGGGGTCGAAGCGGTTCAGCCGGCGTGAGGCCAGCAGCCAGGCACCGCCGATGCCGATCAGGTACATCAGGCCGTACCAATGGATTTTCAGCGGCCCGATGGCAACGGCCACGGGGTCTATCTGCGGGTAAGGCAGCATGGAACTTCCTCTCGATTCAAATCAAAAAGCTGAGACCGACACAGAACAGCAGGGCTGCGAACAGGCGTTTCAACAAACGTGGCGACAGCTTGTGCGCCAGGCGCGCGCCGAAGCGGGCAAAAAACATGCTGGTCACGGCAATGCCGACCAGCGCCGGCAGGTACACGTAACCCAGGCTGTGGGGCGGCAGGTGCTCCTCATGCCAGCCCAGCAGCATGAAGCTGAGGGCACTGGCCACGGCAATCGGCAGGCCACAGGCAGAGGACGTTGCCACCGCCTGCTGCATGGGCAGGCTGCGCCAGGTCAGGAATGGCACAGTCAGTGAACCGCCGCCGATGCCGAAAATGGCCGAGGCCCAACCGATCACGCCGCCTGCGCCGACCAACGCGGGCTTGCCGGGGACGCCACGGCTGGCCTTGGGTTTGAGGTCCAGTGCCATCTGCGCGGCGATGACCAAGGCGAATACGCCAATGATCTTTTGCAGCAGCGGGCCCTGGATCAGCGAGGCGGTCTTGGCGCCGACACCCGCCCCGAGGAGGATGCCAAGGGTCATCCAGGCGAAGATCGGCCATTGCACGGCACCCTTGCGGTGGTGTTCACGCACGGCGTTGATCGAAGTGAAAACGATGGTTGCCAGTGACGTGCCGACTGCCAGATGGGTCAACACCGAAGCGTCGAAGCCCTGCAAGGTGAAGCTGAACACCAGCACTGGGACGATGATGATGCCACCGCCCACGCCGAACAGCCCGGCCAGCACACCGGCGCAGGCGCCCAACAGCAGATAGAGCACGAATTCCATTCGGCTTCCCCGAAAAATCAATCCGGCATGGTAACGGAACCCGGGCTCGGGGCTCTAGTGAACTCTGTGTCAGGATGGATCCGCCAAGCTGCTGTGGGTACAGTGACAAAAAACACAGAGGCCCGACCGATGTGCCTGATCGTATTTGCCTGGCGGCCGGGGCACACCCTGCCGCTGATCGTGGCGGCCAACCGCGACGAATTCTATGCCCGCCCTACCCAGCCCCTGGCGGCCTGGGAGGAGACGCCTGGGGTGCATGCCGGGCGCGACCTGGAGGCCGGTGGTACCTGGCTGGGGGTAGGTCCCCAGGGGCGCTTCGCCGCGCTGACCAACATTCGTGACCCGGGCCAGCCACCGGGGCCCCGCTCGCGGGGTGAACTGGTGGCAGCATACCTGCAGGGAGCGCTTGGGGTCGACGCGTACCTGGACCAGGTGGCCAGCCGCAGTGGCCAGTATTCGGGGTTCAACCTGTTGGTAGGTGACGAGCGGCAGCTGGGTTACCTGAATGCCCGGGACGCGGCGCCGCGCCTGCTTCAGGCTGGGGTGTACGGGCTGTCCAACGCAGGGCTGGATACGCCGTGGCCGAAGCTGGTGAAGGCGCGTAGCGGGCTTGAGGGCCTGCTGGAAACGCCGGACCCGGATCGGTTGCTGGCATTGCTGGCGGATAACGAGCCGGCAGCTGATGGTGACCTGCCCGAGACCGGCGTGGGGGTGGCGACCGAGAAATTGCTGTCGAGCGTATTCATCGCCAGCCAGAACTACGGGACCCGGGCGAGTACGGTGCTGATCGTGGATGATCTGGGACGAAGGCGGCTTATAGAGCGAAGTTTCGGGCCCTTTGGGGGGCATTTGGGCGAGGTAGAGTTAAAGGTTTGAGGGCCATGGGGCTGCTGCGCAGCCCATCGCGGCACAAGGCCGCTCCCACAGGGGTACGCGATCTCCTGTAGGAGCGGCCTCGCGCCGCGAAAGGGCCGCAAGCGGCTCCGAAAAATCAGAGGGTTTTATTGGCCCCTGGCCCGATCATCCGCGCCAACCCGAGGTTTTTCAGGGCCAGCTGCAGCGAGCTGTGGATAACCTGCGGGTTGTCATGGCTCAAGGCTTCGACCAGCAACTCCTTGGCCTTGCTCATGTTCACCTGCCGCAACATCCACTTCACCTTCGGCAGGTTGGTGGCGTTCATCGACAAGCTATCGAAGCCCATCGCCATCAGCAGGATTGCCGCCGCCGGGTCACCCGCCATCTCGCCGCAGATACTGACCGGCTTGCCTTCGCCATGGGCGTCGCGCACTACCGTGTTCAACGCCTGCAGCACCGCCGGGTGCAGGTAGTCGTACAGGTCGGCGACCCGCGGGTTGTTGCGGTCCACCGCCAACAAGTACTGGGTCAGGTCGTTGGAGCCGACCGAGAGGAAGTCCACTTGCCGCGCCAGCTCCTTGGTCTGGTACACCGCCGCAGGGATTTCGACCATCACGCCCACCGGTGGCATCGGCACATCGGTACCTTCGTCGCGCACCTCGCCCCAGGCGCGGTGAATCAGGTGCAGCGCCTCTTCCAGCTCATGAATACCTGAAATCATCGGCAGCAGAATGCGCAGGTTGTTCAAGCCTTCGCTGGCCTTGAGCATGGCACGGGTCTGCACCAGGAAGATTTCCGGGTGGTCGAGGGTGACGCGAATGCCGCGCCAGCCGAGGAACGGGTTTTCTTCCTTGATCGGGAAGTACGACAGCGCCTTGTCACCGCCAATGTCGAGGGTCCGCATGGTCACCGGCAATGGGTGGAAAGCCGCCAGTTGCTCGCGGTAGATGGCCAGCTGCTCTTTCTCGCTGGGGAAGCGCTGGTTGATCATGAACGGCACTTCGGTGCGGTACAGGCCGACCCCTTCGGCGCCGCGCTGCTGCGCACGGGCCACGTCGGCGAGCAGGCCGGTGTTGACCCACAGCGGCATGCGGTGGCCGTCCGGGGTGACGCACGGCAGTTCGCGCAGGGCATCCAGGCCCTGGGCCAGCTGGCGTTCTTCCTCGACCACGTCGCTGTACTGCTTGCGCAGCACTTCGCTCGGGTTGGTGAACACTTCGCCCTTGTAGCCGTCGACGATCAATTCGATGCCGTCGACCTTGGAGTATGGCAGGTCGACCAGGCCCATCACCGTGGGGATGCCCATGGCGCGGGCAAGAATAGCGACGTGGGAGTTGCCCGAGCCCAGGACCGAGACCAGGCCGACCAGCTTGCCTTCCGGCACTTCGCCCAGCATGGCCGGGGTCAGTTCTTCACTGACCAGGATGGTGTTGTCGGCATACACCAGCGACTGCGAGCGGGCTTCCTGCAGGTAGGCCAGCAAACGCCGGCCCAGGTCCTTCACGTCGGAAGCACGCTCACGCAGGTAGTCGTCGTCCATCAGTTCGAAGCGGTTGACGTGCTCGCCGACCACCTGGCGCAGGGCACCCTGGGCCCATTGGCCGGTCTTGATGACCTCGGTCACCTCGCCACCCAGCGCTGCATCTTCAAGCATCATCAGGTAGACATCGAACAGCGCCCGCTCTTCCGGGCGCAGCTGGGTGGCCAGCTTGGCCGACAGCTTGCGCATGTCTTCGCGCACGCCTTCAAGGGCGTTTTCGAACAGTTTCAGTTCGGCGTCGATATCATCGACGGTCTTGTCCGGCACCACCTCCAGGTCGGCCGGCGGCAGCATCACCACCGCACGCCCCACGGCAGCACCTGGCGAACCCGGCACACCGACGAAGCGCGCTTCCTGGATGCCCTTGCCCTGACGGCCCAGGCCCCGGATCGAGCCGGTGGCCTCGGCGTGGGCGATAACCCCGGCGAGCTGGGCGCTCATGGTGACCAGGAAGGCTTCTTCGCCCTCGTCGAACTGGCGGCGCTCCTTCTGCTGGATGACCAGCACCCCGACCACGCGGCGGTGGTGAATGATCGGTGCACCCAGGAAGGAGGCGAATTTTTCTTCGCCGGTTTCGGCAAAATAGCGGTAACGCGGGTGGTCGGCGGCGTTTTCCAGGTTCAGCGGCTCTTCCCGGGTACCGACAAGGCCCACAAGGCCTTCGTTGGGGGCCATGCTGACCTTGCCGATGGAACGCTTGTTCAGGCCTTCGCTGGCCATGAGTACGAAGCGGTTGGTTTCCGGGTCGAGGAGGTAGACCGAGCAGACCTGGCTGCCCATGGCCTCCTTGACGCGCAAGACAATGATCCCCAACGCCGACTTGAGATCTTTGGCGGAGTTTACTTCCTGGACGATCTTGCGCAGCGTATTGAGCATGGCTCGGGGTCGAACTCCGTCGTCAGTCGCGCGTCAGCAGACGCGGTGCTAGCTCTTTCAGGGCGCGCCGGTACACCTCGCGCTTGAATGTCACAACCTGGCCCAGCGGGTACCAATAGCTCACCCAGCGCCAGCCGTCGAATTCCGGCTTGCCGGTCAGGTCCATCCGCACCCGTTGTTCGTTGCTCACCAGGCGCAGCAGGAACCACTTCTGCTTCTGGCCGATGCACAGCGGCTGGCTGTGGGTACGAACCAGGCGCTGCGGTAAACGATAACGCAACCAGCCACGGGTGCAGGCAAGAATTTCCACATCATCGCGTTCAAGGCCAACTTCTTCGTTCAGCTCGCGGTACAGGGCATCTTCCGGCGTCTCGTCAGGGTTGATACCACCCTGGGGAAATTGCCAGGCATCCTGGTTGATCCGTCGAGCCCATAGCACCTGCCCGGAATCATTCGTGAGAATGATCCCGACATTGGGGCGAAAACCATCCGGGTCGATCACGGCAGCAACCTCGCAAACGCATGTCACCGCATTGTTCCACAAAGCTTGCGAGCGCAGCAACGCGCCCGCCAAGCTTATGTGCAGCTGCGTGAAAACTCCGTATTCTGCGGGCCTACCTTGTGGCTGATGCGAGTGACCGCGATGCGCCTGGCTTTATTCGACCTAGACAATACCCTCCTCGGTGGCGACAGCGACCATGCCTGGGGTGACTACCTATGCGAGCGTGGCATCCTTGACCCGGTCGCCTACAAGCAGCGCAATGATGACTTTTACCAGGAGTACCTCAATGGCACCCTGGACCTGCAGGCCTACTTGGCCTTTTCCATGGAGATCCTGGCCGCGACGCCTGTGGCCAGACTCGACGAATGGCACCGCGACTTCATGCGCGACTGCATCGAGCCGATCATCCTGCCCAAAGCCCTGGCCTTGCTGCAGCAGCACCGCGAGGCCGGCGACCAGCTGGTTATCATTACCGCCACAAACCGCTTCGTCACCGCGCCGATCGCCAAGCGCCTGGGTGTACGCGTGCTGCTGGCGACCGAATGCGAGATGCGCGATGGCCGCTATACCGGGCGTAGTACCGATATAGCGTGTTTCCGTGAAGGCAAGGTGACGCGGCTGGAGCGCTGGATGATGGAGAACGGCTTCGATCTTGAGGACAGCTACTTTTATAGCGACTCGATGAATGACTTGCCGCTGCTGGAGCGGGTTACGCATGCGGTGGCCGTTGACCCGGACCCAAACTTGCGGGCCGAGGCTGATAAGCGTGGGTGGCCGGTGGTTTCGCTCAGGGACTGAGATTCTCCTGCGCCGGCCTCTTCGCGAGTAAACCCGCTCCCACAGGATGCCGCACAAGGCCTGAAGGCAGCGCAATACCTGTGGGAGCGGGTTTACCCGCGAAGAGGCAGGTGCCGGCAACCCAGGACGCTCAGACCGGCTTGGCCCCCATCAGCCCGGCAATGGACAGGAAGCAGACCCCACTGAACACCGCCAGGGCCAGGGTAAACCGTAGCCCCACCACTTCTGCCTTGCGCAGCCGGTTCAACCGCACCAGCAGCCACCAGACGGCAAACGCGCCGAGTGTATAGATGACGCTGGAAGCCAGCACCCAGGTCTGCCCCAGCGGCCAACCGACAAGGTGCACCAGCCACCAGCCGGTGAACGGCATGCTCACCAGGCACAGCCCCATTAGCACCCAGACGAACACCAGCGGCCGCCGCAGCAGCTTGGCATAGGCCTCGGCATCGCCCTGGCGGCGGGCGCGCACGGTCCAGATCGCCAGGCCCAGAGCGCCCAGCAGCAGCAGGGCGGTGGCGATGATATGCAGGGTCTTGAGCGTGGTCAGGTGTTCCATGACGTCACATCCTTGAGCGATAAGCCAAGCGTAGACGCTCAGCCCAGGAACAGCTTGTAAGCCGGGTTCTCGGTTTCGTCCCAATAGGGGTAACCAATTTTGGCCAGCGCCGCCGGCACCAGGTGGCGCTCCTCCTCCGGCACCTGCAGCCCGGCCACCACGCGCCCGTCGGCCGCGCCATGGTTGCGGTAATGGAACATCGAGATATTCCAGCGCCCGCCCAGCTTGTTGAGGAAGTTGAACAACGCGCCCGGCCGCTCAGGGAATTCGAAGCGCAGCACCATCTCGTCACTGGCGCCGGCCGAATGGCCGCCGACCATATGGCGAATGTGCAGCTTGGCCAACTCGTTGTCGGTCAGGTCGGTCACCGGGAAGCCCTGATCGATCAGTTGCTGCACCAGCGCTGCACGCGGGTCGTTTTCGGGGTGGGTCTGCACACCGACAAAAATGTGTGCTTCGTCCGAAGTGTGCTTGCGGTAGTTGAATTCGGTGATCTGGCGCTTGCCGATGGCCTCGCAGAAGGCCTTGAAGCTGCCCGGGCGCTCGGGGATGGTCACAGCGATGATCGCTTCGCGCTTTTCACCCAGTTCGGCACGCTCGGCCACATGGCGCAGGCGGTCGAAGTTAACGTTGGCGCCAGAATCGATGGCCACCAGGGTCTGGCCGGCCACGCCGTACAGCTCGACATACTTCTTGATGCCAGCCACACCCAATGCGCCAGCAGGTTCGGTGATCGAGCGGGTATCGTCGTAGATATCCTTGATGGCTGCGCAGATTTCGTCTGTGCTGACGGTAACGACCTCATCCACGTGATGGCGGCAGATATCAAAGGTATGCTGGCCGATCTGCGCCACCGCCACGCCGTCGGCAAACAGCCCGACCTGCGGCAGTACCACGCGCTCACCGGCAGCCATCGCTGCCTGCAAGCAGTTCGAGTCATCCGGCTCTACGCCGATGACCTTGATTTCCGGGCGCAGGTACTTCACGTAGGCGGCAATACCGGCGATCAGGCCGCCGCCGCCCACGGGCACGAAGATCGCGTCCAGTTGGCCAGGGTGCTGGCGCAGGATTTCCATGGCCACGGTGCCCTGCCCGGCGATGGTGTGCGGATCGTCATAGGGATGGACGTAGACGAAGCCTTTTTCATCGACCAGTTTCAGCGAGTAGGCCAGCGCCTCGGGGAAAGAGTCGCCATGCAGCACCACCTTGCCGCCGCGGGAACGCACGCCTTCGACCTTGATCTCCGGGGTGGTCTTGGGCATCACGATGGTGGCCTTGATGCCCATTTCACGGGCCGCCAGGGCCAAGCCCTGGGCGTGGTTGCCGGCCGAGGCGGTGACCACGCCGCGGGCAAGTTCTTCCGAGCTCAGCTGGGCCAGCTTGTTGTACGCCCCGCGGATCTTGAACGAGAACACCGGCTGCAGGTCTTCGCGCTTTAGCAGGATCTGGTTGCCGAGGCGCTTGCTCAGCTGCCCGGCGCTCTGCAACGGGGTTTCGACGGCAACGTCATAGACGCGCGAGGTGAGGATCTTCTTGACGTACTGTTCGAGCATCGGGAAAGCATCACTGGGCCGCGGGACAAGGGCTGGGAGTCTACCCCAGCGCTACGTCGGGCGACCACAGCAAAGCCCTGCGAGCCGTTATACTAGGCAACTTTGAAACCGCCCCTGCCCCTTTCGGAGCCCGCATGACCCAGGACCAACTCAAACAGGCCGTCGCCCAGGCCGCTGTCGACTTCATTCTGCCCAAGCTGGATGAAAAGAGCGTTGTCGGCGTCGGTACCGGTTCGACCGCCAATTTCTTCATCGATGCCCTGGCTCAGCACAAGACCGCCTTCGATGGCGCCGTCGCCAGCTCCGAAGCCACTGCCCAGCGCCTGAAGGGCCACGGCATCCCGGTCTATGAGCTGAACAGCGTCAGCGAACTGGAGTTCTACGTGGACGGTGCCGACGAGAGCGACGCGCACCTGAACCTGATCAAGGGCGGCGGCGCGGCCCTGACCCGCGAGAAAATCGTCGCCGCGGTGGCCAAGACCTTCATCTGCATCGCCGACGCCAGCAAGCTGGTGCCGGTACTGGGTTCCTTCCCGCTGCCGGTCGAAGTGATCCCGATGGCCCGCAGCCACGTGGCACGCCAGCTGGTCAAGCTGGGAGGCGACCCGGTGTACCGTGAGGGCGTGGTCACCGACAACGGCAACGTGATCCTCGACGTGTTCAACCTGCAGATCACCAACCCGGTGGAGCTGGAAGCGCAGATCAACGCCATCGTTGGCGTGGTGACCAACGGCCTGTTCGCGGCGCGGCCGGCGGATCTGCTGCTGCTGGGTACCGCTGAAGGCGTGAAGAGCCTGAAGGCCGAGTAAAACCCTTCACGGGTAAACCCGCTCCCACAGGTACCCCACAGGCCTGGAACCGTGGCGATACCTTCTAGGAGCGGGTTTACCCGCGAATAGGCCCTGACAGGCGATCAATCAGTCGGCTGCCTGAACACATAGAACAGGTTCGGCTCACTGACCAGATAGATGGTCCCGGCCTCATCCATCGCAATCCCCTCCGCCTGCGGCACCGTCGCCTGCAACCCCTGGAAGCCCTTGCGCAACGACAAGGTACTCAACGGCCGCCCCTCGACATCCAGCTCAAGCACCAGCCGCGACTCGTCCGACAATGCCAGCAAATGCCCGCTGCGCTCATCGAACTGCAAACTCGACAGGTCCCGCACAAACAGCCGTGAATCGCGCTTGCGGTCCTGCACCACATGCACGGCGTAGGGTTTTTCCGGGGTGTCATGCGGGAAGCCGTGCACTTCGTAGATCAGCATCGGGTCACGCTCCTTGGCTACGAAAAGGCGCTTGCCAGCCGAATCATAGGCCAGCCCCTCGAAACCTTTGTTGCCGTTCAGGCCAATGCCCAGGCTGAGCTGCTCGGCATCGCCGGCATCGAGAAACAGCGTATCGTCGTCCAGGCGCACGCGGATCAGCCGCTGCTGGCGCTCGTCGGTGATCACGTAGCTGTTTGGCCCTACATACTCCACGGCTTCCGGGTCACCGAAGCCGGTCAGCGGTACGCGGCGTAAAATACGCCCATCCAGCGACAGTTCGATCAGCTCCGAACGGGCATTGGTGACGGTGAACAGGGTCTTGCGGTCGGGGTCGTAGGTCAGCGCCGATACGTCGTCATCCAGCCCTTCGATCGGCTGCGCCTCCACCACCACCCGGTAGCGGTCCAGGCCAATGCTTTGCTCGGCAGGCTGCCACCAGGTCTTGAGGTTGAACCAACCACGCTCGTACAGACGAAACTCCTGCCCGGCCCAGCCAAGCAGGAAAAGGCCGACAACGGCCACGGCAAGAAAAAAGCGAACGCAACGACGCATAAAGACAGACTCGACACAAGGATGGCGAATCTAACCACGAACAACTGAAGTAAAGCTTAATGCCAGCATCCGAAAAGCCTGAAACTGCTGTCAGTTTTTCCTGAAGCGATAGAACAACGCCGGCTCGCTGACCATGTACAGGTTGCCCTTGTCATCCATGGCCACTCCCTCGGCACGCGGAATGGTGTCATCAAGGCCATTGAAGCCGCCGAGCAAGGTCATGAAGCTGACCTGCTGGCCCTGCTCGTCCAGTTCCAACAGCATGTTGGAGTCGGCCGACAACACCAGCAGGTGGCCGGTGCGCGGGTCGACACCCAGCGCCGAAAGATTGCGCAGGTCGAGTTCATCGCTGGGCAGCGGCTGCTTGTCACCCTTGAGCGGGCTGCGGCCATCGGTGTTCCAGGTGTACAGCTTGGGCGGGCGCTCCTCGCCGATGATCAGGCGCTGGCGCAGTGGGTCCCAGGCTACAGCCTCGAAGCCCTTGTTGCTCTTTACCGACCGGCCCAGGTCGTAGCTTTTGAAGTCATCGTGATTAAGTGAAGCCGTTTGTGCATCCACCTTGACCAAGGTCAGGTCGTGCAGGCGCTCATCGGTGATGGCCAGGTAACCGTCTTCCAGCACGGCGACGCCTTCCGGGTTGTTCCAGCCGTTGAGCGGGATCTTGCGCAGTACATCGCCATCCAGATTCAGCTCGACCAGAAACGGGTTCTTGCCCATCACCGCGAACAGGGTGCGGGTGTGCGGATTGAAAGCCACATCCGAAGCTTCATCATCGTCCATGCCCGGTAACGCCTTGGCATTGATATCGACCTGGTAATCCGGCAACCACACGCTTTCGCTACGCTCGGCGGTGCTTTCGAAGCTTTCTCTTACCCACAGTGCACCGCGGTCATCCCAGTGCATGGCCACGGCCACGCCATAGCCGATCACTGCCGCCACGGCCAGGCCGAAGGGCCAGCGCAGGTAGAAACGACGCTTAGGGGTGACCGGGACGCTGGAGGAGGATGGCATGCGGTGATCCTGGGGAAATGGACGTAGGTGCGCGCATTATCCGGATGAGGTGTGAAAAATCGGTAAACAGGGCCGTCCTCTTCGCGGGCTTGCCCGCGAAGAGACCTGCCCGGTCTTGGCTCAAAGCACCCGGCTTTCGAAGCGGCTCACACCCGGCAGCTCGAGCACCAGTTCATCCCCGACATTGAACGGTCCCACGCCCGCCGGGGTACCGGTCAGGATTACATCTCCCGCCTGCAGTGAGAAATGCGCCGCCATGTGCTGAATCATCGGCACGATAGGGTTGAGCATCATCGCGCTGTTGCCGTCCTGGCGCACTTCGCCGTTCACGGTCAGGCGCACCGGGATGTCGGTCAGATCCTCGAAGCTGGCAGCCGAGACGAATGGCGGCAACACGCAGGCGCCGTCGAAGCTTTTGGCCAGCTCCCACGGCAGGCCCTTCTCTTTCAGCTTGGCCTGCACGTCGCGCAGGGTCAGGTCCAGCGCCGGGGCGTAACCGGAAATGGCGTCCAGGACCTCTTCTTCGGTCGGATGGGTCGACAGTGGCTTGCCCAGCAGCACGGCAATTTCTGCCTCGTAGTGCACCGAGCCGCGGTCCGCCGGGATCTTGAAACCGCCCTCGGCCGGCACCACGCAGCTCCCCGGCTTGATGAACAGCAGCGGCTCGGTGGGGATCGGGTTATCCAGTTCCTTGGCATGCTCTGCATAGTTCCGGCCGATGCACACCACCTTGCCCAGCGGGAAGTGGATGCGTGTGCCGTCTACGTACTGGTGCTGGTAACTCATGGCCGACTCCTTTGATTACTGCTTTTGTTCAGGAGCGAAGATCTTACCCGGATTCATGATGCCGTTAGGGTCGAACACGGCCTTTATTGCCTTCATGCAGGCAATTTCTTCGGCTGAGCGGCTGTAGCCCAGGTAGTCGCGCTTGGTCATGCCCACGCCATGCTCGGCAGAGATCGAGCCGTTGTAGCGCTCGACGATCTCGAATACCCACTTGTTGACCTTGGTGCACGAGGCGAAGAAGTCGTCCTTGCTCATGTGCTCTGGCTTGAGGATGTTCAGGTGCAGGTTGCCGTCGCCGATATGGCCGTACCACACCACTTCGTAATCCGGGTAATGCTCGGCGACGATGGCATCGATATCGCGCAGGAACGCCGGTACCTTCGATACCGTGACGGAGATGTCGTTCTTGTACGGGGTCCAGTGCGAAATGGTTTCCGACAGGTACTCGCGCAGCTTCCACAGGTTTTTCAGCTGGGTCTCGCTCTGGCTCATCACCCCGTCCAGCACCCAGCCCTGCTCGACGCAGTGCTCGAAGGTTGCCAGGGCCTGGTTGGCCACTTCCTCGGTGCTGGCTTCGAACTCCAGCAGGGCATAGAACGGGCAGTCGGTCGCGAACGGCGCTGGCACATCCCCACGCGCGAGGATCTTGGCCAGGCCTTTGTCGGAGAAGAATTCGAAGGCAGTGAGGTCCAGCTTGCCCTGGAAAGCGTGCAGCACCGGCATGATCGAGTCGAAGTCCGGCGTGCCCAGCACCATGGCAGTGAGGTTGCGCGGGGCGCGGTCCAGGCGCATGGTGGCCTCGACCACGAAGCCCAGTGTGCCTTCGGCGCCGATGAACATATGGCGCAGATCGTAGCCGGTCGCGTTCTTGATCAGGCCCTTGTTCAGCTCCAGCAACTCACCCTTGCCGGTGACCACTTTCAGCCCGGCCACCCAGTTGCGGGTCATGCCGTAGCGAATCACCTTGATCCCGCCGGCATTGGTGCCGATGTTGCCGCCTATCTGGCTGGAGCCGCTGGAAGCGAAGTCCACCGGGTAATACAGACCTTGCTCTTCAGCGTAGGCTTGCAGCTGACGGGTGATCACCCCAGGCTGGCAGACCACGGTGCGGTCGAAGGCATTGAAGTCGAGAATCTGGTTCATATAGTCGAAGGCGACCACAACCTCGCCATTGGCCGCCACGGCGCCCGCAGAAAGCCCGGTGCGCCCGCCCGACGGCACCAGCGCCACCTTGTGCGTATTGGCCCAGCGTACGATCGCCTGGACCTGCTCGACCGTCTTGGGCAGGACGATGGCACTGGGGGCTGGCGGGTAATGCTTGGTCCAATCCTTACCGTAGGCTTCGAGAGAAGCCGCGTCGGTCAGGACCTTGCCAGGGTCGACCAGGGTCATCAGTTCTTCAATAACAGCGGGGTGGGTCATCGCTGGAACTCTCGACTTATTCATAGTCACCCTGAGCACTCTTCACCTGTCGGGATAAGCTCAGATTGTGTCGCGTATGCTAGCATAGCCCTCCCGCTGTTCATGCTAAGGCTGCCCTCGCGCCTGGCATCACTCCTCGCCATTTTTTCTCCGGGATACAGGTTTACGCAGATGAGCAAGACTTCTCTCGACAAGAGCAAGATCCGGTTCCTTCTTCTTGAAGGTGTGCACCAGAACGCGGTCGATACCCTCAAGGCCGCCGGCTACACCAACATCGAATACCTCACTGGTTCGTTGCCGGAAGCCGAGCTGAAGGAAAAGATCGCCGATGCCCACTTCATCGGCATCCGTTCGCGCACTCAGCTCACCGAAGAGATCTTCGACTGCGCCAAGAAACTGGTCGCTGTGGGCTGCTTCTGCATCGGCACCAACCAGGTTGACCTGGCAGCTGCCCGCGAGCGCGGTATCGCCGTGTTCAACGCGCCTTACTCGAACACCCGTTCGGTAGCCGAGCTGGTGCTGGCCGAAGCCATCCTGCTGCTGCGCGGCATCCCTGAGAAAAACGCCTCCTGCCACCGTGGCGGCTGGATCAAGAGCGCGGCCAACTCGTTCGAAATCCGCGGCAAGAAACTGGGCATCGTCGGCTATGGCTCGATCGGTACCCAGCTGTCGGTACTGGCCGAGAACCTGGGCATGCAGGTTTATTTCTTCGACCCACTGACCAAGCTGCCGCTGGGTAACGCCGTACAGGTCACCAGCCTGAACGAGCTGCTGGGCCTGGCCGACATCGTTTCGCTGCACGTGCCTGAGCTGCCATCCACCCAGTGGATGATCGGCGAGAAGGAAATCCGTGCAATGAAGAAGGGCGCAATCCTGATCAACGCCGCCCGTGGCACCGTGGTCGAACTGGACCACCTGGCCGCCGCCATCAAGGACAAGCACCTGATCGGCGCTGCCATCGACGTGTTCCCGGTCGAGCCGCGCTCCAACGACGAAGAGTTCGAAAGCCCGCTGCGTGGCCTGGACAACGTGATCCTGACCCCGCACATTGGTGGTTCCACCGCCGAAGCCCAGGCCAACATCGGCCTGGAAGTGGCCGAGAAGCTGGTCAAGTACAGCGACAACGGTACCTCGGTGTCCTCGGTCAACTTCCCGGAAGTGGCCCTGCCGGCTCACCCAGGCAAGCACCGTCTGCTGCACATCCACGAAAACATCCCGGGCGTCCTCAGCGAGATCAACAAGGTCTTCGCCGAGAACGGCATCAACATCTCCGGTCAGTTCCTGCAGACCAACGAGAAAGTCGGTTACGTGGTAATCGACGTTGACGCCGAGTACTCCGACCTGGCGCAAGAGAAACTGCAACAGGTCAAGGGCACCATCCGTTCCCGCGTCCTGTTCTAAGTTTGCTTGCTGCATGAAGAAGGGAGGCCCTGGTGGCCTCCCTTTTTTCATTTCACTTCGACAGTGATTTTCTTCGACTCGACGCTCGGCTTGAACGGCACGTGGTACCGGTCACCCAGCACCAGCTGCAGGGTGTGCTTGCCCGGGGTCAGGGTGATGCTGGTTTCAGTCTGTGCCTTACCGAAGTGCAGCACCTGCGGGCCTGCTGGCAGTGCGGTGCCGGCCTCTGGCATCAGGCTGGTCGGCAGCGGCATGTCGGCTACCGGCTCTTTGTCCACATCCACCAGCAGGTGGTGATGGCCAGTGTGCGGGGTCTGGTCACCGGCCGGCTTCAAGCCCATGCCCTCGATGCCGAACTTGACGGTAAAGGTCTTTTCGACCGTAGCGCCATCGGCGGGGGAAACGATGACGACCTTGGCATCCTTGGGCGGCTCCTGGCTCTTCAGGGCGTCTGCGGCACTGGCGACCACCGACACTCCCATCAGCAGACCGGCTACGGCAGCACGCGAAAATAGGCTGTTCATTCACTTCTCCTGTGATTCACTTATTGACCGCCGCAATAGTCCAGCGGCAGCGGTGTTTCACCTTAGTTGAAATATTCGCCAAGGTGTTCACATTGCCTGACAGAAATATTTCCGTCAGGGTTAAACAATGCCGAGGCTTCAGGGTCATAGGCTGCGCTCGACCATGGCGAGGAAGAAAGCCGTGGCGAAAGTTATTCATCTGCGAAAAAAAGGGGCATTCATGCGTTCGACCATAGGGGTACTGCTGGCAGTACTGATCAGTCCATTGGCCCAAGCGGAGCTGATCGACGAAATCGCCGACCGGGGTGAACTGCGCATTGCCGTACAGGCCAACAACCAGCCTTACGCCTTCAAGCAAGACGACCACCTGACCGGTTTCGACATTGAGTTTGGCCAGGACCTGGCCAAGGAGCTGGACTTGCGCGCCGAGTTCGTCGAGGCCGCTGCAGCCGATGTGCTGCCCGGTGTCGAAAGCGGCAAGTACGACATCGCACTCACACCGTCTATTGAATCGCTCACCGTTGACGGCCCGCTCGATGTGAGCCAGCCGTTTGGCGAGCAGAAACTGGTGATCCCGTTCCAGAAGGACAACCCGGCTTTTGAAAGTGCAGTGAACAATGCCCTGCAGCGGTTGAAGGACAGCGGCCGCACTGCCGAGCTAGAGCAGAAGTGGTTCAAGGGTGTGCAGGAGACTGCAGCCGGGCAGTAAGATTCTTATCGCCTGTACTGGCCTCTTCGCGGGGGTGCGTGCTATCCCCGTGGGAGCGGGCTCACCCGCGAAAGGGCCGGCACAGGTTTAACCTGAAAGCTCAGCCAGGGCCCGCTGCGCCTGTTCCAGCTCCAGCTCGCTGAACACCTGCACCCCCGCCCGCCGCAGCAATGCCGTGGTCACCCCTTCACCCGTCACCTTCACCCCACTGAACGTGCCGTCATAGGTCAGCCGGTTGCCACATGAAGGGCTGCCCGACTTCAGCACCGCGACGCCAATTCCATGCCGCCGCACCAGCTCCAGCGCCAGCTGCGCACCGGCCAGAAACTCGGCAGTGACATTTTCACCCGTCACGGTAATCACCTGCGCGTCACCATCAAGCACCTTGCCGCCCTGCCCACCCGGGATCTCCGCTGGCGGGCGCGGGGTCGGCAACCCCCCGGCGACTTCCGGGCACAATGGCACCACGCGCCCTTCGGCCTGCCACTGCTGCAACAGGTCTGGGTGGCCACTGGCACGGCCGTCATAGCGCACCGGCTGCCCCAACAGGCAGGCACTGACAAGCACCTTGGGCAAATCAGAACGGGTCATTGCCCCGCCGCCTGAACCAGCCGGTCAACGATAGCCGTTCGCGCCCGGCCGGCAGTACTTCGTGAGGCACCTCGCCCGACAGGAACACCACCAGGCAACCCGCCACCGGCTCGACATCATGCTCGATACCGTCCGCGAGGAACATGCGCAACTGCCCGCCATCCTGCGGCTGCCAGCCCTCGTTCAGATAAAGCACCGCCGAGACCATGCGCCGGTCGTCGTCGCGAAAGCGGTCCAGGTGGCGGCGGTAGAATGCCCCCGGCGGGTACAAGGCAAAGTGGCACTCGAAGTCTTCCAGACCGAGGAACAGCCCCTGGTTGATGGCCTGGCGCAACTGGTCCATGGCGCCCAGGTACTGGTCGCAAGCCTCGGCCTGCCCGGGGTCGATCCACTGGATCTGGTCGCCGCGAATGGTCTCGCGCACCTCCTGGGCATCACCGCGCCCCACCCCGGCCGGGTTGAGTTCGCCTTCGGCGTCACGGCGCCGGCACTCGGCCGCCAGCGCGCGCACCAGGCCGCCAGGCAGGAAGAGCGCCTGCTGGGACCAGCCATGGGTGGCCAAATCGTCTACGACGGCCGCAAGCATCGGGTTTTCAGGGGAAGTGTGCATGGCGCGCATCATATCCATTCGCCTTGTCGGCGCACAGCGCCACTTGGCCGAGAAACACGCGGATATCTCGACAAACCGGCGCCGGGCCAAGGACAATAGCCACCTGCCGACAGGAGTCCTGAATGCGCCGTCTGTTTTCCCTGATTCTGCTGATGATCTGCACCACGCCTGTCTGGGCAGACAACCTGGATCAACTGTACAAGGCTGCCGGCTGGCCCGACCAGCGCGCCCACTTCAACGATGCCCTGACCGCCGCCCAGCAGCGCTATCGCAACAGTTTGCCACCCGCCGTGTACCAGGCGCTGGTCAACAACAGCAACCAGCGCTTCCAGGCCCAGGCGGTGGACCGTCGCGCCCAGGCAAAACTGCGCGCCAGCCTGGCCAACCCAGCACCGGCCCTGGCGTTCTTCCAGTCGCCTCTGGGGCGCAAGGTGGTGGCGGCCGAGCTCAAGGCCACGCGCAAGGACGAACTGGCCAAAAATGCCAAGGGCCTGCCGAAAATCCAGGCCAGCGACGACCGCCTGCTGGTCATCGGCCATCTGGCCCAGGCCCTGCCAGCACGTGAGGCCGGTGCCGAAGTCAGCCTGGCCATTGCCGGCGTGGCCGCCGACAGCCTGAGCTCGATGATCCCCGGCCTGTTCGGCGGCGGTCAGGCCCAGGGCCTGCTCGACGGCCAGCGCCAGCGGTTGATGGGGCAGATTGGCGAAGACCTCAACAACACCCTTCTCTACGTCTACCGCGACCTGACCGACGCCGAGCTGGAAGAGTTCGCCACTTTTGCCGAATCCCCCGACGGCAAGGCCTATTACCAGGCTGCCTTGGCCGCTGTGCGTGCCGGCCTGGCGGTTGGCCAGAGCAGCAACGACCTGAAGTGATCAGCCAAGGTGCTGGTCGATGAAGTGGAAGTAGCGCTGGCGAATGCCCGGCAGCTCGTTGGCCAGATGGTGACGCGCTTCGGGCAGCATCAGTATCTGCGGCTCGGCGAATTTGGCCTTCAGCACTTCAAGGTTGTAGGGCCAGTCCACCGTACCATCGGCCTCACCCTGCACGATCAATGGCCGCCGCGTACTGCGTGGCGCGGCCTCGATGCGTTTGACCCAGGCGATCAAGGCGCCCACCCAGGCGGTTGGTAGCCGGCGCGGTTGCAGCGGGTCTGCCTCAAGAAACGGCAGAAAGGCCGGATCGTTGGTGTTCTCGCTGAAGCGCCGCTCGATGCCGTTGACGAAGTGGCGCAGCACGCGATAGCTGAACTTCGACCAACGCCAGGAACAAGGCCGCACCAGCGGGGCCAGCAGGATGACCTGGCCATCGACAGGGCTGCGCGCGCCCTGGTACAGCAGATGATCCACGGCAATCGCGCCGCCGGTGCTTTGCCCGCACAGGTGCCACGGGTGCGGTAGCTGCAACGTACTCGCCTGGTAGAACAGGGCCTCCAGCACCTGCTGATACACCGCAAAGTCACTGATACTGGCGCGCTCGCCGCTGGACAACCCATGGCCGGGCAGGTCGCAGCTGACTACCGCAAAACCCTGCTTGAGCGCCCACTCGATCACGTGCCGGTACAGGCCCATGTGGTCGTAATAGCCGTGCAACAGGAACAGCGTCGCGCTTGGCTGCTCGGGCAGCCATGCCTGCGCGACCAGGTCGAACCCCGCGGCCTGAAAGCTGCCCAGCCAGCTGTGTGCCGGCAGGTTCAGGCCATAGAAACGCTGGTAGTCCTGCGCTTGTGCCGACAGAGGCTGGCGAGTGGTGAACGGCGCCAGGCTGGTGCGCAGGCGGTCGGGGTGAAAGGCAGGGGGCATCGGGTACATCCACATTGATGCAAGTATTGATCTGGAATCTTCAGCTCTGGCCGGCGCCATGGCAAGCTTGCTCACCTTTGCACAATCATCACCGATCAAACTGTTGGATCAACTGTCTTGCACAAAGCCTGCTCCCACAAAGGGCCATCGACTCTTCATGAATAGCCGAATCATCAAACCGCTGTGCACGGTAATCGCCTTGTTGGTCGGCGCAGTCATCCTCTGGCAGGCCTACACCACCTTCCAGGCCCGCTACCTGCGCCCGTTCGACAACCAGGCCACGCTGTTCGACGGCAGCCAACTGCAACTACCTGTAGGGCTGGCCGGCCCCGGCCCGGTTCGTGTGGTGCATTTCTGGGACCCGGCGTGCCCGTGCAATGTCGGCAACCAACAGCACCTGGGCGACCTGGTGAGCCAGTTCGCAGGCCACGGCGTTACCTTCCACGTGCTGCAAAAGCCCGGTAGCCACGGCCAGCTACCCGCTAACCTCAGCAGCTTGCAACCCATCACCGATCTGCCCGGCAGCCAGCACCTGCCCGCTTCCCCGGCCGTAGCCATCTGGGACCAGCAAGGCCGCCTGGCCTACTTTGGCCCGTACAGCGAAGGCGCGGTGTGCAACGCCAGCAACAGCTTCATCGAACCAATCCTCAGGGCCCTGCTCGACGGCCGCCAGGTCAGCGCCTCCAATACCCTGGCCGTGGGCTGCTACTGCCCTTGGGCGGGCTGACGCACCCGCGCAGGGTTACCCACCACCGTCGCACCCGCCGGCACGTCCCGGGTTACCACGCTGCCAGCGCCGACCACAGCATTGTCGCCAATGGTCACCCCCGGCAGGATGATCGCCGCACCGCCAATCCACACGTTGTCGCCGATCGTCACAGGCCGCCCACTCTCCAGGCCACTGCGCCGCACTTCAGGGTCAAGCGGATGGTCCGCCGCGTAGATTTGCACATTGGGGCCGATCTGGCAGTGGTCGCCGATACGCACGGGCACCACGTCGAGGATCACGCAGTTGAAGTTCACGAAGGTATTGCGGCCGACACTGATGTTGTAGCCGTAGTCGCAATAGAACGGCGGGCGAATCACTGTGCCTTCGCCGGCCTGATTGAAGTGCTCGACCAACAGCCCATGACGCGCATCATTCAGCAGTTCGACACTGCCGTTGTAGTGATTCATCCAGTGCTTGTTGGCGATCTGCTCGGCTTGCAGCTCGGGGCAGCCAGCGTGGTAGAGCTGGCCGGTGAGCATTTTCTGTTTTTCGCTGAGGGACATGGAAACTCCTTTGGGGGGCTATGCTCTGTTCGCGAATCCACCGATGATCGGACCCTATTTTCTGCTTGAACGCACAAGGAGTCTGCATGAAGCGCAGCCTGACCCTGCTGGCCGTGGTGGTTGCCGTGGCCGCCGGCGCCGGTTACTGGTACGTACAGGGCAAGCTGCCGCGACGCGACGGCGAGGTCGCCATCGCCGGCCTGCAGGCGCCGGTCAGCGTACGCTATGACGCCCGTGGCGTGCCGCACCTGCAGGCACAGAGCGAGCCAGACCTGTACCGCGCCCTGGGCTACGTGCATGCCCAGGACCGGTTGTTCCAGATGGAGATCATGCGCCGCCTGGCGCGTGGCGAGCTGGCCGAAGTACTGGGCAACAAGCTGCTGCCCACCGATACCCTGTTCCGCAGCCTGCGCATACGCGAGCAGGCCGCGCTGATGGCCAAGCGTCAGGACCCGCAGTCGCCCGCCGGGCAGGCCCTGCAAGCCTACCTGGAGGGGGTCAACAGTTGGCAGGCCAGCCACCCCAAGCCGATGGAATTCGACCTGCTCGGCATCCCCCCACGCCCGTTCACCGCCGAGGACACACTGAGCATCGCCGGCTACCTGGCCTACAGTTTTGCCGCAGCGTTCCGCACCGAACCGGCGCTGACCTACATCCGGGATCAGCTGGGCCCCGACTACCTGAACGTCTTCGTCCAAGGCTGGCAACCCGACGGGGCGCTGGGCAAGCCGCTGGCCGCGGCCGACTGGCGCACCCTGGAAGCCCTCGCCCGCCTGAGCCACGAAGCGCTGACCGACGCCGGCATCCCCCAGTTCGAAGGCAGCAACGCATGGGCCGTTTCAGGCAGCCGCACCCGCAGTGGCAAGCCATTGCTGGCCGGCGACCCACACATCAGCTTCGCGGTGCCAGCGGTGTGGTACGAGGCTGAGCTTTCGGCGCCCGGCTTCAACCTCTATGGCTACTTCCAGGCGCTCAACCCATTCGCTCTGCTCGGCCACAACCGCGACTTCGGCTGGAGCCTGACCATGTTCCAGAACGATGACGTCGACCTGATCGCCGAGCGCAGCAACCCGGCCGACCCCAACCAAGTCATGGTCGGCGGTAAATGGCAGGCGCTGGAAACAACCGAGCAGCAGATTGCGGTCAAAGGCGAAACGCCGGTCACCATCAGCCTGCGCCGCTCGCCCCATGGCCCGATCGTCAACGACGTGCTGGGCAACACCGCCGGGGCCACGCCAATCGCCATGTGGTGGGCGTTCCTGGAAACCGAAAACCCTATCCTCGACGGCTTCTACCAGCTCAACCGCGCCGACACCCTGGCCAAGATGCGTGAGGCCGCAGGCAAGGTTCACGCACCAGGCCTGAACTTTGTCTGGGCCAACGCCCGCGGCGATATTGGCTGGTGGGCGGCGGCGAAGCTACCGATACGCCCGGACGGCGTCGACCCGGCGTTCATCCTCGACGGCGCCAGCACGCAAGCCGACAAGCTCGGTTTCTATCCGTTCAGCGTCAACCCGCAGCAAGAGAACCCAACACAAGGCTACATCGTCTCGGCCAACTACCAGCCGCCAGCGGCGGTGCCGGTACCGGGTTACTACAACCTGCCCGACCGTGGCCGCCAGCTCGATCGCTACCTGGCCAACCCTGACGTGAAGTGGGACACCCAGAACAGCCAGGCGCTACAACTGGACACCGCCAGCGACTATGGCCCGCGTACCCTGGCCCCACTGCTGGCAACCCTGCGCGGTATAGCCGTAGATGACGAAGAGAAGGAGCTGGTCGAGCAACTGGCGGCCTGGGCTGGCGACTACCCGCTGGACTCGACCACTGCCACGCTGTTCAACCAGTTTCTCTACGAATTGGCGTTCGCGGCCCTGCATGACGAACTGGGCGACACCTGGTTCCCGGTACTGATCAGCACCCGAGCCATCGACGACGCCCTGCCGCGGCTGGCGGCAGATGCCGATTCACCTTGGTGGAACACCCGTGGTGGCAACCAGCGTACCGACCGTACGGCGGTGGTGCGTACGGCATGGCAGAACAGCCTGAAGCACCTGCGCGATACGCTGGGCAACGACCCGGCGCGCTGGCAGTGGGGAAAGGCCCATACCCTGACCCACAACCATCCACTGGGGGTGAAAAAGCCGCTGAACCTGCTGTTCAACGTTGGTGCGTTCGCTGCGCCAGGTACCCACGAGGTACCCAACAACCTCTCGGCAAAGATTGGCCCGGCGCCATGGCCGGTGACCTATGGGCCGTCTACCCGACGGTTGATCGACTTTGCCGATGCCGGGCAGGCGCTGACCAGCAACCCGGTCGGGCAGAGTGGCGTGCCATTTGACCGGCATTACTCGGACCAGGCCGAGGGGTATGTGCAGGGGCAGTATCAGCGAGCGCAGATGGGGGTGATTCCGGCGCAAAGTACCTTGCGATTGATACCAGGCGGATGATTCTGAGGGTACTACTGGCGCGGGTGGTTCGGCGTACGCCGCGCATTGTTGTGCGGCCTTGCGCCGCGAATGGGCCGCAGAGCGGCCCCGAAACAAAACGCCGACACAAGCGTGTCGGCGTTGGTCATGCCAGGACCTGCAACCGGATCAGAACGCCGGCAGCACAGCACCCTGGTACTTCTTGGCGATGAATGCTTTCACTTCCGGGCTGGTCAGCGCCTTGGCCAGTTTCTGCATGGCCTCGCTATCCTTGTTGTCCGGGCGGGCAACCAGGAAGTTCACGTACGGCGAGTCGGCACCTTCGATCACCAGCGCATCCTTGGCCGGATTCAGGCCGGCTTCCAGGGCGTAGTTGGTGTTGATCATGTCCAGGTCCACCTGGTCCAGCACGCGCGGCAGCATGGCCGACTCAAGCTCGCGGAACTTCAGCTTCTTCGGGTTCTCGGCGATGTCCTTGGGGGTAGCCAGGGCGTTTTTCGGGTCTTTGAGGGTAATCAGGCCAGCCTTCTGCAGCAGGATCAGCGCACGGCCGCTGTTGCTCCCCTCGTTCGGGATAGCCACGGTAGCGCCGTCCTTCAGCTCGCTAAGGCTCTTGACCTTCTTCGAGTAACCACCGAACGGCTCGACGTGCACGCCGACCACTGTCTCCAGGTGGGTGCCCTTGCCTTCGTTGAAGCTCTTCAGGTACGGCAGGGTCTGGAAGTAGTTGGCATCCAGGCGCTTCTGGTCAACCTGCACGTTCGGCTGGACGTAGTCGGTGAAGACCTTGATCTGCAGGTCCACGCCTTCTTTCGCCAGGGTCGGCTTGATCAGCTCGAGGATTTCGGCATGGGGTACCGGGGTAGCAGCAACCACCAGTTTCTCGGCAGCGGCGGCCAGGCCGGAGAACGACAGGGCAGCGGCCAGGGCAGTGGTGAGCAGGGTCTTCTTCATGGTGGTCCTTGTTCTGATTCTGGGCCATCAGCGATGGCGAATGGGGTGCCCAACCGATTCACCAGCGGGCATGAGGCGGACAATACCTAGATTTTTTATTCCGTAACAATATCTTTTACTTAGCTGCTTATTCCAAAACCAAAATGCCACCAGTCACTTTGCTTATGAGTGATGTCTAGCGCGCGTGCTTGAGCAGATCGAGATCTTCAGGCTGGATCTCAACACCGTCATTCACCAGCAAGGCAAAGTGGATGACGTTCTCGAGCTCGCGGGTGTTGCCAGGCCATGGATGGGCCTCCAGCACGTGCTGCGCAGCCTCGCTTACCAAGGGCACAGGGCGCTGCAGGCGCACACTGTAGATGCCCACGAAATACTCGGCCAGCGGCAGGATATCGCCCGGCCGCTCGCGCAACGGGGGCAGCTCCAAAGCCCCTTCGCGCAGGTATTGGTAAAGGCGTTCGTTAAAGCGCCCCGCACGCACTACCCGTGCCAGGTCGATGCTGCTGGCGGCCACCAGGCGCACATCCACCGGCTGCGGCTGTTGCGCGCCCACCCTTATGACCTCGCGGTTCTCCAGGGCCGCCAGCAGCTTGCCCTGGATGGCCAGCGGCAAGTCGGCAATCTCGTCCAGGTACAGCGTGCCGCCGTTGGCCGAGCCGAACCACCCAGCGCGGCTGCTGGCCGTGCCGCCATGGGTGCCGGCGCTGTAGCCGAACAACTCGGCGTCGGCGTAGGTGGGGCTGATAGCTGCGCAGTTGACCGACACGAATAGCCCGCCCCGGTCGCTGGCGCGGTGAATCTGCCGCGCGAGCAGCTCCTTCCCGGTGCCAGTCTCGCCACGGATCAGCACCGGCAAGGGTTGCGGCGCCAGGCGCTCAAGGTCCTCGCGCAGTTGCTGCGAGCGTGGGTCTATGAACACCAGCGCCTTGGCGCGGATGCTCAGCGGGCTCTTGTCCAGCTCGGGGAAGGTCAGCAGTGGCTGGCCAAACGGGTTTTGAAACGTCATGACGAACTCCCGCCCCAGGCCTTCATTGGCCGGGCGTCAGGTAAACGGAAAACGCTAAGGCCTATCAGGCGCGACGCAGTGCGCGCTGCTCGACCCGGCTTTGCAAGCGATACAAGTAGGCGAAACCTTGTTCCCAACGCTCATGGCCGGACTTGACGTTGATGTGCCCGGCGTTGCTCAGCAACCCCGCTTCGGCGCCCCACGCCTGGGCCAGGTACAGCGCCCGCGGCACGCTTACGGCAGGGTCGTTGTCAGAGCTGACGACCTGGCTGGGGAATGGCAAGGCTTCGGTCGGGATCGGCGCAAAGTTGCGCAGGGCCGGCGCACAGGTCGGCCGTTCGACGTCTGCCGGTGCCACCAGCAATGCACCCCGCACCTGCCGCCGCAAGGCCGGGCTGGCCTGCGCAGCCCAATGGGCGACAGTGACGCAGCCAAGGCTGTGGGCAATCAGGATCACCGGCGAGCGCTCGGCGGCGATCGCCTGCTCCAGCGCCTGGACCCAGTCCTGCCGTTGCGGGGTGAGCCAGTCGTGCTGCTCGACCCGCGCACTGTTGGGCAGGGTGCGCTGCCAGTGACTTTGCCAATGGTTGTCTGGCGATCCTTGCCAGCCCGGCACAATCAGGTAACGAATCGACTCATTGCGCATGGGGACGCCTCCAGTAAGTTTGCGTGCTTGGAGACAAGTATAGGGAGGGAGTTATATTCGTAAAGGAATAAGAAGCTATTTATTAATAACCAAACAACAGATAGCGTGTGCGATCCCTGTGGGAGCGGGCATGCCCGCGAAGCAAGCACCGCGGTGGATGGCACGGGCTTCGCCCGTGTTCGCGGGCACGCCCGCTCCCACCCGGATCAGGCAAAAAAAAGAGGGCCAACCCCTGCCAAGAGATGTGGCCCATAAGCACTTGCCTGAAGAGGTTTTGCAGGTATCAGCGCGCGGTTATCACTGCCAGTTTGCTGATCCCCGCACGTTCGATGGCTGCCATGGCCCGCGCCACTTCGCCGTAGTTCACGCCGTCATCGGCCTGCAGTTGCACACGCACGTCCGCGTCCTTGTCCTTGGCAGCCCTGAGGTTGGTTTCCAGCAGGTCGGGCTGGATCTGGTCCTTGTTGATGAACAGCTTGCCTTCACCGTCAATGCTGACCACCAGCGGGTCCTTCTGCTCCACCGGGGCCACGGCCTCGGTCTTGGGCAGATTGATAGGGATGGCGTTGGTCAGCAGCGGCGCGGTGACGATGAACACCACCAGCAGCACCAGCATGACGTCTACCAAAGGCGTGACATTGATTTCACTGAGGACTTCGTCGCTGTCCTGGGTCGAAAAGGCCATATCAGGACGCCTCCTTCACCGGCTGGGTGAAACCGGCCTGGGCTTTGTGCACAGCCGGGTGCACCAGCACGCGGAAGGCGCTCTTCTGCGCCAGGCTGTAGAAGTCGTGGGCAAAGTCATCCAGGTCGGCAGCCGTCAGCTTGAGGCGGCGCAGGAAATAGTTGTACACCAGCACCGCCGGCACCGCGACGGCGATACCTACACCGGTTGCCACCAGTGCAGCACCAATCGGCCCGGCCACGGTTTCCAGGCTGGCAGAGCCGGCCGCGCTGATACCCTTGAGCGCTTCCATGATGCCCCACACGGTGCCGAACAGGCCGATGAAGGGCGACGTGCTGCCGATACTGGCAACCACTGCCAGGCCGGTTTCCAGCGAGCGGCGCTCACGCACGATTTGCTGGCGCAACGCGCGCTCCAGGCGGTCCTGGTGGTTGATGGCGTGGCTCAGGTCATTGGCCTGGGTTTCGCCCACGGCGATTGCAGCGTAACCAGACTGGGCCACGCGGGCAGCCGGGCCAGGCAGCTCGTGGCTGAGTTGTGCCGCCGAGTCCAGGCTGGAGGCAGCCCAGAACTGCTGGTGGAAGCGTTTGTCCTGGTTCTTCAGCCGCACGAATTGCGCGACCTTGACCAGGGCAAGCCCCCACGTGACGACAGAGAAACCAACCAGCAGCCAGATGACTGCGCTTTCAACGGACTCAAGGGGGGATGCCAGCAGGCTCATGATGATGTCTTCCTGTGTTCTGCGAAAAAGTTAGCGAAGCTTGAAATCGATCGGCACGCTGACCCAGCCGGCCTGGGCCACGTCGCCCTGCTTGGCAGGCACGAAGCTCCAGCGCTTGACCGCGGCTAGCGCAGCGGCATCCAAGGCATCGCGGCCGCTGCTCTTCTGGATCTGAATTTGCCCGGGCTTGCCGCTGGGCAGCACCTCTACGCGCAATAGCACGGTGCCTTCCCAGCCACGACGCTGGGCCATCTGCGGATACTCCGGTGCCGGGTTTTTCAGGTACGCGGCGTTTGCCGAAGCCGGGGTTATCGGGGCCGGGGCAGGTGGTGCCGGAGCAGGCGGGGCCGGCGCCGCGACAGGCCTCGGCGGTGGTGCTTCGACC
The DNA here is from genome assembly GCF_026240995.1 of Pseudomonas sp. DCB_BI. Taxonomy (NCBI): domain Bacteria; kingdom Pseudomonadati; phylum Pseudomonadota; class Gammaproteobacteria; order Pseudomonadales; family Pseudomonadaceae; genus Pseudomonas; species Pseudomonas sp. DCB_BI. Next base: position 131,357 of record NZ_JAPFCG010000003.1, on the reverse strand, counting down.
GGTTTGGGCTGGGGCTTCGGCGCTTGCTTGACCACTGGCTTGGGCACGGGCTTGGGCTTGGGTTTGGGCTTGGCGGCCAGTTCGTCGACTGCCGGTGGCGGTGGCACGACAACGGGCGGCGCAGGGGCTGGCGGCGGCGGCTCGACCACGGGCGGTGCCGGTGCGGCGAATTCGATGGTCATGGGCGGCACCTGCGGCGGCACCACCGGCAGCACTGGCGTGGGTGCCTGGCTGACCCAATACCCAGCTGCGCCATGCAGGGCCAGCACTAGCAGGCCGAGCACCAGCTTGTCGCGGCGCTTGAGCCCGCTGACCGGCGTGCGTTGCAGGCGCAGCTGGCCCAGTGGCAGGCGAAGCGTGCGTCCAAGCTCGACCAGGTCGCCCGGGGCCGGGCCCCATGGCTGGTCGTAGGCCCTGACGGCCGACTGGACATTACCCATTGATAAAAACTCCTGGGGTCTCGATTCAGGTGTGTGGCTGAATCATCGGGGCCAGAGGCTTATCTCTTAAAGTAATGTTTAAAATTATAGTTATAACTTAATTGAATAATGTTTTTGATGGGCAGCGTCAAAGCTACGGATTGCGTGGGCTGCGGCTTTCAGAGGTAAGAGCGATGCATTGAGGGCATACAAAATATTTGCGCAAGGCATGAGATTGCCGCGAGGCTCGCACCCTTGTTCACTTAAGCAATCGGGGCCGCCTTGCGGCCCTTCGCGGGCAAGCCCGCTCCCAAAGCAGCGTGCATTCCTTGAGGTTTGCGCCGTACTTGTAGGAGCAGGCTTGCCCGCGAAGGGCTGCAAGGCAGCCCCAATCGATGTCACATCGGGCTTAGGTGAACAGCATCAAGACCAAGCCCGGGCCTTTCACTCACAAAGCCGGCTCAGATGTCCGCCACCTTCTGCCAAACCTTTGGCCGGAAGAACAACGTCTCTCCCCGCGCCAACCCGGTCAGGCTGTCATGGTCCTTGACCACTTCGGCTTCGATCAGCTCGCTCTGCCCTTCCACCTTCAAGGTCACCCGTGTGGTCGCGCCCAACGGCCGGATATCTCGCACCTCGGCGGCATGGTGCCCTTCGGTCTCATGGCGCGACAGCGACACTTCGTGCGGGCGGAACAGCACATGGTGCCCTTCGCTCAAGGCCAACCGGTTGGAATCGCCGAGGAAGTGATAGACGAAATCGTTGGCCGGCTGTTCGTACACCTCGCCTGGCGAGCCGATCTGCTCGATCACACCTTTGTTCATCACCACAATACGGTCAGCCACTTCCATGGCCTCCTCCTGGTCGTGGGTGACAAACACCGAGGTCAGGTTGATATCCTCGTGCAGCCGCGCCAGCCAGCGGCGCAGCTCTTTGCGCACCTTGGCGTCCAAGGCACCGAACGGCTCGTCCAGCAGCAGCACCTTGGGCTCCACTGCCAAGGCGCGGGCCAGGGCAATACGCTGACGCTGGCCGCCAGACAGCTGCTCCGGGTAGCGGTCGGACAGCCAGTCCAGCTGCACCATGTTCAGCAGTTCATGCACCTTCTCGGCAATCCTGCTCTCGCTCGGGCGCTCGCCCTTGGGCTTCATGCGCAGGCCAAAGGCAACGTTGTCGAACACGCTCATGTGACGGAACAACGCGTAGTGCTGGAACACGAAACCGACGTTGCGGTCGCGCACGTCATGGCCGGACACGTCCTCACCATGGAACACGATGTTGCCCTGGTCCGGGGTTTCCAGGCCGGCGATGATGCGCAGCAGGGTGGTCTTGCCGCAACCGGACGGGCCGAGCAAGGCCACCAGTTCGCCGCTGTTGATGTCCAGGTTGATGTTGTCCAGGGCCTGGAAGCTGTTGAAGCGCTTGCTGACGTTACGAACTTCGATCGACATGAATCATTCCTCCGCGGCGCTGTGGCGCAGGCGGTTAATACGGTTCTCGCTCCACTGCTTGAGCAGCAGGATGAAGAGCGCCAGGATCAGCAACAGGCTGGCCACGCTGAAAGCCGCGACGTGGTTGTACTCGTTGTAGAGGATCTCCACGTGGAGCGGCAAGGTGTTGGTCACGCCACGGATGTGGCCGGACACCACCGACACCGCGCCAAACTCGCCCATGGCCCGTGCAGTACACAGCACCACGCCATAGATCAGGCCCCACTTGATGTTCGGCAGGGTCACGTGCCAGAACATCTGCCAACCATTGGCGCCGAGCAGGCGTGCGGCCTCCTCCTCTTGCGTGCCCTGCTCCTGCATCAGCGGGATCAGCTCACGGGCCACGAACGGCACGGTGACGAAGATGGTCGCCAGGACAATGCCGGGCAGTGCGAAGACGATCTGGATATCGTGGTCCTGCAGCCACGGCCCGAACAGGCCTTGCGCGCCGAACATCAGCACGTAGACCAGGCCCGCGATCACCGGCGACACCGAGAACGGCAGGTCGATCAGGGTGACCAGGATGCTCTTGCCGCGGAAGGTGTACTTGCTCACGCACCACGCAGCGCTGACTCCGAACACCAGGTTCAGCGGCACCGAGATGAACACGGCGAGCAGGGTCAGCTTCAGCGCCGACAAGGCGTCAGGCTCGAAGATCGCCTCGAAGAAGGTACCAAAACCGTTCTTCAGCGCCTGCGACACCACGATGACCAGCGGCAGCAGCAGGAACAGCGCGAACACCAGCCAGCCAAGGCCGATCAGGATGCGGCGCGAAGTGGCACTGCCACGGCGGGCGGCGTTGGCGGCGGCGCTGGTACTCAGGGATGAACTGGACATGCCGGCCTCCTTCAAGGGGTTTCGATACGGCGCTGCAGCAGGTTGATCAGCAGCAGCAGGATGAAGGAAACCACCAGCATCAGCACGCCGATGGCGGTCGCGCCGGTGTAGTCGTACTGGTCGAGCTTGACCATGATCAGCAGCGGCAGGATTTCGGTTTTCATCGGCATGTTGCCGGCGATGAAAATCACCGAGCCATACTCGCCCACGCCACGGGCGAAGGCCAACGCAAAGCCCGTGAGCCAGGCCGGCAGCAGTGCCGGCGCCAGGATGTGGCGGAACACCTGCAATGGCTTGGCGCCCAGGCAGGCCGCGGCTTCTTCCACTTCACGCGGGATATCGGCCAGCACCGGCTGCACCGTGCGCACCACGAACGGCAGGGTGACGAAGGTCAGTGCCAGGGTGATACCCAGCGGGGTGTAGGCGATCTTGAAGCCCAGGTCGGTGGCGAACTGGCCGACCCAACCCTGCGGTGCATACAAGGCGGTCAGGGCGATGCCGGCAACGGCAGTGGGCAGGGCGAAGGGCAGGTCGATCATGGCGTCGATGATCTTGCGCCCTGGGAACGTGTAACGCACCAGCACCCAGGCCAGCAGGGTACCGATCACACCGTTGATGATGGCGGCGAACAGGGCGGTGCCGAAGCTCAGCTTGAGCGCAGCGATCACCCGCGGCGCACTGATGATGTTCCAGAACTGCTCGAAGGTGAGCTGCGAGGCATGGATGAACATGGCCGCCAGCGGTATCAGCACGATCAGGCTGAGGTACACCAAGGTGTAGCCCAGCGTCAGCCCGAAGCCGGGTATGACGGGGGAAATACGACGTGACATAAGTATCCCTGGTTGAATGCACTTGGCCCAGTATCGATCCGGGGCCGGTGCAGGCTTCTGAATCCTGGGGCTGCTTTGCAGCCCATTCGCGGCACAAGGCCGCTCCCACAGGGATCGCGGTTCCACGGGGGATCGCGGCTCTTTGTGGGAGCGGCCTTGTGCCGCGAATGGGCCGCAAGGCGGCCCCCGCTTTTCCTTGGCGTTTACTGTGCCTGATAGATCTGGTCGAACACACCGCCATCATTGAAGAATTTCGGTTGTGCCGTCTTCCAACCACCAAAATCCTTGTCGATGGTCACCAGGTCGAGTTTCGGGAACTGCTTGCCGAACTCGGCAGCCACTTTCTCGTCACGCGGGCGGTAGAAGTTCTCCGCAGCAATCTTCTGCCCGGCCGGGCTGTACAGGTGCTTCAGGTACTCGGTGGCAATCTCGGTATTGCCCTTCTTCTCGGCGTTCTTGTCCACCACCGCGACCGGCGGCTCGGCCAGGATCGACAGCGACGGTACAACGATGTCGAACTTGTCAGCCCCACCGTCTTCCTTCAGCGCCAGGAAAGCTTCGTTTTCCCAAGCCAGCAACACGTCACCCTGGCCGTTGTTGACGAAGGTGATGGTCGAGCCACGGGCGCCGGTGTCCAGCACAGGGACGTGCTTGAACAGCTCCTGGACATATGCCTTGGCCTTGTCTTCGCTCCCGCCGGTCTTCAGGCCGTAGGCCCAGGCGGCAAGGAAGTTCCAGCGCGCACCGCCAGAGGTTTTCGGGTTGGGGGTAATGACCGACACGTCCTTCTTGATCAGGTCGCCCCAGTCCTTGATGCCCTTCGGGTTGCCCTTGCGTACCAGGAACACGATGGTCGAGGTATACGGGGTGCTGGCGTCCGGCAGGCGGGTCTGCCAGTTGTCCGGCAGGGTCTTGCCCAGCTTGGCGATTTCGTCGATGTCGCCGGCCAGGGCCAGGGTCACCACGTCGGCACGCAGGCCGTCGATCACCGCACGCCCCTGTTTACCCGAGCCACCGTGGGATTGCTGGATCTTCACCTTGTCGCCCGGGTGGGCCTGCTGCCAGTGCTTGATGAACTCGGCGTTGTACTGCTGGTACAGCTCACGGGTCGGGTCGTAGGACACGTTCAGCAGTTCGTAGTCCTTGGCGATGGCGGAACCGGCAAAAACAGCACTGGCCAGGGCGGCGAGCGCATAACGGCGAATGGACATGGTGAAGCTCCCGATTGGCATTTTTCTAGTTTTGAATGGGTGGCGCGATCAGCCGGTCTTGTTGCCGGGCTGTTGCAGGCGGAACTTCTCCTTGCGCTCGATCTGGACGACCTGAGCGTTGTGCACAGTGATCTCCACCGCACCGAACCGCAGGTCGCGCAGGGCGCTCTGGATTTCCCGCAGAATGGTGGCTTCGTCCTGACCGTCGATGCTACGCAGGGATGCACTCATGCTCGTTCTCCTTGGAGTGAGGGTGCCGGGCAGAGGTATGAAGGGGATTTGCGCCTGGCTTGAGGGCAATAGTAGTGAGGCGGAGTTATTCTTAAAAATACTGTTTAAGAATTTTTATATAACCAAAATAAATTCACGATTTCGCAGACGCCAGAACCCCCTGTGGGAGCGGGATCACCCGCTCCCACAAGGTCCGTACAAGGCTTCAGTTCTGTTTCTGCGGCTCGCGGATCTTGTACCAGGCCACGTACAGTGCCGGTAGGAACAGCAGCGTCAGCAAGGTGGCCACGATGATCCCGCCAATCATCGCGTAGGCCATCGGGCCCCAGAACACCTCGCGGGCAATCGGGATCATGCCCAGGCTCGCCGCCGCCGCAGTCAGCAGGATAGGCCGACGACGATGGTTGGTGGCCTCCACCACCGCATCCCACGGCGAGAAGCCCTGGGCTTCGAACTCGTCGATCTGGGTCACCAGGATCACCGAGTTGCGAATGATGATACCCGCGAGCGCCAGAATGCCGAGGATCGCCACAAAGCCCATCGGCGTGCCCGTAGGCACCAGCGCCAACACCACGCCAATCAGCCCCAGCGGCGCCACGCTGACCACCAGGAACAGCTTCTGTACGCTGTGCAACTGGATCATCAGGAAGGTCGCCATGAGGAACAGCATCAGTGGGAGGACCTTGGCGATCGGCCCCTGGGCCTTGCTGCTTTCTTCAACCGTACCACCCGTGGCCACTTCGTAACCGACCGGCAGCTTGCTGGCGAACTCGTCAATTTTCGGCTTCAGTTGGGCCACCAGGTCGGTGGGCTGGATGTCGCCGTTGACCGAGGCTTTGATGGTAATGGTCGGTTTGCGGTCGCGCCGCCATACCAATGGCTGCTCCAGCTCGTAGCGCACGGTGGCGAACGACAGCAGTGGGATCGAGGTGCCGTTGGGGGTGAGGATCTGCAGGTTCTGCAGAGTATCGGGCGAACCGCGCTCGCTGTCTTCGGCGCGGGCGACCACGTTGACCAGGTAGATGTTGTCGTTGACCTGGGTTATCTGCACGCCACTGACGATGCTGTTCATCACATTGGCCACGTCTTCCGACGATAGCCCCAGCTGGCGCGCCTTGTCCTGGGCGATCTCCACGCGCAGCACCTTACCGGGCTCGTTCCAGTCATAGATCATCTCGCCGATGTGCTCGTTCTGGTTAAGCAAGGTGGCCAGGTCGATGGCGTGCTTGCGCACCTCGTCGATACTGGAGCCACTGACCCGGTACTGGATCGGCCGACCCACCGGCGGGCCCATTTCCAGCGATTGCACGTTGGTGCCGATGCCGACGAATTCTTCATGCAGGATCTTCTGCAGGCGCTCGATCATGCCTTGGCGCTCTTCGAAGCCCTTGCTGACAATGACCAGCTGGGCGTAATACGGGTTCTGCAGCTGCTGGTCGAGCGGCAGGTAGAAGCGGATGGCGCCCTGGCCAATGTAGGTGCTCCAATGCACCAAATCGGGGTCATCCTTGATGCGGGCCTCGAAACGGTCGACCACCTTTCGGGTTTCCTCGATCGAAGCGTTTTGCGGCAGGTTCAGGTCGACCAGGATCTCCGGGCGGTCCGAGGAGGGGAAGAACTGGTTCTGCACGAAACGCATGCAGAACAGCGACAGGGCAAACAACAGGATGGTGCCGATGATCGTCAGCCAGCGATGACGCATGCACCACAGCAGCCCCCCTTCAAACGCCCTGCCGACCCGCCCAGGCTCGGCTTCGTGGGCCTTGAGCTTGCTGCTGCTGAGAATATGCACACCCAGCACCGGGGCGAAGAACACGGCAACGATCCATGACACCAGCAAGGCTACGGCAATGACCGCGAACAAGGTGTAGGTGTATTCGCCCGCGGAGCTGGCGTTGAGGCCGATCGGCACAAAGCCGGCCACGGTCACCAGAGTGCCGGTGAGCATCGGGAAAGCCGTGGAGGTATAGGCAAAGGTAGCCGCCTGCTCCTTGCTCTCGCCCATCTCCAGCCGGGTGACCATGACCTCCACGGTGATCATCGCATCATCTACCAACAGCCCCAGGGCAATGATCAACGCGCCCAGCGAAATCCGCTGCATGGTGATGCCGCTGTATTCCATGAACACGAACACCATCGCCAGCACCAGCGGAATCGAGCAGGCCACCACCAGGCCTGCGCGCATGCCCAGGCTGACGAAGCTCACCGCCAGCACGATCACCACCGCTTCGAACAGCGCACTGGTGAAACCGCCAACCGCCTGTTTGACCACCACCGCCTGGTCCGACACGGTGTGCACGCCAACACCTATCGGCAGGTCTTCGATGACTTGGTCCATGCGCTTTTTCAGCGCAGCACCGAATACCTGCATGTTGCCGCCAGCCTTCATGCCAATGGCCAAGCCGATCGCGGTCTGGCCGTTGTACCGGAACATCGGTGACGGCGGGTCGACATAGCCGCGCTCGATGTCAGCGATATCAGCCAGGCGGAAGAAGCGGTCGTTGATCTTGAGGTTGACGGTTTGCAGGTCCTTTTCCGAGGCGAACTGCCCGGAGGTACGCACCGAGATACGCTCCGGCCCAGCCTCGATCACCCCGGCCGGGGTGACCGCATTCTGCGCTTGCAGGGCCTGCATGACCTGGCGCTGGTCTATGCCCAGGGCGGCCAGCTTGCGGGTGGAGAAGTTCAGGTACAGCACTTCGTCCTGGGTACCGACAAACTCGATCTTGCCAATGTTGGGTACATCGCGTACTTCGGCCCGCGCCTGCTCTACATAGTCACGCAACTGACGCATGGTCAGGCCGTCGGCGGTAAAGGCGTAGATCGAGCCGAACACGTCACCGAACTCGTCGTTGAACCCCGGGCCCTGGATCCCGGCGGGGAACTGGCCACGAATGTCCTGGATCTTCTTGCGCACCTGGTACCAGATTTCCGGGATGTCCTCGGCCTTGGTGGTGTCACGCAGGTACACGTAGACCGTGGACTCGCCCGGGCGGGTGTAGCTCTTGGTGTAATCCAGCGAGTCGAGCTCCTCGAGCTTCTTCTCGATGCGGTCGGTAACCTGGTACAGGGTTTCATCCTGGGTTGCACCGGGCCAGCGGGTCTGGATGACCATGGTCTTGATGGTGAACGACGGGTCTTCCTCACGGCCCAGGTTGAAATAGGAAAAAATCCCCATCAGCAGGCCGACGAACATCAGGTACCAGACGAACGATTGATGCTTGAGTGCCCAGTCGGACAGGTTGAAGCTTCCTTTCATTGCGCATCCTCGTCGAAGGCGACCTTCTGGCCAGGCTTGAGGCTGTTAACGCCGGCAGTTACCACACGCTCGCCTGGCTGCACGCCGGAAGCCAGGATGATGCTGTCGGACGTGCGGTCGATCAGGGTGACGTCGCGGGGGGTAACCGTCTTCTGCTGGGTGTCGATCACCCACACCTGGGTCTTGCCGTCACGCTCGAGCAAGGCACTCAGGGGCAGCTCGCTGCGTGGGGATACTTGCGAAGTCAGGGTGACACTGATCGCAGTACCCAGGTGGAACGCTGCCGGGGTGCTCGCCAAGGTCAGTCGCGCACGGCGGGTACGGGTTGTCGGGTCGGCCTGCGGCTCCAGCTCGCGCAGGGTGGCGGTGGTGTCGATGGTAGGGTCGAGCTGCGAGGCGACAGTGAAGGTCAGGTCCTTGTTCAGTTGCTCAGCCAGGCCGATCGGCAGGTCGATCACTGCCTCCTTCACATCGGGCCGGGCCAAGGTCACCACGGCCTGCCCGGCGGTCACGGTTTGCCCGGCTTCGGCCTGCCAGGCGGTGATTACCGCCGCGTGGTCGGTGCGCAGGGTGCTGTAGTCGAGCTGGTCGCGGGCCTGGCTGAGTGCCGAGCGCGCCTGCTCCAGCGCGGCACTGGTGGTTTTCAGGTTGGTCTGGGCAATGTCCAGTTGCGCCTGGGCACCCACGCCACGGTCATACAGCTGTTGCTGGCGCCGGGCATCTGCCTGGGCATTGATCCATTGCGCCTGCACCTTGGCCAGGTCGCCTTCGGCGGCACGCAGCTGGTTCTGCTGGTCGGTGGGGTCGAGGGTGGCCAGCGTATCGCCCGGCTTGACCTGGGCGCCCACATCCAACCAGCGGCGGGCAATGCGCCCGGAAACCCGAAAGCCCAAAGTGCTTTCAAAGCGCGCTTCGATATTGCCGGCAAAGCGGCCCAGCTGCGACTGTACCTGGGGCTCCACTTTCACCGACAGTACTGGCCGGATCGGCTCTGGGGCTTGGTCCTCGCTTCCGCAGCCGGCCAGCAGCATGGCGGCCGAGAGCATCAGCAGCAGGCGTGTCATAACTCACCCCCTTGGGCCTTGGCATCGACCTTCTCAACCTGCATGCCCGGGTGCAGCAGCTGGCTGCCATTGACCACCACGGTCTCGCCCGCCTTCAAGCCGCTGGCGATCACGATCTTGCCGGTCAGGTAGCGGCTGACCTCGACCTTGCGCAATTCGACCTTGTCACCTTCGCCCACTACCCAGACGGCAGGCCCATGCAGTGCCTTGGTCAAGGCCGACCACGGCAGCTCGATGCTCGGCCGCCCCACCGCATTGGTGCTGGCCGTTACCGGCGCGCCCAGCTGCATGCCCGGTGGCACGTCCTTCAGGGCTACCTTGACCTGCACCGTGCCGCTTTGCGCCGACACGGTAGGTGTGATTTCACGGACAAACCCGTGCGCCTGGACCTTGGGGTCGTCCAGCAGGCTGACAATCACCCCGGCATCGCTGGGCGGCGCCACCAACAAGGATTCATAAACGTTGAACACCGCGTCGCGGTCACCGTCCACGGCCAGGCTGAAAATCGGCATGGTCGCTTGCACCACCTGGCCAACTTCGGCTTGACGCTCGGTGATCACCCCGGCGGCCTCTGAGACTAGTGCGGTGTAGCTGAGTTGCTCGTTGGCATTGGCCAGTTGCGCCTGGGCGGCCTTGAGCGCGCTCTGATTGCTGCGCAGCGAAGCTTCGGCAGCATCGTATTCGCTCTGGCTGGTGTAGCCCTTGGGCAGCAGCTTTTGCTGGCGTACGAAGGCCGCGCTGGTCTGGGTGACCCGCGCCTGTGCGGCGAAGACCTCGGCTTTAGCGGAGTTGACGTTGTTCTGCAGGTCTTTTGGGTCCAGCCGCGCCAGCACCTGGTTGGCCTTCACATGATCGCCCACGTCCACACTGCGCGAAATGATCTTGCCGCCAACGCGGAACGACAGGTCGGTCTGCACCCGCGCCTGTACGTCGCCGGTCAGGGTGACCCTGGCAGCGAAATCGGTGGGCTGCACCTGTTGCACGCCTACCCGAGGCAATGTCTCGGGGACCTCTTCCTTGCTACAGCCAGTGAGCATGTAAAGCAGCCCGAGGCAGACGACCGACAACGGACGTATCAACGCCATGCTGGCTCCTTGCTTGTGCACAAATGATTTGTGGAATGCGACTGTGAGCGTAGTTCAGGGTTCGATAAACATCACTGACGTGGGTCAGTCCGGTAATTTCACAGCCGGTGGGGGCCTCTTCGCGGGTGAACCCGCTCCCACGGAGATTGTGCCTATGCTGAATCCTGTGCAGTACCTGTGGGAGCGGGTTCACCCGCGAAGAGGCCAGTACAGGTACACATAACCGCTGCCATATCCAGAAACCATCCACTGCCTTGTGCGGGCGTCACAGTCACTACCTTTGGGAGACCATCTGCCTTACAAGGAAGAACCTGATGCCTAGGGCTCAATCCCATCTGCTTCGTCGTGGTCGCTATTCAGAACTCGGCAGGCTTTATCTGCTGACCACCGTTACCCATCAGCGAAAGCCGCTATTCGATGAGTTCCACCATGCCCGCTTGGTCATTCAACACTTGCGGCAATCCGATCAGGAACAAGCCTGCCGTTCACTGGCCTGGGTGTTGATGCCAGACCATCTGCACTGGCTGATCGAATTGAAAGGAACAACGCTGGATGCCTTGATGCGCAGGTTCAAGTCAAGGTCCAGTCTCGATTTACATCAGGCAGGGGTTGAACATCATCCGGTATGGCAGCCTGGGTATCAGGACCGGGCATTGAGAAGGGAGGAAAGCATGGTTCATGTCGCCCGGTACATTGTTGCCAATCCCTTGAGGGCTGGATTGGTAAGAAGTATCAGGGACTATCCGCACTGGGATGCAGTCTGGCTTTGAGTGTGTGCTGGGGGCATTCGCGGGTGAACCCGCTCCCACAGCGACCGTGCACTTTTTGAAGGTTGTGCACTACTACTGTGGGAGCGGGCGTGCCCGCGAAAGGGCCAGGTCAGGCTGACGCAGCCACCTGCGCCGGTCGCTTGATCTGCGGCTGCGAAGCGTTGGCCGCCGCACCCTCTTCGATTGCCTGTTGAATCGCCTTGCGACGACGCTCTTCGGCACGGCGGCTGAAGAACCAGACAAAGAAGGTGACCAGCGATACCGACAGCAAAATCAGGCTGGCCACTGCGTTGATTTCAGGCTTCACGCCCAGGCGCACCGCCGAGAACACTTCCATCGGCAAGGTGGTCGAGCCCGGGCCGGACACGAAGCTGGCCAGTACCAGGTCGTCCAGCGACAGGGCGAACGACATCATGCCGCCCGCCGCCAGCGATGGCGCGATCATCGGGATGGTGATCAGGAAGAACACCTTCCACGGCTTGGCACCCAGGTCCATCGCCGCCTCCTCGATCGACAGGTCCAGCTCACGCAGGCGAGCCGACACAACCACCGCCACATACGCCGCACAGAACGTTGTATGGGCGATCCAGATGGTGACGATACCGCGCTCCTGCGGCCAGCCGATCATCTGCGCCATGGCCACGAACAGCAGCAACAGCGACAGACCGGTGATCACTTCGGGCATTACCAGCGGCGCGGTGACCAGGCCACCGAACAGCGTGCGGCCCTTGAACCGGGTGACCCGGGTCAGCACGAAGGCCGCCAGGGTACCCAGCGCCACCGCAGCCACCGCCGTGTAGCAGGCAATTTCCAGCGAGCGCATCACCGAACCCATCAGCTGGGTGTTGTCGAGCAGGCCGACGTACCACTTGATCGACCAGCCGCCCCACACCGTCACCAGTTTGGAGGCGTTGAACGAGTAGATCACCAGGATCAGCATCGGCAGGTAGATGAACAGCAAGCCGAGCACCAGCATCAGCTTGGAGAAACTGAAGCGTTTCATGCGCGGCCCTCCATCTCTTTGGCCTGGCTACGGTTGAACAGCAGGATCGGCACGATCAGGATCGCCAGCATCACCACTGCCAGGGCAGATGCCACCGGCCAGTCGCGGTTGTTGAAGAACTCCTGCCACAGCACTTTACCGATCATCAGGGTTTCCGGGCCGCCGAGCAGTTCAGGGATCACGAACTCGCCCACCACTGGGATGAACACCAGCATGCAACCGGCGATGATGCCGTTCTTCGACAGCGGCACGGTAATTTTCCAGAAGCTGTTGAAGGTACTCGACCCCAGGTCCGAAGCAGCCTCCAGCAGCGAAGGGTCGTGCTTCACCAGGTTGGCGAACAGCGGCAGGATCATGAACGGCAGGTACGAATAGACCACGCCTATGTACACCGCCAGGTTGGTGTTGAGGATCTGCAACGGCTGATCGATCAGCCCGGTCCACATCAGGAAGCCATTGAGCAGGCCGTTGTTGCTGAGGATACCCATCCACGCGTAGACGCGAATCAGGATCGCCGTCCAGGTCGGCATCATGATCAGCAGCAGCAGGACCGTCTGGGTTTCCTTCTTGGCGTTGGCAATGGCATAGGCCATTGGGTAGCCGATCAGCAGGCACAACAGGGTGCTGAAGAAGGCCATCTTCAGCGAGCCAAGGTAAGCCGAAATATACAGCTCATCCTCGGTCAGCAGGCCGTAGTTGGCCAGGTTGAGCACCAGCTGGATCTTGTCTTCGACGTAGGTGTAGATCTCGGTGTACGGCGGGATCGCGACGTCGGCTTCGGCGAAGCTGATCTTCAGCACGATGAAGAACGGCAGCATGAAGAACAGGAACAGCCAGATGAACGGCACGCCGATCACCAGGTGTCGCCCCTCCGGGGTAATGCGCTGGAAGGCTCGCTTGAGCTTGCGCAGTTTCATGACCGCAGTACCACGCCGCTGTCGTCTTCCCACCACACGTACACTTCATCGCCCCAGGTCGGGCGCGTGCCCTGGCGCTCGGCGTTGGCGACGAACGACTGCACGACCTTGCCGCTCGGCAGCTCGACGTAGAACACCGAGTGGCCACCCAGGTAGGCGATGTCGTGGACCTTGCCGCGCGACCAGTTGTGCTCGAACTCGGGCTGCTTGGTGGTGACCAGCAGTTTCTCCGGGCGCAGGGCGTAGGTGATGTGCTTGTCTTCCACCGAGGTGGTGATGCCGTGGCCGACGTAGATCTTGCGCTCCAGCTCTGGGCTGGCAATGATCGCGTGGCCTTCGGCGTCATCGACCACATCACCTTCGAACAGGTTGACGTTACCGATGAACTCGCACACCAGGCGGCTGGTAGGTGTCTCGTAGATGTCGACCGGCGAGCCGATCTGGGCGATCCAGCCCAAGTGCATGATGGCGATGCGCTGGGCCATGGTCATGGCCTCTTCCTGATCGTGGGTCACCATCACGCAGGTCACACCCACACGCTCGATGATCTCTACCAGTTCCAGCTGCATCTGCGAACGCAGCTTCTTGTCCAGCGCGCCCATCGGTTCGTCGAGCAGCAGCAGCTTGGGGCGCTTGGCCAACGAGCGGGCCAGGGCCACGCGCTGGCGCTGGCCACCGGACAGCTGGTGCGGCTTGCGCTTGGCGTACTGGGTCATATGCACCAGCTTGAGCATCTCCGCCACGCGGGCATCGATCTCGGCCTTGGCCATCTTGTCCTGCTGTAGGCCAAAGGCGATGTTCTGCGCCACGGTCATGTGCGGGAACAGCGCGTAGGACTGGAACATCATGTTGATCGGCCGCTCGTAAGGCGGCATGTCGGTGATATCGACGCCATCGAGGAAGATACGCCCTTCAGTCGGGCGTTCGAAGCCAGCCAGCATGCGCAGCAAGGTGGACTTGCCAGAGCCGGAACCACCCAGCAGGGCGAAGATCTCGCCCTTGCGGATTTCCAGGGACACATCGTCCACGGCTACGGTTTCGTCGAATTTTTTCGTGACCCGGTCGATCTTGACCAGCACCTGCTTGGGTTGCTGGCCACCCTCGAGGGCTTTCTTATAGGCACCGGAGGCAACTGCCATGAGTGAAACTCCCAACAAGATTTTTGTGCCCGCGTGGCCTGTTCTGCAGGTGCCGGCGCGGGTCTGGATTTTTACTTGCCCGACTTGACCTTGGTCCAGCTACGGGTCATCAGCCGTTGCACCTTGGGTGGCAACTCTGAGTTCACGAACATCTTGTCCAGCACTTCCTGCGGTGGGTAAACCGCGGCGTCAGTCCTCACGGCCTGGTCCATCAGGTCGCCAGCCTTGGGGTTCGGGTTGGCGTAACCGACGTAATCACTGACCTGGGCGATAACCTCAGGTTTCAGCAAATAGTTGATGAAGGCGTGCGCCTCCTTGACGTTCTTGGCGTCCTTGGGGATCGCCAGCACGTCGAACCAGAGGTTGCCGCCTTCCTTGGGAATGGCGTAGGCCAGGTTCACGCCCTTCTTCGCTTCTTCTGCGCGGGCCTTGGCCTGGAACACATCACCCGAGAAGCCTGCCGCGACGCAGATGTCGCCGTTGGCCAGGTCGGTGATGTACTTGGACGAATGGAAGTAGGTCACGTAAGGGCGCACCGCCAGCAGTTTCTGCTCGGCCTTGGCGTAATCCTTGGCATCAGTGCTGTTGGGGTTCAGGCCCATGTAGTTGAGCACTGCGGGGAGCATTTCGTCCGCCGAGTCGAGGAAGGCCACACCACACTTGGAGAGCTTCTTCATGTTCTCGGGTTCGAACAGCACGGCCCAGGAGTCGATGGTGTCCACGCCCAGCGCGGCTTTCACCTTGTCGACGTTGTAGCCGATACCATTGGTGCCCCATAGGTAAGGCACCGCGTACTGGTTACCCGGGTCGTTCTTTTCCAGGCGCTTCATCAACGCCGGGTCGAGGTTGGAATAGTTGGGCAGCAGGTTCTTGTCGAGCTTCTGGAAAGCGCCCGCCTTGATCTGCTTGCCGAGGAAATGGTTGGACGGCACTACCACGTCATAGCCGGTGTTGCCGGCCAGCAGCTTGCCTTCCAGGGTTTCGTTGGAGTCGAATACATCCTGCACGGGTTTGATGCCCGTGGCTTTCTCGAAGTCCGCGAGTGTGGTCGGGCCGATGTAGTCGGACCAGTTATAGAAGTGCACCGTTGGCGCCGCTTGGACGCTGCATGCCAGCGTCAGGCCCGCGCCGGCCATCAAGGCCTTGCGGAATACAGAAATAGACAAGTGGGTGGTCCTCACAATCAGTGCCTGGGTAGCGACAATGCTGCCGCACACGCAAAACCGGCGCGCAACTTACCTTCGCAGCTTCGATGCCGCAATCATCAATTGCCTTTCACAGGCCCTGGGCCGGGAATCCCCAGCCCAGGGATGTTTCATCGGGCTTACTTGCCCGACTTGATCTTGGTCCAGCTGCGGGTGATCACACGCTGTACCGAAGCATCAGGCGCAGCGATCGCGTACAGCTGCTTCTTCACTTCGGCAGGCGGGTAGATGCTTGGGTCGCTGGAGATGTCCTTGTCCACCATCGCGGTAGCCGCCTTGTTGCCGTTCGGGAAGCGCACGGCATTGGTGATCTCAGCCATGATTTCCGGCTGCATCAGGAAATTCATGAACTGGTAGGCAGCGTCTTTGTGCTCGGCATCTTTAGGGATGGCGACCATGTCGTAGAAAGTACCGGCACCTTCTTTCGGAATGACGTAGTCCACTTTCACCTTGTCGCCAGCTTCGTGGGCGCGGGCCTTGGACTGCTCCAGGTCACCCGAGTAACCGACGGCCACGCAGATGTTGCCGTTGGCCATGTCGCCGATGTACTTGGACGAGTGGAAGTAGGTGATCGAAGGACGGATCTTGAGGAACAGGTCCTCGGCGGCCTTCAGGTCTTCTTTCTTGGTGCTGTTGCTTGGCAGGCCCAGGTAGTGCAGCGCGGCTGGCAGCATTTCGGTCGGGGCATCCAGGAAGCTCACACCGCAGCTCTTGAGCTTGGCGATATTCTCAGGCTTGAACACCGCGTCCCACGAGTCGATCTTGTCCACACCCAGCGCGGCCTTGACCTTCTCCGGGTTGTAGCCGATGCCGATCGAGCCCCACATGTACGGGAAGGCGTGCTTGTTGCCTTGGTCGCTGGCATCGCCGACGGCCTTGAGCAGGTCTTCGTCGAGGTTCTTCCAGTTCGGCAGCTTGGAACGGTCCAGTTCTTCGTACACGCCAGCCTTGATTTGCTTGGCCAGGAAGTTGTTGGACGGCACCACGATGTCGTAACCCGATTTGCCGGCCAGCAGCTTGGCTTCAAGGGTTTCGTTGCTGTCGAAAACGTCGTACTTGACCTTGATGCCAGTCTGTTTCTCGAACTTGGCGATGGTGTCCGGAGCGATGTAGTCCGACCAGTTGTAGACGTTCAACACCTTGTCTTCAGCCTGAACAGCGGAGGCCATGGCACCCATAAGGGCGGCGGCCAGCAACGTCTTGCCCATTTTCTTCATGCGTAATGCTCCAGAATTTTTTTGTTTAGCCTTCCGTTCAGCAGCCAGGACCCACGGTGCAGAGCGCGCGGCGACTGAAACAGTCGCTAGTCTGGCAAGTTACAAGGCCCTGTTTCAAGGAAAGCAGGGCGTTGTAACGACTTAATGTCACATCGCTAGCCTAGCAGGTGCTCAGTTGATCGCCTCGAGCGTCAGGTCCAGGCATTTGCGCGCCTTTTCCACCAGCTCGTCGATCTCCGCATGGCTGATCACCAGCGGCGGCGCGATGATCATGGTGTCACCCACCGCGCGCATGATCAGGCCGTTTTCAAAGCAGAAGTTGCGGCAGATCATGCCTACGCCCTTGCCTTCGTAACGGCTACGGGTGGCCTTGTCCTTGACCAGCTCGATCGCGCCGAGCAGGCCCAGGCCACGTACCTCGCCAACCAGCGGGTGGTCCCGCAGCTCACGCAACCGCTTTTGCAAATACGGTGCCGCTTCCGTGCGCGCCTTCTCGACAATTTTCTCGTCGCGCAGGATGCGCAGGTTTTCCAGACCCACCGCGGCCGCCACCGGGTGGCCGGAATAGGTGAAACCATGGTTGAAGTCACCGCCTTCGCTGATCACCTTGGCCACGGTGTCACGCACAATCACACCGCCCATGGGGATGTAGCCGGACGTCAGGCCCTTGGCGATGGTCATCAGGTCGGGTTCGAGCCCGTAGTAGTCAGAGCCGAACCACTCACCGGTACGGCCGAAACCGCAGATCACTTCGTCGGCGACAAACAGGATGTCGTACTTGGCGAGGATCTCCTTCACCTTCGGCCAGTAGGTCTCGGGCGGAATGATCACGCCACCGGCACCCTGGATAGGTTCGGCGATAAAGGCGGCGACATTGTCTTCGCCAACTTCGAGAATTTTCTTCTCCAGTTGCTCGGCAGCCCAGACACCGAATTCATCCGGGGTCATGTCGCCGCCTTCACCGAACCAGTACGGCTGCGGGATATGCACGATGCCCGGAATCGGCAAGCCGCCCTGCTCGTGCATGCCGCTCATGCCGCCCAGGCTGGCGCCAGCCACGGTAGAGCCGTGGTAGCCGTTGACCCGGCTGATGATGGTCTGCTTGTGTGGCTTGCCCTTCAGCGCCCAGTAGTGGCGGACCATGCGCAGCACAGTGTCGTTGCCTTCGGAGCCAGAGCCGGTGAAGAACACATGGGTCATGCCTTCCGGCGCCACGTCTGTGATCGCCTTGGCCAGCTCCAGCGCTGGCGGGTGGGCGGTCTGGAAGAACAGGTTGTAGTACGGCAGCTCGCGCATCTGCTTTTCGGCCGCCTGTACCAGTTCCTCACGGCCGTAGCCGACCGCCACACACCACAGGCCGGCCATGCCGTCGAGAATCTTGTGCCCCTCGCTATCCCACAAATGCACACCCTGGGCCTTGGTGATGATGCGCGGCCCCTTCTCCTTCAGCTGCTTGTAATCACTGAAGGGTGCCAGGTGGTGCTCGCCGCTCAGGGTTTGCCATTCACGGGTTTGCGGGTTGATGACGCTCATGTGCCTCTCCATTTTCCGGCGGCCGCGCGGGCGGCCTCAGGGTTGATCAGACAGCGAACAGCAGGAACTCACGCTCCCAGGAGCTGATGACGCGTTTGAAGTTTTCGTGCTCGGCACGCTTGGTGGCGACGTAACCGGTAATGAATTTCTTGCCCAGGTACTGGACGAGCGCACGGCTGTTTTCCATGCGTTCCAAGGCATCTTCGATGGTCAGGGGCAGGCGCAGGTTGCGGCGTTCGTAACCACGACCCTGCACCGGCGCGCTGGCCTCGATGCCTTCGACCATGCCGATGTAGCCACACAGCAGGCTGGCGGCGATGGCCAGGTAAGGGTTGGCGTCGGCGCCCGGCAGGCGGTTCTCGACCCGGCGGCTTTGTGGGCCGGCATCCGGCACGCGCAGGCCGACGGTGCGGTTTTCTTCGCCCCACTCCACGTTCACCGGGGCCGAGGTGTCGGGCAGGAAGCGGCGGAACGAGTTGACGTTGGGGGCGAACAGCGGCAGGGCCTCGGGGATGAACTTCTGCAAGCCACCGATGTGGTGCAGGAACAGCTCGCTCATGCTGCCGTCTGCATTGCTGAAGATGTTCTTGCCGGTGGCCACGTCGACCACGCTCTGGTGCAGGTGCATGGCACTGCCCGGCTCGCCGGTCATCGGCTTGGCCATGAAGGTGGCGGCCACGTTGTGCTTGAGCGCTGCCTCGCGCATGGTGCGTTTGAACACCAGGATCTGGTCGGCCAGGTGCAGGGCGTCGCCGTGACGGAAGTTGATTTCCATCTGCGCCGTGCCGTCCTCATGGATCAGCGTGTCGAGGTCCAGCTGCTGCAGTTCGCACCAATCGTAGACATCTTCGAACAGCGGATCGAATTCGTTGGCAGCTTCGATCGAGAACGACTGGCGGCCGGTTTCCGGGCGGCCGGAGCGGCCTACCGGTGGCTGCAACGGGAAGTCCGGGTCTTCGCTGCGCTTGGTCAGGTAGAACTCCATCTCGGGCGCGACAATCGGCTGCCAGCCCTTGTCGGCGTAGAGTTTGAGGACTTTCTTCAACACGTTGCGCGGCGACAGCTCTACCGGGTTGCCTTTTTTGTCGTAGGTATCGTGGATCACCTGGGCCGTCGGCTCGATGGCCCACGGCACAAGGAACACGGCGTTCTCGTCGGGGCGACAGATCATGTCGATGTCGGCCGGATCGAGCAGTTCGTAATAGATGTCGTCGTCGACGTAGTCGCCAGTCACGGTCTGCAGCAGCACGCTCTCGGGCAGGCGCATGCCTTTTTCGGCGATGAATTTGTTGGTGGGCGAAATCTTGCCGCGCGTGATGCCGGTCAGGTCACTGATCATGCATTCGACTTCGGTGATCTTGTGCTCTTTCAACCAATCGGTGAGCTGGTCGAGGTTGTTACTCATAAATACCTCAGGAGGTAAGGTGGTCCGCGCCTTGATTCTGGATGGAGTAGATTGCTAAAGCAAAAACCCCCGCGCAGGCGGACACTGGATACACTGAAAACAAGCGTGTCCGTATGAGTTGGAAGGGCAGGAAAACGAAATCAAGGGCGGCATGCCGCTACGAGGACGGGTCCGAAGGCGCCAAGCGTCAATTATTGCGGCCAGGGCGGCCACGCCATTGACGAAGCTTGCAAAAACGAAAGAGGTACCCGTTGGCACTGCGCAGGCAGTGCTTTCAGGTCGCGGCAAGCGGACCATGTGACCCTCGTATTATTGTGTTCTGGGTTGAGACCGAGCTTAGCCTTGTTCATTTTTTTACACAACACCCGCGTAAAAAATAAAACACGGCGAGCTTGAGATAGCCCTTTACAAGAGAAATAGCGGATAATGGCATGCCCCGATATGCAGCAAATCTGCCGTAGATGTGCCATTTCAGGGCGTCATGGGGTTGGCTTGACATCAGTATGGCTTTTCGATTGACTGGTCCTGCAAGCCCCCCTTGATTGATATTTTTAACAACAAAGGTGTTGCATCATGTCGGTACCCCCGCGTGCCGTTCAGCTTAACGAAGCGAACGCGTTCCTTAAGGAACATCCTGAGGTTCTCTACGTTGACCTTCTGATTGCAGATATGAATGGTGTGGTGCGTGGTAAGCGCATTGAGCGCACCAGCCTCCACAAGGTTTACGAGAAAGGCATCAACCTGCCGGCCTCCCTTTTCGCCCTGGACATCAACGGTTCCACCGTCGAAAGCACCGGGCTGGGTCTGGATATCGGCGATGCTGATCGCATCTGCTATCCAATCCCCGACACGCTCTGTAACGAGCCGTGGCAAAAACGCCCTACCGCCCAGCTGCTGATGACCATGCACGAGCTGGAAGGCGAACCGTTCTTCGCCGACCCGCGCGAAGTACTGCGCCAGGTGGTGAGCAAGTTCACCGATATGGGCCTGACCATCTGTGCCGCATTCGAGCTGGAGTTCTACCTGATCGACCAGGAGAACGTGAATGGCCGCCCACAGCCACCGCGCTCGCCAATCTCGGGCAAGCGTCCGCAGTCGACTCAGGTGTACCTGATCGACGACCTCGACGAATATGCCGATTGCCTGCAGGACATCCTGGAAGGCGCGAAGGAACAAGGCATCCCGGCCGATGCCATCGTCAAGGAAAGCGCCCCGGCGCAGTTCGAAGTCAACCTGCACCACGTGGCCGACCCGCTCAAGGCCTGCGACTACGCGGTACTGCTCAAGCGCTTGATCAAGAACATTGCGTACGACCATGAAATGGACACCACCTTCATGGCCAAGCCCTACCCGGGCCAGGCGGGCAACGGCCTGCATGTACACATTTCCGTGCTGGACAAAGATGGCAACAACATCTTCACCAGCGAGGATCCCGAGCAGAACGCCGCGCTACGTCACGCTGTCGGCGGTGTGCTCGAGACCCTGCCCGCGTCCATGGCGTTCCTCTGCCCGAACGTCAACTCGTACCGCCGCTTTGGCGCGCAGTTCTACGTACCGAACGCGCCAAGCTGGGGCCTGGACAACCGCACCGTAGCGCTGCGCGTACCGACCGGCTCGGCCGATGCCGTGCGCATCGAGCACCGCGTCGCCGGTGCCGACGCCAACCCGTACCTGATGATGGCTGCCGTGCTGGCTGGCGTGCACCATGGCCTGACCAACAAGATCGAGCCAGGCGCGCCGATCGAAGGCAACTCGTACGAGCAGCTGGAGCAGAGCCTGCCGAACAACCTGCGCGATGCCCTGCGCGAGCTGGACGACAGCGAGATCCTCAACAAGTACATCGATCCGAAGTACATCGACATCTTCGTCGCGTGCAAGGAAAGCGAGCTGGAGGAGTTCGAGCACTCGATCTCCGACCTCGAGTACAACTGGTACCTGCATACCGTGTAAACAAAAACGCCGCCCCCATTGTGGGAGCGGCCTTGCGTCGCGATAGGGGTGCGAAGCGCCCCCAAGATTTGCGCATCAAGCTGATATTGTCGGGGCCGCTTTGCGGCCCTTTCGCGACGCAAGGCCGCTCCCACATGAGCTGCGGTACAGGCTTACAGGGGCTTCTCGAAAATCTTCGAATTGCGCTGATAGTTGTACAGCGAAGCCCGGGCCGCCGGCAGCCGCTCCACGCCACTCGGCGCAAAGCCACGTTCGCGGAACCAGTGAGCGGTACGCGTGGTAAGCACGAACAAGGTATTGAGGCCCATGTCCCGCGCCCGGCTCTCGATACGCTCCAGCAACTCGTCCCCACGCCCACCATGGCGGTATTCCGGGTTCACCGCCAGGCACGCCAGCTCCCCAGCCTCGGAATCGGCAATCGGGTACAACGCCGCACAGGCGATGATCATGCCTTCGCGCTCGACCACGCTGAACTGCTCGATCTCGCGCTCCAGTACCTCGCGCGAGCGACGTACCAGGATGCCCTGCTCTTCCAGTGGGCTGATCAGCTCCAGCAAGCCGCCTACGTCCTCGATGGTCGCCTCGCGCACCACTTCGAACTGCTCCTGTGACACCAGCGTACCGCCACCGCCTCGGGTGAACAGCTCGGTCAGCAGGGCGCCATCCTCGGCATAACTGACAATATGGCTACGCGCCACGCCGCCTTTGCAGGCTTCGGCGGCAGCATCCAGCAGTTCGCCCTGGTAATCGCTGCCCAAACGCTGCAGGTGCGGCGCTACCTGCTGCGGGCGCAGCTCGCGTACCAACTTGCCGTCGGCATCCAGCAGGCCCGGCTCGGCGCCGAACAGCAGCAACTTGTCGGCACCCAGCTCGATGGCAGCGCGGGTGGCAACGTCCTCGCAGGCCAAGTTGAAGATTTCACCCGTGGGCGAGTAGCCCAGCGGCGACAACAGCACGATGGACCGCTCGTCGAGCAGGCGGCTGATGCCCTTGCGGTCGACCCGGCGGACTTCGCCGGTGTGGTGGTAGTCCACCCCTTCGAGCACGCCGATCGGCCGTGCAGTGACGAGGTTGCCGGACGCCACGCGCAGGCGCGAGCCCTGCATCGGCGAAGCAGCGATGTCCATCGACAGGCGCGCCTCGATGGCCAGGCGCAGGGCGCCCACGGCGTCGATCACGCAGTCCAGCGTGGCCGCATCGGTAATGCGCAGGCCACGGTGGTAGTGCGGGGTCAGGCCGCGATCGGCTAGGCGGCTTTCGATCTGCGGGCGCGAGCCATGCACCAGCACCAGGCGTACGCCCAGGCTGTGCAGCAGCACCAGGTCGTGGACGATATTGCCGAAATTGGGGTGTTCCACCCCATCGCCAGGGAGCATGACCACGAAGGTGCAGTCGCGATGGGCATTGATGTACGGGGAGGCATGACGCAGCCAGTTAACGTAGTCGGGCATGACAGGGCCTGTGGATAAGTGGACGGAGAACGGCGATTCACGGGGCGTTCAGGATCATCGTCGGAACAGGCTTGCGGTCACGCGCGGTCTCCTCTAGGCAGGAACGAATCAGTTCGATTGACGTTTAGTGCAGGCAATAGTGCCGGATCAGGTCACGCAATAGACGCACGGTAGGCTCGATTCGTGACATTTCAAGGTATTCGCCAGGTTGGTGGGCACAGGCGATGTCGCCGGGGCCCAGCACGATGGTCTGGCAACCCAGCTGCTGAAGATAAGGCGCTTCGGTGCCGAACGCCACCGCTTCGGCGCGATGGCCGGTCAGGCGTTCCGCCACTTGTACCAGTTCGGCGTCAGCGTCCTGCTCGAACGGCGGCACTTCGGGGAACAGCGGCGCGTAGTCGATCCGCACCTCATGGCGCTCGGCCACCGGCACCAGCTTTTCGCGAATGGCCGCGCGCAGTTGCTCGACGTCCATGCCCGGCAGCGGTCGCAGGTCGAACTCCAGGGCGCACTGGCCGCAAATGCGGTTGGGGTTGTCGCCGCCGTGGATGCAGCCGAAGTTCATGGTCGGGGTCGGCACGGTGAACTGCGGGTTGCGATAGGTTTGCTGCCACTGCTGGCGCAAGCCCATCAGCTCGCCCATTACCGCGTGCATGGCCTCCAGGGCGCTGCGGCCCAGGCTTGGGTCCGACGAATGGCCGCTGCGCCCAAGGATGTCGATGCGATCCATGAGGATACCCTTGTGCATGCGGATCGGCCGCAGGCCGGTGGGCTCGCCGATCACCGCTGCACGGCCCAAGGGCTGACCAGCCTCAGCCAGGGCACGGGCGCCAGACATCGAGCTCTCTTCGTCGCAGGTGGCGAGGATCAGCAGCGGCTGCTTGAAATCGTGCTCCAGCAGCGGAATGACAGCTTCGATAACCAAGGCGAAGAAGCCTTTCATGTCGCAGCTGCCCAGGCCGACCCAGCGGCCATCGGCCTCGGTCAGCTTCAGCGGGTCGCTGCTCCACAGCTGTTCGTCGTAGGGTACCGTGTCGCTGTGCCCGGCCAGCACCAGGCCGCCTGGGCCTGTGCCACGGCTGGCCAGCAGGTTGAACTTGCCGGGGGTGACTTGCTGGATATCGCATTTGAAGCCCAGGTCACCCAGCCAGCTGGCCAGCAGGTCGATGACCTGCCGGTTGGACTGGTCCAACGCAGGCTGGGTGCAACTGACCGAAGGCGCAGCGATCAAGGCGGCAAACTGGTCTTTCAGCGTCGGCAACGGCATGCGCGTACTCCTCGGAAGCGTCACCCATCATAACAATGCCTATCGTTCGCAGGGCAAGCCCGCGAAGAAGGCACCAGGATCCAACAGTCGACAGCCGACTACTGTAAACTCCTTGCCAACCACGCCCCCTCCTTCGAGTCTGTGATGCACAAAGAAACCGAACTCAAGCTCCGCGCCAGCCGCGAGACCCTTGCCGCCCTGCGCGAGCACCCTCTGCTGAAAAAGCGCAACAAGTCCGGCTGGCAGACCCGCGAACTGACCAACCAGTACTTCGATACCCCTGAGCGTGAACTGTCCGCCGCGCGTGTGGCCCTGCGCCTGCGCCGCGATGGCGATGTGGTTATCCAGACCCTCAAGTGCCGCGGTCAGAGCGTGGCGGGGCTCTCCGAGCGCAACGAGTACGAGTGGAATCTCGACAAGGCCAAGCTCGACCTGAAAAAGCTCGACGCCACCTGCTGGCCTGAGCAATTGGCGGACCTGGACAAAAAGACCATCAAGCCACTGTTCACCACCGATTTCACCCGCGAGTTCGCTGAAATCGCCTGGGGCCGTGGCAAAAGCAAGGTAGTGATCGAGGCCGCACTGGACCAGGGCTTCGTGGTCGCCGGCAAGCGCAAGGAAGAAATCTGCGAGCTGGAGCTGGAACTGCGCGAAGGTGAGCCGCAGGCACTACTGGAACTGGCTGCCGAGCTGGCCGCCAGCCTGCCGCTGATGCCTTGCGACATCAGCAAGGCCGAGCGTGGCTACCGCCTGCTGGAGCCGGACAGCTACGAGCTGGGCCTGCCAGCCACCGAGCTGGAAGCCGAAATGGCCGTGGACGACGCCTACGCCGCACTGGCCTGGCAGCTGCTGGGCAGCAGCCAGCGCCTGGCCGAGCAATTTCGCCACAACGGCCACTGGCGCCTGCTTCAGGACTGGGTCGAGTGCTTGAGCGAGCTGCGTGCCCTCACCGCCAGCCTTGGCCAGGCCGCGCCGCGTGCCACTACCCGCGAACTGCGCAGCAGCCTGGACGCCCTGCTCGAAGACTGGCGCCCGCTGGTGCACGCTGGCAACGATGACGAAGACATCCGCCGCGCCGCGCCTGAGCAGTTTGCCGAAGAACTGGAAGACGTGCGCTGGGGCCAGTTCTCGCTGGAAACCTCGCGCTGGCTGCTGGCCCGTGCCTGGACCGTGGAGCGTAAAGGCCGTGGCGAACGCCAGGGCAAGGCGCAGCTGGCCAGCTGGATGGGGCACTTGCTGGGCGAAGAAGGCCGTGCGCTGAAGCTGCCGCTGTACACCCAACGCCCGGAAGACCTGGCCGAGCAGTTGCCGCGCCTCGAACAGCTGCTGGCCTGGCTGCATCATGCGCGCCAGGTGCTGGAAGCGCCGCAGATGGACCGCCTGTATGGCGACCTGAAGAAACTGCACGAGTTGGCCGAGCTGCCGATCAGCGATGAAGTCCTGGAAGCCCGCATCGAACAGGCTCGGGCAGTGGACCAGAGCCGCGGCTGGAAGCACCTGCTCAAGGCGTGATACCGCGTCGCCTGCTTCGCGGGTAACACGCTCCTACAAAGGGTTCGCGCCAGGCGTGAGGCCGGTGTAGAAGCGGGTTTACCCGCGAATGGCCTCACCGCGACAGCGGCAGGCTGGTGGTGGACTTGATTTCGGACAGCGCCACAATCGAGTTCACCTCCTGTATACCCGGCACGTTCGACAGCTTTTCAAAGAAGAAACGCTCGTAGGCTTCTATGTCCGACGTGACGATACGCAGCAAAAAATCCACTGCCCCCATCAGCACATAACACTCCAGCACCTCCGGAAAGCCGCGGATCGCCTCGGTAAACTCGGTAAAGTTGGAACGCCCATGGGCATTGAGCTTTACCTCGGCGAAAATCTGCGTGTTCAGGCCGACCTTCTTGCGGTCGAGCAAAGTCACCTGCCCACGAATTATCCCCTCCTCCTTCAAGCGCTGAATACGCCGCCAGCACGGCGATTGCGACAGCCCGACACGCTCGGCGATCTGGGCGCTGGACAGCGAAGCGTCCTCTTGCAGCAGTTCGAGAATCCGCCGGTCGTAAGCGTCCAGCTCGCTGTGCATTTTTAAGTCTCCATATCGGCTTATGTTGGATTAAATGATTCGCTATAAATCGAATATAACTAAATCATAGCGAAAAAATACCGCCCACAACGTGCAAGAATTTCTCCGACATTTGCGGAGACCATTATGAACGCACAGCCCCGTACCGACGCCTGGGCCGCCCACAACGCCCACAGCACCGTGCATTACCGCCTGCAAGCCGACGCAGAGCCCGACACCCTTTGTCGGGTGCTCAACCTGTTCGCCCTGCAGTTCCTCACGCCGCACAGCGTGCAGGTCAGCCAGCAGGATGACTGGCTGGATATCGAAGTGGGTGTCGGCGGCCTGAGCTGGCACCGGGCCGAGGTGATTGCGCAGAAACTCCGTAACCTGGTGTGTGTGGGCGAGGTGAGCCTGAACAACCTGCAACGTCTGGAGCTGGCAGTCGTATAAGCCTGCACCGGCCCTATCGCCGGCACAGGCACAGCAAAATCCCGAAACCCTTCGCGCATGATGATCCCGCCCCACGCGGCTAGCCTTGTTCAGCCCATCCCTACAGGCACGGACGCCAATCATGCACACCCCCGAGAACCCGGCACTCGACCTCAACCGCGTGCTCCAGGCCCTGCTCGCTGACCAATGCCTGCATGCCAACGACACCCTGAACGTGCTTGAACACGCCGCCGCCGACCCCACCCGCCACCCACTGGAACAAATCGCCGCCTGCAGCCTGGAAAACCGCCAGCACCCCGGCCAGCCGCTGGACCTCGATCACCTCTGCCAATGGCTGGCGAGCAAGGTTGGCCAACCCTACCTACGCATCGATCCCATCCAGCTCGACCTGCCCCAGGTCAGCGGCCTGATCTCTCCGGCCTTCGCCCAGCGCCACGGCATCCTTATCGTCGCCGCCGACGCCACTAGCGTTACCGTCGCCAGCGCTCAGCCCTATCAGGATGACTGGCAGGCTGACCTGGCCCGCAGCCTCGGCCGGCCAATCCGTCGCGTGCTGGCCAGCCCGTTGCAGATCCGCCAGTCAGGCCAGTCGTTCCAGCGCCTGGCCCAGTCGGTGAAAGGGGCGCAACACCAGCAAGCCGCCAGCCTGGGCGAACTTGAGCAATTGCTGGAGCTGGGCAAGCGCCAATCCGAGGCCAGCGCCGACGACGCCCACATCGTGCATATCGTCGACTGGCTGCTGCAGTACGCCATCGAACAACGCGCCAGCGATATTCACCTTGAACCCCGCCGCGACCAGGGTCAGCTGCGCTACCGCATCGACGGCCTGCTGCATAACGTGTACGCCTTCCCTGCCGGGGTCACCCTGGCGCTAGTCAGCCGCCTGAAGCACCTGGGTCGCATGGATGTGGCGGAAAAGCGCCGCCCACAGGACGGCCGGCTGCAAAGCCGACTGCCAGGCGGCGGTGAGGTGGAACTACGGCTATCGACCCTGCCAACCCCGTTTGGCGAGAAGCTGGTGCTGCGCCTGTTTGACCCGAACCAGCTGCAAGATGGCTTCGACCGCCTCGGCCTGCAAGGCCAGCAGCTGGCCCAGTGGCAAGCCCTGCTGCGCCAGCGCCAAGGGATCATCCTGGTCACTGGCCCAACCGGCTCCGGCAAGACCAGTACGCTGTATGCCAGCCTCAAGCTGCTGGCGACACCCCAAGTCAACCTGTGCACCATCGAGGATCCGATCGAACGCCTGGAACCGGCCTTCAACCAGTTGCAGGTCCAGCCAGCCTTGGACCTGGGCTTTGCCGACGGCGTGCGGGCCCTGCTGCGACAGGATCCGGACATCATCATGGTTGGCGAAATCCGCGATCGCGAAACTGCCTTGGTGGCGGTGCAGGCAGCCCTGACCGGGCACCTGGTGCTGTCCACTCTGCATACCAACGACGCCTGCGCGGCAATTACCCGCCTGCAAGAACTGGGTGTAGCCGATTACCTGATAAAGGCGACGCTGATCGCCGTGATGGCCCAGCGCTTGGTGCGCACCTTGTGCACGGATTGCCAAGTGACTGCATCGGGCAATTGCCGAACCTGCCGGGGCACCGGCTTTCACGGGCGTACGGGTTTGTTCGAACTGCTCGAGCCCAGTGACAACCTGCGTGCATTGATCGGCCCGAACGCCGACCTGAACCATCTACGGCGCCAGGCAGTGCTCGACGGCCTGGTTGATCTGCGCCGTTGCGGCGAAGCGAAAGTGGCCTGTGGGCAGACGCGTGAGGAGGAGGTGCTGCGCGTCTGTAGCTGACGAAAAGCCCACTGTATTCAGGAACTTGCCTCGTTGAAAAAGATCCAACCGCGCATCTTCAACCCTCACCCTTCGAGGTGTTTCAACATGCGTCTCAAAACCGCCATCGCCGCCGCTGCCTTGCTTTCGCTGCCTATAGGCTCGGCCATGGCCGATACCTTCTGGCGTAACGTAATGACCTCCGGTGCTACTACGGCATCGAGCTACCTGACCTCGCGGGATCACAAGCTGGTAGTGGCCGCGCAGGATGACGCCAGCAGCTTCGTCGCCAGTGAAGGCGCGATCCGTGGGCCGTTCCTGGAAGCAGCCATGCGCCAGGCCCGGGCCGAGCACCCAGGGCTGCAGGCTTCGGACATGGAATTGGCCAATGCCATCCTGGCCAAGAATGCAGTAGTCGAGTAACCGCCTTGCCTGCTTCGCGGGCCTCCCCCGCGAAGCAGGCGACACTAGTCTTCTGCCCTACCGGTAAGCGTCCACCGGTACACACGCACAGAACAGATTGCGGTCTCCATACACGTTGTCCACCCGGTTTACCGCCGGCCAGTACTTGTGCTGGCGGACATGGGCACTGGGCGCCACCGCCTGCTCCAGGCTATAGGGCCTGTCCCACACGCCCAGCACATCGGCCAAGGTATGCGGCGCATGCTTGAGCGGGTTGTTCTCCGCTGGCCAGTTACCCTCCTGCACCTCGGCAATCTCCGCACGAATCGCCAGCATCGCCTCGACAAAGCGGTCCAGCTCAGCCTTGGACTCACTCTCCGTCGGCTCCACCATCAGCGTACCCGGCACCGGAAACGACATGGTCGGCGCATGGAAGCCATAGTCCATCAGGCGCTTGGCCACGTCCTCCTCGCTGATACCGGTCAGCGCCTTCAACGGCCGCAGGTCGAGGATACACTCGTGCGCCACACGCTGGTTGCGCCCGCGGTAAAGCACCGGAAACGCGCCGCCCAGCTGGCTGGCCAAGTAGTTGGCTGACAGGATCGCCACCTCACTGGCGTCGGCCAGCTGCGGGCCCATCATGGCGATGTACATCCAGCTGATCGGCAGGATGCTCGCACTGCCCCAGGGTGCGGCACTGACCGCGCTGTTGTTCGGGTCCAGGCCGGGCACTGGTACTACCGGGTGGCTGGCGACGAACGGCTTGAGGTGCCCGCGAATGCCGATCGGCCCCATGCCCGGCCCTCCTCCGCCATGGGGGATGCAGAAGGTCTTGTGCAGGTTCATGTGTGAAACATCGGCGCCGATGTCCGCCGGCCGCGCCAGGCCCACCTGGGCATTGAGGTTGGCGCCGTCCATGTATACCTGGCCGCCGTGCTGATGCACCACTTCGCAAATTTCGCGAATGCCCTCTTCGTACACCCCGTGGGTCGAAGGGTAGGTGATCATCAGGCACGACAACCGCTCGCCGGCCGCGCTGGCCTTGGCTTTGAGATCGACCAGGTCGACGTTGCCGTCATTATCGCAATCGACGATCACCACCTCCATGCCGGCCATTTGCGCCGACGCCGGGTTGGTGCCGTGGGCCGACGACGGTATCAGGCACAACGTGCGCTGAGGCTGGTGGCGGCTGCGGTGATAACGGGTAATGGCCATCAGCCCGGCGTATTCGCCCTGGGCGCCAGAGTTGGGCTGCATGCAGATGGCATCGAAGCCGGTGATTGCGCACAGCCAGCTCTCAAGCTCGTCGATCATCGCCTTGTAGCCGATGGCCTGCCCCGCCGGGGAAAACGGGTGTAGCTGGGCAAACCCGGGCCAGGTGATCGGGATCATCTCGCTGGTGGCATTGAGCTTCATGGTGCACGAGCCCAGCGGAATCATCGATTGGTTCAGCGCCAGGTCCTTGTTCTCCAGCTGCTTGAGGTAGCGCAGCATCTCGGTTTCGCTGTGGTGCAGGTTGAACACCGGGTGAGCGAGGAACGGGGTACGCCGCACCAGGCTGGCGGGGATACCTTCGGGCATGGCCAACTGATCAAGGGCGGCAATCTCCTGGCCGTGATCCACCCCCAGGAAGATATCCAGCAGGCGCAACACCGTCTGTTCGTTGCAGGTTTCGTCCAGGCTAACGCCCAGGTGGCCGCGGCCCAGTATGCGCAGGTTGATCTGCGCGGCTTCAGCGCTTTCGATTATCGCGGCCTGGGCGCCACCGACATTCAGGGTGAGAGTGTCGAAGAAATGCTGGTTGAGGCGCTGGATGCCTTTGGCTTCCAGCCCGGCGGCCAGGATGAAGGTCAGCCGGTGCACGCGCTGGGCAATGCGTTGCAGGCCTTCCGGGCCGTGGTAGACGGCATAGAAGCCGGCGATGTTGGCCAGTAGCACCTGCGCCGTGCAGATGTTGGAGTTGGCCTTCTCGCGGCGGATATGCTGTTCGCGGGTCTGTAGGGCCATACGCAGCGCGGTGTTGCCACGGGCATCACGCGATACGCCGATGATGCGCCCGGGCATGGCCCGCTTGTAGTCGTCGCGACAGGCGAAATAGGCCGCGTGGGGGCCGCCGTAACCCATCGGCACCCCAAAGCGCTGGGTCGAGCCCAAGACCACATCGGCGCCCAGCTCACCAGGTGGCGCGAGCACCACCAGGCTCAACAAGTCGGCCGCCACGCAAGCCAGGGCCTGCTGGCTGTGCAACTGATCGATCAGCGGGCGCAGGTCGCGCACTTCCCCATGGGTATCGGGGTATTGCAGCAAGGCGCCGAACACCGAATGGCTGGCCAGGTTATCCACAGAGTCGACGATCAGCTCGAAGCCAAAGCCCTCTGCGCGGGTCCTGAGTACCGACAAGGTCTGTGGGTGGCAGTGCTCATCGGCGAAGAACGCATTGCTCTTGTTGCGTGCCACCCGCTTGGCCAGGGCCATGGCCTCGGCCGCGGCGGTGGCTTCATCGAGCAGCGAAGCATTGGCCAGCGCCAAACCAGTGAGGTCGATGACCATCTGCTGGAAGTTCAACAACGCCTCCAGCCGGCCTTGGGCAATTTCAGGCTGGTAGGGCGTGTACGCAGTGTACCAACCGGGGTTTTCCAGTACGTTGCGCAGGATGACCGTGGGGGTGATGGTGCCGTGGTAGCCCATGCCGATCAGGCTGGTCCAGACCTGGTTTTGCGCGGCGTAGCCAGCAAGCTTGGCCAAGGCAGCCTGCTCGTCCAGCGCCGGTGGCAGGTCGAGGGGGCGGTTGAGGCGGATGTCTGGCGGTACGGTCTGCTCGATCAGCTCATTGCGACTGGCGATGCCCAGCGCGTTGAGCATGGCTTGTTGCTCCGAGGCATCCGGACCTAAGTGGCGACGCAGGAACGGGTTGAGCTCTTGCAGTTGGTGCAGGGATGGCGACTGGGACATGACGACGCTCTCTTCCTGGAACAGCTCTCATGGAGACTTACAAGTCTAGGAAGGGATTGCCGATTGTGCGGGGAAACTTGTTTGCAGGCCTGGCCTCTTCGCGAGGCTGCCCGCCCCACAGGTTAATCACCCGCCAGCGGCGGGCACTATCGCTGTGGGAGCGGGCGATGAGGTCTTACTCGCCGATGGCGGCCTGATAGCCAGCAGCATCAAGCAGCTTGTCCAGCTCGGCAGGGTTGCTTGGCTTCAGCTTGAAGATCCACGCAGCGTAAGGTTCTTCGTTGAGCTGTTCCGGGCTATCGGCCAGTTCTTCGTTAACGGCGATCACTTCGCCACCCACCGGGGCGTAAATATCAGAAGCGGCCTTGACCGACTCCACCACACCCGCAGCGTCGCCAGCGCCAAACACTTTGCCGACTTCAGCCAGCTCTACGAACACCACGTCACCCAGGGCTTGCTGGGCGTGGTCGCTGATGCCCACGGTCACTGTACCGTCGGCTTCCAGGCGCGCCCACTCGTGGCTTTCGGCAAAACGCAGGTCGGCGGGGATATTGCTCATGTCTTGAATTCCTCGATTGGCTCAGCGGTACGCCCGCCGGTTAAAAATTGTTCAGATCAGGATCTTTCCGTGGCGCACGAAAGTCGGTTTGACTACCCGCACCGGGTACCACTTGCCGCGAATTTCCACCTCGGCCCGGTCACCGGTCGCCATGGGCACGCGCGCCAAGGCAATGGATTTGCTCAGCGTAGGCGAGAAACTACCACTGGTGATCTCCCCTTCGCCAATGCCGGATACACGCACGACCTGATGGGCACGCAGCACGCCGCGCTCTTCCAGCACCAGGCCGACCAGTTTTTCCTGCACACCCTGCTCGATTTCCTTCAGCAGGCCGGTGCGGCCGATGAAGTCACGCCCGGCCGGCTCCCAGGCGATGCTCCAGCCCAGGTTGGAGGTAAGGGGGGTGTGGGCTTCGTCGATGTCCTGGCCGTAGAGGTTCATGCCGGCTTCCAGGCGCAAGGTGTCACGGGCGCCAAGGCCGCTGGGGGCGATGCCCGCGCCGACCAGGTCGTTGAAAAAGGCCACGGCCTGCTCACCCGGGAAGATGATCTCCAGGCCGTCCTCGCCGGTATAACCGGTGCGGGCGATGAACCAGTCGCCGTCGGTAACGCCTTCAAAGGGGCGCAGTTCGCGGATCAACGCGGCGCGTGCGGGGCTGAGCAGGGCTGCAACTTTCTCGCGAGCGTATGGCCCCTGGATGGCAAGGATGGCCAGGTCGGGGCGGACCTGGAAGCCCACGTTAAAACTGGCACGCTGCAGTTGCAGCCAGTCGAGCACCCTGGCCCGGGTGGCGGCGTTGGTGACCAGGCGATAGCCGGATTCAGTACGATAGACGATCAGATCATCGATCACCCCGCCCAGTTCGTTCAGCAGCGGGCTGTACAGCGCCATGCCGGTGCCTTCGAGGCGTGCCACGTCATTGGCCAGCAGGCGCTGTAGCCAAACGGTAGCATCGGTGCCGTCGACATCGATCACGGTCATGTGGGAAACATCGAAGACGCCGCAGTCGCTGCGCACCTGATGGTGCTCCTCGACCTGCGAGCCGTAGTGCAGGGGCATGTCCCAGCCACCAAAATCGACCAGCTTGGCGCCTAGCGCCAGGTGCAGGTCATACAAAAGCGTGCGCTGTCCCATGGGTTTCTCCTTCCGGGCGTGGCGAAGCGGCGGTGGTCGATGACGTTGATCGTCAGCTCTTCTTGTTCAACACCCACCGCGCGAATGCCGCGCATTGTAGCCGCAAGGTCGCAAGCTGGCATCCTCAGTGACTGTGACCGGGTCGACGGGCCGAACGACGGATCAGGCCGATGACCGGCAGTAAGCCCACCAGCACCAAGGTCAGCGCCGGCAGCGAAGCACGCGCCCACTCGCCTTCGCTGGTCATCTCGAACACGCGCACGGCAAGGGTGTCCCAGCCGAACGGCCGCATCAGCAAGGTGGCCGGCATTTCCTTGAGGACGTCGACGAACACCAGCAAGGCGGCGCTAAGAACACCAGGTACCAGCAGCGGCAGATACACCTTGCAAAACAATCTCACGCCACCAACACCCAGGCTGCGCGAAGCCTCTGGCAATGACGGGCGGATGCGTTCCAGGCTGCTCTCCAGTGGCCCGTAAGCGACTGCGATGAAGCGCACCAGGTAGGCCAGCAGCAACGCCGACAGGCTACCCAGCAGCAACGGTTTGCCCGCCCCGCCCAGCCAGCCGGACAGTGGGATGACCAGGTTGTTGTCGAGGTAACTGAAGGCCAGCATGATCGACACCGCCAGCACCGAACCGGGCAAGGCATAACCCAGGTTGGCCATGCCTATCCCGGCGCGAATGGCGCCGGTCGGCGCCTGGCGCCGGGCAAAAGCCAGCAGCAGCGCCACACACACCGTAACCAGCGCAGCCATCCCGCCCAGGTACAAGGTGTGCAGCACCAAGCCGACGTAGCGCTCATCCAGGTCATGCCGCCCGCGCTGCCAGAACCACACCAGCAGCTGCAGCAGGGGTATCACGAAGGCGCAGGCGAACACCAGCAGGCACCAGCCGCTGGCCAACACCGCCTTGAGCCCGCGCAGGTGATAAAGCGCCTGACCACGCGGCCGCTCGTTACCACTGCGGCTGGCCCCGCGGGCGCGGCGCTCGCCGTACAGCACCAGCATCACCGCCAACAGCAGCAGGCTGGCCAGCTGGGCCGCACTGGACAGGCTGAAGAAGCCGTACCAGGTCTTGTAGATGGCGGTGGTGAAGGTGTCGAAGTTGAATACCGCTACAGCACCAAAGTCGGCCAGGGTTTCCATCAGCGCCAGGGCGATGCCGGCGCCGATTGCCGGCCGCGCCATGGGCAGGGCCACGCGCCAGAATGCCTGCAAGGGAGAGAGCCCCAGTACCCGCGCGGCTTCCATCAGGCCCTTGCCTTGGGCCATGAAGGCAGTGCGCGCCAGCAGGTAGACGTAGGGATAGAACACCAGCACCAGAACGATGATTACCCCGCCGGTGGAGCGTACCCGTGGCAAGCGCATTGGCCCGAACACCTCACGCAACGCACTTTGCACCGGGCCGGCGAAATCCAGCAGGCCGACGAAAACGAATGCCAGCACGTAGGCAGGGATGGCGAACGGCAACATCAGCGCCCAGTCCAGCCAGCGCCGGCCAGGGAACTCGCACAGGCTGGTGAGCCAGGCCAGGCTGACGCCCAGGACAGTGACGCCGATGCCTACGCCGACTACCAGGGCCAGGGTATTGCCCAGCAGCCGGCTCATCTGGGTGTCGAGAAGGTGCGACCAGATCTGCAGGTCGACGGATTGCCAGGACAACAGCAGCACGCTCAGGGGCAGCAGCACCAAGGCGGCGATCATGGCGACCGGGAGGTACCAGCGGCGTTGGGGAGTGTGGGGCAAGGCTTGGTTCTCGATTGCGATGGCGACCGCTGCGCGGTCGTTCGCGGGACAAGCCCGCTCCCACAGGGACCGCACAAGGCATCGATCCTGTGAAGGTCCGTGGGAGCGGGCTTGTCCCGCGAAGGGGCCTGCGAAGGCCCCAGAAGGATAAAGCCTGGCGCTTAGTTGTAGCCAGCCCGATCCATCAGGCGGATAGCTTCAGCCTGGCGCTTGCCGGCAATTTCCACCGGAATGCTGTCGGCCTTGAAGCTACCCCACGCTGCCACTTCATCCGATGGCTTGACCTTCGGGTTGGCCGGGAATTCCTGGTTGATGTCGGCAAACAGCTTCTGAGCTTCTTCGCCGGTCATCCACTCCACCAGTTTCTTCGCGGCTTCCGGGTGTGGCGCATGCTTGGTCAGGCCAATGCCCGACAGGTTCACATGTACGCCACGGTCGCCCTGGTTGGGCCAGAAGATTTTCACCGGCAGTTGCGGGTTCTGCTTGTGCAGGCGGCCGTAGTAGTAGGTGTTGACCACGCCCACGTCACACTGGCCGGCCTCGATGGCCTGGATCACCGCATTGTCGTCGGAGAACACGTCGGTGGACAGGTTGTTGACCCAGCCTTTGACGATCTGCTCGGTCTTCGCCTCGCCATGGGTTTCGATCAGGGTAGCGGTCAGCGACTGGTTGTACACCTTCTTCGCCGTGCGCAGGCACAGGCGGCCTTCCCACTGTTTGTCGGCCAGCGCCTCGTAGGTGCTCAGCTCTGCCGGCTTGACCCGCTCGGTGGAGTAGATGATGGTGCGCGCACGCAGGCTCAGACCAGTCCAGTCATGGGACGAGGCGCGGTACTGTGGCGGAATGTTCTGGTCGATGATGTCGGACTTGATCGGCTGCAGGATGCCCATTTGCTCGGCCTGCCACAAGTTGCCGGCATCGACCGTCAGCAGCAGGTCGGCCACGCCGTTTTCGCCCTCGGCCTTGATGCGCTGCATCAGCGGGGCTTCCTTGTCGGTGATGAACTTGACCTTGACCCCGGTCTTGGCGGTATAGGCATCGAACACCGGCTTGATCAGCTCGTCGATGCGCGAGGAGTACACCACCACTTCGTCCGCTGCTTGAGCGGTGCCGCCGAACAAAGTCAGGGCCAGGGCGGCCAGTAGGGGCTTGCGTGGCAACATGGAAAGCACTCCTCGGAGGTTATGAGAGGTGCGAATGGTAGTGAATCCCATTTTCTGGCTCATCTACCTAGCAGTTACCGGATGTTGCAAGGGGCCGCAACGCGGCCCCGGCACGCTCAAGCCTTGGCCAGATCCGGCAGATCACCACTTAAACCCAGTGCCTGACGCACAAACAGCGCTTTGGCTTCAGGCATCTGCTCCACCAGCTTCAACCCGCTGTTGCGCAACCAGCGCAACGGCAGCGGATCGGCCTGGAACAACCTCTCGAAGCCCTCCATCGCCGCCATCAACGCCAGGTTGTGTGGCATGCGCCGGCGCTCGTAACGGCTCAGCACCTTCACATCGGCCAGCCGCTCGCCGCGCTCGCAGGCATTGACCAGCACCTCGGCCAACACCGCCGCATCGAGAAAGCCCAGGTTCACACCCTGCCCGGCCAGCGGGTGAATGGTGTGTGCAGCATCACCGATCAAGGCCAGGCCTTCATCCACATAGCGCTTGGCGTGACGCTGGCGCAGCGGCACGCACACCCGTGGGTCGGCCTGCAGCACGTCCCCCAGGCGCCCTTCGAAGGCCCGTTCCAGGGCCTGCAGGAAGGCCGCGTCATCCATCGCCATCAGCTGCTCGGCATGCTCAGGGGTGGTCGACCATACGATCGAGCACCAGTCTTGCTGGCCATCGCGGCTCAACGGTAGAAAAGCCAATGGCCCTTCATCGGTGAAGCGCTGCCAGGCCGTGGCCTGGTGCCCGCCGCTGCAACGCACGCTGGTGACGATGGCATGGTGCAGGTAATCCCACTCGCGGGTTTCACAACCAGCCAGGCGCCGCACTGCCGAGTTGGCGCCATCGGCAGCAATTACCAGCGGCGCGCGCAGTTGCCGGCCATCGGCCAGGGTCAGCAGCCATTCATCGCCAGATCGGCGCAGCTGCTCCAGCCGCGCATTGGCCAGCAGGCCAATGTCGCTGTCGTGCAGGCGCTCCAGCAGGCCGTCCTGCACCACCCGGTTCTCGACAATATGGCCGAGTACCTGGGCATGCACGCTGGCCGCCGAGAAATGAATCTGCCCGGTGCCGCTGCCATCCCATACATGCATGTCGGAATACGGCGTGGCGCGCCGCTGGGCAATGCCGTCCCAAGCGCCAAGGCGCTCGAGGATGCGCTGGCTGGCAGCTGACAGCGCGCTGACACGCGGTTCGAACGGAGCCTGGGCATCGAATGGCTTGACCGTCAGCGGGCCACCGTCGAGCAAGAGGATTTGCAAGCCACTGTGGCGCAACGCCAGGGCCAGTGCGCTGCCGACCATACCGGCACCGACAATCAACAGATCTGCGCGCATTTCCATGCTTTACGCCAGCCTCGCTTGCGGCTTGAGCCGCACATATAGGGTTTTATCGACCCGCGCCACCAACTCGCCAGCGCCATCGCGGATATCGACCTGCAAACGCGGCAGGCACTTCTTGCCGGTGGCGGTCTGCTGGCGAATGTCGTCCAGCAGCGCGTCATCGACGTGGAATTCGGCATACACCGGGCCTTTGCCCGGCGAGATGAAATCAATGCTGGCGGCCTTGTCCCAGACGATGTACTCCCGCCCCAGTTGCTCGATCAGCAGCAGCATGTAGAACGGGTCGGTCATGGCGTACAAACTGCCACCGAACTGGGTACCGACATAGTTGCGATTCCAGCGCGTCAGTTTCATCGCCACCTTGACGCTGCGCAGGTCCGGGCTGATGTGCTGCACACGAATGCCGGCGCCCAGGTAAGGTGGGTAAAGGTTCAGCAGCCAGCGCAGCATACGCGCCCGGCGCGCCAGTTTACGCGCGTTGCTCATGCCTGGCCCCGCGGGTCGGGGCGAGTGCCCAGGCCCATGGCCTGGCGGGCAAACCAGCTTTTTGCCGGTGGCAGCAGGTCGAGCCCGAGCAGGCCCAGGTTGCGCCCGGCGGCCAGCAACGGCTGGTTGCTGCCGAACAGGCGGGTGACCTGGTCGGAGAAGCCGATGGTCATGGCCTGGTCCAGGCGCTGACGCTGGTGGTAAGCCTGCAGCGTGGTCAGGTCGCCTGGCCGCTGCGGGCCAGCCAGCAGGGCCTCGGCCAGCGCCTGCACGTCACGCAGCGACAGGTTGAAGCCCTGGCCAGCGATGGGGTGCAGGCTGTGCGCAGCGTTGCCCAATACCACCAGATGCGGCCGCACCTGCTCCTGGGCTTCGATCAACGACAGCGGGTAGAGATGCCGTGCGCCGACCTGGCGAAGCGCCCCCAGGCGGTAGCCGAACTCACCCTGCAGCTCGCGCAGGAAGCTGCGCTCGTCGATGTCGGCCAGCCGCCGTGCGTCCATGCCCTGGCGGGTCCACACCAGCGCACAGCGGTTATCCGGCAGTGGCAACAGGGCCATCGGGCCTTCTGCGGTGAAGCGCTCGAATGCCTGGCCACCGTGGGCCTCGCCGGGGGTGATATTGGCGATCAACGCGCTTTGCTGGTACGGCGTATGGCGTACGTGGATACCCAGCTGTTCGCGCAAGCCGGAACGGCCGCCGTCGGCCAGTACCGCGAGGTCGCATTCCAGCTGGGTGTCGTCGTTCAGGCGCAACCGGTAGCCGCCTTCGATGGCCTGCATCGAGGTCACTTCCGCCGGGCAGCGCCAGCTCACCACGTCACTGTCCAGCCCTTGCCACAGGCATTGCCCGAGCCAGGCGTTTTCCACCACGTAGCCCAGCGCCGGCACACCCTCTTCCAAGGCATCCAGGCGCGTGGCGCCAAAGCGGCCACGGTCGGAGACGTGAATCTGCCGGATCGGTTCGGCGCGACGGCCGATGACCTGCCACAGTTCCAATTGCTGATAAATCTGCTGGGTGCCGAAAGACAATGCCGAGGACCGCGCATCGTAGCTGGGCTGGTAGCTGTCGCCGGGAGCGAAGGGCTCGATCAGCAGGATCTTCCAGCCACGCGCCTTGGCCCCGGCCTGCAGGGCCAAGGCCAGGCTTGCACCCACCAGGCCACCGCCGATGATCGCCAGGTTTACCCGGTTCATGCAGCGTCCTTGCGGGCGGCCTGCATCAGCGCCTCGATCTCGGCGACCGTGCGTGGCACGCCCGACGTCAGGATTTCACAACCTTTCTTGGTGACTACCACGTCGTCCTCGATCCTTACCCCAATGCCGCGCCACTTCCTGGCTACAGCCTGGTTGTCGGCGCCAATGTAGATACCCGGTTCGACGGTCAGCGCCATGCCGGGCTCCAGCACGCGCCACTCGCCGCCCACCTTGTACTCGCCTACATCGTGCACATCCATGCCCAGCCAGTGGCCGGCGCGGTGCATGTAGAAGGCGCGATAGGCTTCGCTGTCGATCAGCTCCTGCACATCCCCTTCGAGCAGGCCGAGCTCCACCAAGCCTGCGGTAATGACCCGCACGGTCGCCTCGTGGGCGTGGTTCCAGTGCTTGCCGGGGGCGATTTCGGCAAACGCCGCCGCCTGCGCCTTGAGCACCAGCTCGTAGATGGCCTTCTGCTCAGGCGAAAAACGGCCGCTAACCGGGAAGGTGCGAGTGATGTCACTGGCGTAGCAGTCGATTTCGCAACCTGCGTCGATCAGCACCAGGTCACCCTCCTTGAGCGGCGCGTCATTCTGCTGGTAGTGCAGGATGCAGCCATTACGCCCGGCTGCGACGATCGAACCGTAGGCTGGCATTTTTGCCCCGCCCTTGCGGAATTCGTAGTCCAGCTCGGCTTCCAGGCTGTATTCATGCAGCCCGGCCCGGCAGGCCTGCATGGCCCGCACGTGGGCCCGTGCAGAAATGTCTGCAGCCGCACGCATCACCTTCACTTCCGCTGCCGATTTATACAGGCGCATGTCATGCAGCAGATGATCCAGCGCAACGAACTCGTTCGGCGGCTGGGCGCCCAGGCGGGCCTTGGAGCGGATCACGTTGATCCAGTCCATCAGCCGGCGATCGAATTCGGGGTTGCTGCCCATGGCGCTGTACACCCGCTCGCGGCCTTCGATCAGGCCTGGCAGGATCTCGTCGATATCGGTGATGGGGAAGGCATCGTCGGCACCAAAATCACTCACCGCGCCTTCCTGGCCCGCTCGCAGGCCGTCCCACAGCTCGCGCTCGGGGTTGCGTTCACGGCAGAACAGCACGTACTCGCCATGCTCGCGCCCAGGGATCAGGGCGATCACCGCCTCCGGCTCGGGAAAACCGCTGAGGTACTGGAAGTCACTGTCCTGGCGGTACACGTGCTCGACGTCGCGGTTGCGGATGGCAACTGCGGCGGCAGGCAGGATGGCGATGCTGTTGGGGACCATCTGCGCCATCAGCGCCTTGCGCCGCCGGGCATACTCGGCCTTGGGAATGTGGCTCATGGGCAGACTACCCCCGGTTGATCAGTGCAACGATGGCTTGGGCGCGGGTGCGGCCGGCTTGGCCAGCTCGGAGAACAGCAGCAGTGGCGCCACGCGCAGGTACTCCATGACCTCCATGTAGTCGCTCTCGCCGTCTTCGGACTCCTCGAGGGCTTCCTGCACCTGGGAAATGGCTACCAGGTCCTGCAGCACTTCCTTGGCCTCGTCGGACAAGTCCTTGCCGCCGGCGTTCAAGCCAAAACCGGTGATGAAACCTTGGCACCACTGGCCCAGCGCGGTGGCGCGGTCACGCAGTGCAGCGTCGTCGGAAGGCAGCAGGAGGACAATGGCCATGTCGTCGCTGGTTAGCTCGCCCTTGACCATTTCCTGCAGGCCCACCAGGGCGTTGCGCACGGTATCACCGGGCTCGGTTTCCAGCAGTTGGGCGGCATCGGCCAGCCAGGCGTCGGCTTCGAAGCCGGCGCCGGCGCAACTGCGGCCGATCAGCAGGCCGTGCAGTTCGGCCGGGGTGACAGGATGGCCATTGCTCGAGAGCAGCATGGCGAAGGCGATGTAGGGCGATTGGGTATTGGGCATGGTCTGCTAGGCGCCAGACGGCGCAATGACTAGAATGAAGACCTTGTATCCTAGCACCGGCAGGCGCGCCAAGACCATCGGCACTGGCCGTCGCCGCCCAGGGAGCGGCATCATCGCAGGTGACTCAACGACGGAGCGAATCGAGTGCAACCCACGCAAGAGAATGACCTGCAGGCACTGATGAGCCGATTCGAGTTGCTGATCGAGCGCGTCGAGCAACTAAAACGGCAAAATGCACTCCTAGTAGCTCAGGAAAAATCCTGGCGCGAAGAGCGCGCCCACCTCATCGAAAAGAACGAGATCGCCAAGCGCAAGGTCGAGTCGATGATTTTACGCCTCAAGGCCCTGGAGCAAGACTCATGAGTTCAAGCAATAGCGTCACCGTGCAGATCCTCGACAAGGAATACTCGATCATCTGCCCGCCGGAAGAGCGCAACAACCTGGTCAGCGCCGCGCGCTACCTGGACAGCAAGATGCGCGAGATCCGCAGCAGCGGCAAGGTGATCGGCGCCGACCGCATTGCGGTCATGGCGGCATTGAACATTACCCACGAAATGCTGCACCGTCAGGAAGACCGCAGCGCTGCGCCGGTCACCAGCACCAACCGCGAACAGGTGCGCGACCTGCTGGATCGGGTGGACAAGGCTTTGTCCGACGACACGGGTACCAAAATCGACTGAGATTGGTATACTGGCGCCACTCCCTGGGGGATGCGCCAGTCGGTTATGTCCCTGAGCCGATACGCACAACCACGGGGGTTGCACGCTGGGGCCGGTGTGCATGTCCGCCCGACGGAAAGCCTTAACGCCCCCTGCAATCTCCACCTTGAACTTTCGGGTTCAAGGGCTACACCGATAGCGGTCTTGTCGGGGAGCCTGAATTTCTTGCCCGCCTTTATTGGCGGGCAATTCGTTTTGGCCGAGCTCATCGGCCAGCACCCTGGGATCGCTTGTGCCATGACCGACACCGCGCCGCTCACCCGCCCCCAGCTTCGTCGCCTGCTCCGCAATGCCCGCCGCGCCCTTACCCCTGCCCAGCAACGCCAGGCCACCCTTGGCCTGTACCGCCAGCTGGCGCAGCACCCGCTGTTTCGCCGCGCCAGGCACATTGCCCTTTATCTGCCCAATGACGGCGAAATCGACCCCTGCCTGTTACTGCGCGAAGCCCAACGCCGCGGCAAGCGCACTTACCTGCCGGTGCTGCATGCCTGGCCGCGCACGCGCATGGTGTTCCAGCGCTTCGAACAGGGCGAAAAGCTCCGGCCCAACCGTTTTCGTATTCCCGAGCCGGTTACCGAGCGCAAGCGCCAACGGCCGATCTGGGCGCTGGACCTGATCCTGCTGCCGCTGGTCGGTTTCGATGAAATGGGGGGTCGCCTGGGCATGGGCGGGGGGTTCTATGACCGCAGCCTGGCTTACCAGGCGCGTCGACAGACCTGGAAGAAACCTTTGCTACTAGGGTTGGCGCACGAATGCCAGAAGGTCGAGCGGCTGGCCCAGGCCAGTTGGGATGTACCACTGCAGGGCACGGTCTCGGACCGTGGCTGGTACCTGGCGCCGCGTTGAGCGGCACCAGCGGGCGTATCAACGTTGCGGCTGACTGGCTTCGACCGGCATTTGATAGGCGTTGTCCAGCTTGCGCTCCCAGAACCCTTGCGCATAACCGGTAGTGACCACACCCAGGCCAAAAATGAAGACCAGGATCCACAGCAGATCCGGTTTTTTACGTTGATACATGGAAGATTGCCCCCCAAG
Organism: Pseudomonas sp. DCB_BI; assembly: GCF_026240995.1. Taxonomy (NCBI): domain Bacteria; kingdom Pseudomonadati; phylum Pseudomonadota; class Gammaproteobacteria; order Pseudomonadales; family Pseudomonadaceae; genus Pseudomonas; species Pseudomonas sp. DCB_BI. The sequence continues at coordinate 88,151 of NZ_JAPFCG010000003.1, read as the reverse complement.
GCAAACTGTTCAGGCTCGGCGGTATTCTGGGCACCACCGGAGCATCGCGCTTTAAACGGGGCGCATTTTCCGACAACCTGCGTCTGCACGCAAACCTTGACGCCAACCGGCTGTCGGTTTCGTGCAACAGGTTATTTCAAACCTTTTCAGGAGCTGCATCCATGGCCTACTGGCTGATGAAATCCGAGCCCGACGAGCTCTCCATCGAAGCCCTCGGCCGCCTGGGCGAAGCGCGCTGGGACGGCGTGCGCAACTATCAGGCACGCAATTTCTTGCGCGCCATGAGCGTGGGGGACGCGTTCTTCTTCTACCACTCCAGCTGCCCGCAGCCCGGTATTGCCGGCATTGGCAAAATCATTCGCGCAGCCTACCCCGACCCGACCGCGCTGGACCCGCAGAGCCACTACTACGATGCCAAGGCCACGGCAGAGAAGAATGCGTGGACAGCGGTGGATGTTGCACACGTGAAGACATTCCGCCAGGTGCTGGGGCTGGGGCTGCTGAAGCAGCAGAGCGCGCTGGAGGCGTTACCGCTGGTGCAGAAAGGCACCCGATTGTCGGTAATGCCAGTGACCGAGGAGCAATGGGCGGCGATCGTTGCGCTGGCAGGGTGAGCCTGAAGCGTTCGCCTTGAGTCATGACACGTGATTGCAATCGAGCGCCGCGCGGGCGGCGCTCGACAGAACAGGCGCTACAGCTAACGCGATGGGAATTACTGCACGATCAGGTTGTTGAACAGCAGGTCTTCTACGATCGGCTTGCCCTCTTCCGCTTCCAGCACCTGCTGTACCTGCTTCAGCGCTTCCTGGCGAAGGTGTTCCTTGGCCTCGACGTTGCTCATGCTGTCTACGGTCTGCTGGGTGAACAGCGCCACCAGCTGGTTACGAATCAGCGGTTCGTGGTGCTGGACCGCCTTGGCGGCTTCGTCGCCAGTCACACGCAGGGCCACATCGGCCTTGTAAACGCGCAGGCGCGGGCCGCCATCGAGGGCATAGTTGCCGACAAAGGGCGGGCTCAAGCTGATGTAGGCGACCTTGGGCGCCCCTTCCTTGGCTTCCTCGGCCATGGCCGCAGCCGGCAGCAGCAGCGCCAGTACCATCAAGATCCACGCTTTCACGAATTCGCTCCTCAATACAGTTGGCGCCAGCTTACCCAGCACACCGCTCAAACCCAAGCCCGGGCTTATGCCGGCCCATCAGGGAGGACCATGCTCGTTGACCCGGCAAACGGCCCTCCTACACTTATCGGCCACTACCCGCAAAGGAATAGCCCCGATGAAAGCTGTGTTGTGCAAAACCCTCGGCCCGGCGCGCAACCTGGTGCTGGAAGAGGTAGCCAGCCCCCTGCCGAAGAAAAACGAGATCCTGCTGGACGTGCAGGCTGCCGGGGTCAACTTTCCCGACACCCTGATCATTGAAGGCAAGTACCAGTTCCAGCCACCACTGCCGTTCTCTCCCGGTGGCGAGGCGGCAGGTGTGGTCGCTGCGGTCGGGGAAAAGGCCGGTGCCTTCAAGGTCGGCGACCGGGTCATGGCACTCACTGGCTGGGGCGCATTTGCCGAGCAGGTGGCAGTGCCGTTCTACAACGTGCTGCCGGTCCCGACCAGCATGGACTTCACCACCGCTGCGGCATTCGGCATGACCTATGGTACGTCGATGCACGCCCTGCGCCAGCGCGGCCAACTGCAGGCGGGCGAAACCCTGCTGGTGCTGGGCGCGTCCGGCGGGGTCGGCCTGGCGGCGGTTGAGATCGGCAAGGCCATGGGCGCGCGGGTCATTGCCGCCGCCAGCAATGCCGAGAAACTGGCCGTGGCAAAGGCGGCCGGGGCGGATGAGCTGATCGACTACAGCCAGGCCAGCCTGCGCGAAGAGATCAAGCGCCTGACCGGTGGCCAGGGTGTGGACGTGATCTACGACCCGGTCGGCGGCGAGCTGTTCGAGCAGGCGGTGCGCGGGTTGGCCTGGAACGGCCGGTTGCTGGTGGTGGGGTTTGCCAGCGGGACCATCCCGCAATTGGCGGCCAACCTGGTGCTGCTCAAGGGCGCCGCGGTGCTGGGGGTGTTCTGGGGGGCGTTTGCACAACGCCAGCCCGAGGATAATGCGGCCAACTTCAAGCAGCTGTTTGCCTGGCATGCCGAAGGTAAATTGAAGCCGCTGGTGTCGCAGACTTATCCACTGGCCGAGGCAGGCGCTGCCATTGAGAAGCTGGGGCAGCGACAGGCTGTGGGTAAGTTGGTGGTGCTCGCCAGATAAGCCTCAGGTTTTCTGGTGACAGTGCTGGCCTCTGCGCAGGTAGGAGCAGGTCTACCCGCAAAGCGACCGGCACCGATCAGTCACACTTCCCGCAGGTCATGGCAACGGCGAAACCGTGCTTCGAGGTTGCGATCAGGCATCTGGTGGCTGCGCAGGGCATGCAAGGTCTGCTCGACATAATCGCGCGTGCTGCCATAGCGCCCCTTGGCACTCGCCAGGATCTGGCTGAGCAAAGTGTCTGGCAGGTTGCCGGCATAGCACGGCAAATGCCGCTCCAGCACAAAGCCCAAGGCTTGCACCTTGCTGCCATCGCCCAGGCGGCAGTTCAGCCAATGCGGCCGGTACGCCGGGTAGGGCATCTCGCGTTGCCACAGGGCCATCAACGAATCGTCCAGGTTGCTTTCATCCAGCCGGTAGGCAAAACCGCTGCAAGAGCCACCCCGGTCCAGCCCAAACACCAGGCCGGGAGTTTCAGGGGTACCGCGATGCTCGTGCGACCACAAGTACAAGCCACGGTGATAACCATGTACCCGCGCACGCTGGCGTTCCACCGAGTTGCACTCCGGGCGCCAAATCAACGAACCATACGCAAACAGCCACACCGGCCCACCCTGGTGCCGAGACATGGTTGTTTTCATGGAGTGGAACAACTGTTCGTTGGTATGTTGCTGACCGAAGTCGAGTGTCGGTGGATATGAAACTTTCCAAGACATACTTTCAAGTGCCGACATAAGCTGCCGCCATTATCCCTATGAACTACGGATGAAGCGCGATTCGATATAGAAGCAGCCCAAGGCCTGTAAACCAAGGCTGCTTACAGTAACCATAGGCCAGATTTGCAGAAATACTCAAGCCCTGACAGCAGCGTTTCATGCGCGGCCCCGACGACCGGGAAGTACTGTTTCGCAAACCGTGAAAGTTATTAGCCAAGGCGGTAACAATTACCGCCTTATACCCGTACTTGCCAACTTCGGTTATTAAGCACGCGGCGCGTAGGCGAACACATCAGCACGCATGCGGTGCGCATCCATGCCGGCTTCGACAAGGGCGTCGAGGGTGGCGTAGATCATGTTGGGCGAGCCGCTGGCATAGACATGCACGGTATTGAGATCGGCAATGTCCTCGCAAACCGCTTCATGCAGCATGCCGCAACGGCCTTCCCAGCCGCACAGGTCGCTGACCACCTGGTGCAGGAACAAGTTGGGCAGGCGCTGCCATTCGTCCCAGTGCTCGATCTGGTAGAAGTCTTCGGGCCGGCGCACGCCCCAGTACAGGTGAACGGGGTGCTTGAAACCCTTGGCCCGGCAATGCTCAACCAGGCTGTGCATCTGGCCCATGCCAGTACCGGCGGCAATCAAAACCAGCGGGGCGTCGGGCAACTCGGCAAGGTGAGTGTCGCCAAAAGGCATTTCGATGCGCGCCAGGCCGTCGCGCTTGAGCTGTTCGATCAGTTGCAGCGCACTGGGCTCACGCGCCAGCACATGCAACTCCAGCTCACGCCCGGCGTGCGGCGCGGAAGCCAGCGAGAAGGCCGCCTGCTTGCCGCCCTCACGCTCGATCATCAGGTACTGCCCGGCGTGATAGCGCAGCGGCTTGCCGGCTGGCGCGCGCAGACGTACCCGCCAGACGTCGCCACCCACGTCGACGCACTCACTGACACTGCACGCCAGCTTGCGCACTGGCAGCTCGCCCAGGGCGAGCACACCATCCCAGAGCAACACACAGTCCTCCAGCGGTTCGGCAATGCAGGTGAACAATTCGCCATGGTCGCGGACTTCGCCATTTTGGCGTACCCGGCCTTCGACCAACAACGCGGCGCAGACATGGCAATTGCCATTGCGGCAGCTGTTAGGGCAGTCATAGCCCAGCCGCCGCGCTCCATCCAGGATCCGTTCCCCGGGTTCGAGCGCCAGCACCGCCCCGGACGGCTGCAACGTTACCTGCATCAATCTATTCCCAACTGGTCCCACAGCTCATCGATACGGCGGGTGACGGCTTCGTCCTTGACGATGACCCGCCCCCATTCGCGTGTTGTCTCACCCGGCCACTTGTGCGTGGCGTCCAGGCCCATCTTCGACCCCAGCCCGGATACCGGCGACGCAAAATCGAGGTAGTCGATCGGGGTGTTATCGATCATCACCGTATCACGCTTGGGGTCCATGCGCGTGGTAATGGCCCAGATCACATCGTTCCAGTCACGGGCGTTGATGTCGTCATCGGTGACAATAACGAACTTGGTGTACATGAACTGTCGCAGGAACGACCACACACCCAACATCACGCGCTTGGCGTGGCCCGGGTACTGCTTCTTCATCGTCACCACCGCCATGCGGTACGAGCAGCCTTCCGGCGGCAGGTAGAAGTCGGTGATTTCCGGGAACTGCTTCTGCAGGATCGGCACGAACACTTCGTTCAGCGCCACACCCAGAATGGCCGGCTCATCTGGCGGTCGGCCGGTGTAGGTGCTGTGGTAGATCGGCTTCTGCCGGTGGGTGATGCGCTCGACGGTGAACACCGGGAAGCTGTCCACTTCGTTGTAGTAGCCGGTGTGGTCGCCGTAAGGGCCTTCCGGGGCCATTTCACCCGGGTGGATCACGCCTTCGAGGATTATTTCGGCAGTGGCCGGCACCTGCAGGTTACTGCCACGGCACTTGACCAGCTCGGTACGGTTGCCACGCAGCAAGCCGGCGAAGGCATATTCAGAGAGCGTATCCGGTACCGGGGTCACGGCGCCAAGAATGGTCGCCGGGTCAGCGCCCAGGGCGACTGCAACCGGAAACGGCTGGCCGGGGTTCTTCTCGCACCACTCGCGGTAGTCGAGGGCGCCACCACGGTGGCTGAGCCAACGCATGATGACCTTGTTGCGACCGATTACCTGCTGGCGGTAGATGCCCAGGTTCTGGCGGTCCTTGTTCGGGCCGCGGGTCACGGTGAGGCCCCAGGTGATCAGCGGCGCCACGTCGCCTGGCCAGCAATGCTGGATCGGCAACGCACCCAGGTCGACGTCGTCACCCTCGACCACCACTTCCTGGCATACCGCGTCCTTGACGACTTTCGGCGCCATCGACACGACCTTTTTGAAGATCGGTAGCTTCGACCAGGCGTCCTTCAGGCCCTTCGGCGGCTCCGGCTCTTTGAGGAAGGCCAGCAGCTTGCCGATTTCGCGCAGCTCATCGACCGACTCCGCGCCCATGCCCATGGCCACGCGCTCCGGAGTGCCAAAGAGGTTGCCGAGCACCGGGATGTCGAAGCCGGTGGGCTTTTCGAACAGCAATGCCGGGCCCTTGGCACGCAGGGTGCGGTCGCAGACCTCGGTCATTTCCAGGACGGGGGAGATCGGAACCTGGATGCGCTTGAGCTCGCCGCGCTGTTCCAGGCCACGGATGAAGTCGCGCAAGTCGCGATACTGCATGCAGGTGCCTCGTGTTGGCCGTATCGGTCGGGGTGCAGAGTGTAGCGCCGTTCGGGCTTTGTTTGGGGCGAAAATGCATTGGGGCCGCTTCGCAGCCCTTCGCGGACACGCCCGCGAAGGGGCGCGAAGCGGCCCCAATTACTGCCTGGTCGGGAAGCTTACTTACGCTTCATCGACAGGAAGAACTCGTCGTTGGTCTTGGTCTGCTTGAGCTTGTCGACCAGGAACTCGATGGCGGCGATTTCGTCCATCGGGTGCAGCAGCTTGCGCAGGATCCACATGCGTTGCAGTTCGTCATCGGCAGTCAGCAGCTCTTCGCGGCGGGTGCCGGAGCGGTTGATGTTGATGGCCGGGAACACACGCTTCTCGGCGATGCGGCGGTCCAGTGGCAGCTCCATGTTGCCGGTACCCTTGAACTCTTCGTAGATCACTTCGTCCATCTTCGAGCCGGTTTCGACCAGCGCGGTGGCGATAATGGTCAGCGAGCCGCCCTCTTCGATGTTACGCGCAGCACCGAAGAAGCGCTTCGGCTTCTCCAGGGCGTGGGCGTCGACACCACCGGTCAGCACCTTGCCGGAGCTCGGGATCACGGTGTTGTAGGCACGTGCCAGACGGGTGATGGAGTCCAGCAGGATAACCACATCCTTCTTGTGCTCGACCAGGCGCTTGGCCTTCTCGATCACCATTTCGGCAACCTGCACGTGGCGGGTTGGCGGCTCGTCGAAGGTAGAGGCAACCACTTCGCCGCGCACGGTGCGCTGCATTTCGGTTACTTCTTCCGGGCGCTCGTCGATCAGCAGGACGATCAGGTGGCACTCGGGGTTGTTGCGCGTAATGTTCGCCGCGATGTTCTGCAGCATGATCGTCTTACCGGCTTTCGGCGGAGCAACGATCAGGCCACGCTGGCCTTTGCCGATCGGGGCGCACAGGTCGATGACGCGACCGGTCAGGTCTTCGGTGGAGCCGTTACCGGCTTCCATCTTCAGGCGCTTGTTCGGGAACAGCGGCGTCAGGTTTTCGAACAGGATCTTGTTCTTCGCGTTTTCCGGGCGGTCGAAGTTGATGGTATCAACCTTCAGCAGGGCGAAGTAACGCTCCCCTTCCTTCGGCGGGCGGATCTTGCCGACGATGGTGTCGCCGGTACGCAGGTTGAAGCGGCGGATCTGGCTAGGCGAGACGTAAATGTCATCGGGGCCGGCCAGGTAGGACGCATCAGCCGAACGCAGGAAACCGAAACCATCCTGGAGGATCTCCAGCACGCCGTCACCCGAGATCTCTTCGCCGCTTTTCGCGTGCTTTTTCAGCAGGGCGAAAATCACGTCCTGTTTGCGCGAACGGGCCATGTTTTCGATGCCCATCTGTTCGGCCATTTCCAAAAGATCGGTAATCGGCTTTTGCTTGAGTTCAGTCAGGTTCATAAGGGGAATGACGTAATCATGTAAGAAGGGAGAATTAAGCTTTGGCTTAATGAAGCCGCGCCGCTAGATGGCGACAGGATCGCGTACTGATTCGAATTAGGGATGCTTCGGCGACGGCGTGTAGAGGGCACTGGAGAAGCAGTGCGAGGCCGAATGTAACACTTGCTTTTTTCGACGTCTAGTGGTTTTGCCCTGCCATTTTCAGCGACAGCACACTCTGCGACAGAAGTAGCCTGGTGCTGCTAAGAGGCCACCAGCCGCAGCGACCATCCCGGCATAGCCGGCCCTTTCGCAGCAGAACACTGCGTCTACAGGGGGGCTTGGCAGCCTTGCAGAGGCAAAAAAAAGCCCCGCATTCGCGGGGCTCTTCACATCACAGGTGGGCGTCGAGGAACGCGGCCAGCTGCGATTTCGACAGCGCGCCAACCTTGGTCGCTTCGACGTTGCCGTTCTTGAACAGCATCAGCGTCGGGATACCACGCACGCCGTGCTTGGCCGGGGTTTCCTGGTTGTCGTCGATGTTCAGCTTGGCGACGGTCAGCTTGCCCTCGTAGGTGGAGGCGATGTCGTCCAGAACCGGAGCGATCATCTTGCACGGACCGCACCATTCAGCCCAGTAGTCGACCAGCACCGGGCCTTGAGCCTGCAAGACTTCGGCGTCGAAGGTGGCGTCGGTGACGTGTTTGATCAGATCGCTGCTCATGGATATCTCCAGGGTCGTAAGCAAAAAAACGTGGCCCATGATAGCCGCACCCACGCTCGACAGGAAGCCGCGGACGATTGAGTGTAACTATAGTTGTGCAAGAGGCCGCGAATCGAAACTGTCATACAAGTGTCATAGCATCGAATGGCACATTGCCTTGCATCAAGGCCTGGCGTGTCACGCGTTGGCGACAGCCTGCTATCGTGGCACGATTGCCGGGTTAACGACCGAGAACAACCAGATCATGCCGCATACCATCGCGAAGAACCTGTCCCTGATCGCCGCCATCGACCTTGGCTCCAACAGTTTCCACATGGTCGTGGCCAAGGCCCACCATACCGAAATCCGCATCCTTGAGCGGCTCGGCGAGAAGGTTCAGCTTGCCGCCGGCATCGACGAAGACCGCAAGCTCAGTGAAGAGGCGATGGAACGAGGCCTGGATTGCCTCAAGCGCTTTTCCCAACTGATCAACGGCATGCCGGCTGGCTCCGTGCGCATCGTCGGTACCAACGCCCTGCGCGAAGCGCGCAACCGCAACGAATTCATCCAGCGCGCCGAGGCTATCCTCGGCCACCCGGTCGAGGTCATTTCTGGCCGTGAAGAGGCGCGCCTGATCTACCTGGGTGTATCACACACCCTGGCTGACACCCCTGGTAAGCGCTTGGTCGCCGACATCGGTGGCGGCAGTACCGAGTTCATCATTGGCCAGCGCTTCGAGCCACTGTTGCGCGAAAGCCTGCAGATGGGTTGCGTCAGCTTCACCCAGCGCTACTTCCGCGACGGCAAGATTACCCCGGCCCGCTATGCCCAGGCCTACACCGCCGCGCGCCTGGAGCTGATGAGCATCGAGAACGCCCTGCATCGCCTGACCTGGGATGAGGCCATCGGCTCGTCCGGGACCATTCGCGCGATCGGCGCCGCGATCAAGGCGGGCGGCCTGGGCAACGGCGAGGTCAATGCCGAAGGCCTGGCCTGGGTCAAGCGCAAGATGTTCAAGCTGGGCGAGGTCGACAAGATCGACTTTGACGGCGTCAAACCAGATCGTCGCGCCATTTTCCCGGCCGGCATGGCGATTCTCGAAGCAATCTTCGACGCCCTGGAACTGCAGCGCATGGACCACTGCGACGGCGCATTGCGCGAGGGCGTGCTGTTCGACCTGCTCGGCCGCCACCATCACGAGGACGTGCGCGAGCGCACCCTGAACTCACTGATGGAGCGTTACCATGTCGACCAGGGCCAGGCCGCCCGCGTCGAACGCAAGGCCCTGCACGCCTTCGACCAGGTCGCCGAAGCATGGCAGCTGAAAGACGGAAATTGGCGCGATCTGCTGGGCTGGGCAGCGAAAGTGCACGAAATAGGGTTGGATATCGCCCACTATCACTATCACAAGCACGGCGCCTACCTGATCGAACACTCCGATCTTTCGGGCTTCTCCCGCGAGGACCAGCAGATGATGGCCTTGCTGGTACGCGGTCACCGTCGCAACATCCCGAAAGACAAGATCGCCGAGCTGGGTGAGGAAGGGGTAAAACTGCTGCGCCTGTGCGTGCTGCTGCGCTTCGCCATCCTGTTCCACCACATTCGTGGCAACCAGCAAATGCCGAAAGTACAACTCAAGGCCGCCGACGACAGCCTCGATGTGGCCTTCCCGGAAGGCTGGCTGGAACAGAACCAGCTGACCCAGGCCGACTTCGCCAACGAGGCGGAGTGGCTGGCCCGGGTCGGCTTCGTCCTCAGCGTACGTTGAGGACCGGGTTGCTCAGGCGCTCCAGCAGGGTCGCCTGGGCACTGCGCGGGTTCTGGTTGCCGGTCGGTGTGCTGCGCACGTAACGCCCGTCTGGCTGCAAGGTCCAGGCGTGGGTGTTGTCGGTCAGGTAGCCTTCCAGTTCCTTTTTCACCCGCAGCAACAACTTCTTGCCCTCGACCGGGAAGCAGGTCTCGACACGCTTGTCGAGGTTACGCTCCATCCAGTCGGCGCTGGACAGGTAGATCTGCTCTTCGCCGCCATTGAGGAAGTAGAACACCCGCGTGTGCTCAAGGAAGCGGCCAATAATCGAGCGCACCTGGATATTGTGCGAAACCCCCGGTATGCCAGGGCGCAGGCAGCACATGCCGCGTACCACCAGGTCGATCTTCACGCCCGACTGGCTGGCCTTGTACAGCGCCTTGATGACCTTGGCGTCGGTCAGCGAGTTGAACTTGGCGATGATGTGCGCCGGCTTGCCCTCAAGGGCGAACTGGGTTTCCCGCGCAATCATGTCGAGCATGCCCTTTTTCAGGGTGAACGGCGCGTGCAGCAGCTTCTTCATGCGCAGGGTCTTGCCCATGCCGATCAGCTGGCTGAACAGCTTGCCGACGTCTTCGGTGAGGGCATCGTCAGAGGTCAGCAGGCTGTAGTCGGTATAAAGACGAGCGTTGCCGGCGTGATAGTTGCCGGTGCCCAGGTGCGCATAACGCACGATCTCGCCCTGCTCGCGGCGCAGAATCAGCATCATTTTGGCGTGGGTCTTGAAGCCAACGACGCCGTAGATCACAACGGCACCGGCCGCTTGCAGGCGGCTGGCCATCTGCAGGTTGGACTCTTCGTCGAAGCGCGCACGCAGCTCGATCACCGCCGTGACCTCCTTGCCGTTACGCGCAGCATCCACCAGCGCATCGACGATTTCCGAGTTGGCCCCGGAGCGGTAGAGGGTCTGGCGCACGGCAAGCACGTGCGGGTCCTTGGCGGCCTGGCGCAGCAGATCGATGACCGGGGTGAAAGACTCGAACGGGTGCATCAGCAGGATGTCCTGCTTGCCGATCACGCTGAAGATGTTGTCGGCGTTCTGCAGCAGCTTGGGGATCGCCGGGGTGAACGGCGTGTACTGCAGCTCGGGGTGGCTGTCCAGACCGGTGATGCTGAACAGGCGGGTAAGGTTGACCGGGCCATTGACCTGGTACAGCTCGCTTTCGCTGAGGCTGAACTGCTTGAGCAGGTAGTCCGAAAGGTGTTTCGGGCAGGTATCGGCCACTTCCAGCCGCACGGCGTCGCCGTAGCGGCGTGAGAACAGCTCGCCGCGCAGGGCGCGTGCCAGGTCGTCGACCTCTTCGGAGTCCAGCGCCAGGTCGGCGTTACGGGTCAGGCGGAACTGGTAGCAGCCCTTTACCTTCATGCCCTGGAACAGGTCATCGGCGTGCGCGTGGATCATCGACGACAGGAAGACGTAGTTGGCCCCCGGGCCACCCACCTCTTCCGGCACCCGGATCACCCGCGGCAACAGGCGCGGGGCAGGAATGATCGCAAGGCCCGAATCACGACCGAAGGCGTCGACACCCTCTAGCTCGACAATGAAGTTCAGGCTCTTGTTCACCAGCAACGGGAACGGGTGGGTCGGGTCGAGGCCGATCGGGGTAATGATCGGGGCAATTTCGTCGCGGAAGTAGCGGCGCACCCAGGTCTTGAGCTTGGGCGTCCAGTAACGGCGGCGGATGAAGCGGATATGGTGTTTTTCCAGCTCCGGCAACAGCACGTCGTTGAGGATGGCGTACTGACGTTCCACCTCGTAGTGCACCAGCTCGCTGATGCGCGCCAGTGCCTGGTGCGGCTGCAGGCCGTCTGCGCCAGCCTGTTCGCGGGCGAAGTTGATCTGCTTCTTGAGGCCGGCAACGCGGATCTCGAAGAACTCGTCCAGGTTGCTGGAGAAGATCAGCAGGAACTTGAGGCGTTCAAGCAGCGGGTAGTTCTCGTCCAGTGCCTGCTCCAGCACGCGGATGTTGAACTGCAGCTGCGAAAGTTCGCGATGAATGTACAGGCTGCTGTCGTCCAGGCCAGGCACGGCGATTGCCGGGGCCGGTGCAGGTGCCGGGGCCGCAGGCTCGGCCACCTGCTCCGCTGCTGGCTCCGCTTCTGGCTCGGTTGCCGGTGGCAGATCTGGCGGAGTCTGCACCATCTCTTCGGGGAGCTCGTGAGCATCCTTGATCGCGACAGGGGATAGCACTTCATTATTCATCTGGCGTTCCTGAGGACGTTAATGCCCTATCATCAATTGAGCGGCAAGATAAGCGCCCATTATGACGCCTGTGTTACACAGCAGGGCAAGCCATGACGCGTGGCGTCTGGCATTGTCGTTGTAGGAATTGTTCACGTCGAGACACATTTGGACACTTTCACGAACGCGCGCGAAGGGGTAGGCTGCGCGTTCATTTCGCCAGCACCTCAGAAAATGCTTCAACAATTCCTGCAGGATTTCGGCTACTTTGCCCTTTTTCTAGGCACCTTCTTCGAAGGCGAGACCATCCTGGTGCTTGCGGGATTCCTTGCGTTCCGCGGTTACATGGACATCAACCTGGTGTGCTTGGTGGCATTTTTCGGCAGCTACGCGGGCGACCAGTTGTGGTACTTCATGGGCCGCCGCCACGGGCGCAGGATCCTGGCACGCAAACCGCGCTGGCAGGCCATGGGTGACCGGGCGCTGGGTCACATCCGCCGCCATCCCGATATCTGGGTGCTGAGTTTTCGCTTCGTCTATGGCTTGCGCACAGTCATGCCCGTGGCGATCGGCCTGTCAGGCTATCCGCCCCGCCGCTACCTGCTACTGAACGGCATTGGCGCGGCCATCTGGGCCATTGCCCTGGGTGCGGCCGCCTACCACTTCGGCGCCATCCTCGAAGGCCTGCTGGGCAACGTGAAACGCTACGAACTATGGGTGCTCGGTGGCCTGCTGGCGCTGGGCGGCCTGCTGTGGCTGCGTCGGCGCTTCCGCGCCATGCGTGCGGAGCGCAAGGCGGCAGGCCAGGCACCAGAGGAGCGGCACGACCACCAGTAGCGCGGAGCCTGTCTTGCGTTTTGAGGTGGTGCGCGCACCGAGCGCCGCCCGCGCCTACGTTTGTTTCGGGCCAATTGTTCCTGTGGTGTTTTCGGGCGACCGCTTTGAAGCATGGCTTGCTATCGTGTCATGCGAACAAAGGCTGTAGCGCGCCTGTCACAAGCATGACGGGCCCGAATCAACCTTAGGAGCGAGCGCCAGCTCGCGATGCGCCGCGCGGCGGCGCTCGATCTCACAGGCGCTACACAACTGGAGCTTTAAACATGACAAAAAAAGTAGCGGTGATTCTTTCCGGCTGTGGCGTGTATGACGGCGCCGAAATCCACGAAAGCGTGATCACCCTGCTGCGCCTCGACCAGCGTGGGGCGCAGGTGCAGTGCTTTGCGCCGGACATTGCGCAGATGCATGTAATCAACCACCTGACCGGCGAGGAGATGGCCGAGTCACGCAATGTATTGGTGGAATCTGCACGCATTGCTCGCGGCGAGGTCAAGGACGTCCGCGAGGCCAAGGTCGAGGAATTCGATGCGCTGATCGTGCCGGGGGGCTTCGGTGCCGCGAAGAACTTGTCCAACTTTGCCGTGGAAGGCGCCAACTGCAGCGTCAACCCGGATGTGCTGGCCCTTGCCGAGGCGTTTGCCGCTGCGTGCAAGCCGGTTGGCCTGATCTGCATCTCGCCGGCGCTGGCGGCGAAAATCTACGGGCCGGGCGTGGTCTGCACCATCGGTAGCGATGCCGACACTGCGGCGGCGGTAGAAAAGATGGGCGGCACCCATGAAGTGTGCGATGTGCACGATATTGTCGAAGATACCCAGCGCAAGCTGGTGACTACGCCGGCGTACATGGAGGCGAAGTCGATCAGTGAGGCGGCTGGCGGTATCTACAAGCTGGTTGACCGGGTGCTGGAACTGACGCACGCCGACGACCAGTAATACTGGGGGCTGCAACGCAGCCCCGCATCAGGCCTTGGAGAGCCGCGCTATGATCCGGTCCAGCGCATTGGCAAACGCCTGCTTGTCGCGCTCTCCATAAGACGCCTGCCCTCCCCCCACCTGGCCCTGCTCGCGCAACTCAGTGAACAGATTGCGCGCTGCCAGCCGGTCACCCATATTGCGCTCATCGAACTCGCGCCCGCGCGGGTCCAACGCCGCTACGCCCTTTTTCACCAGGCGGTCAGCCAGGGGCACGTCACTGCAGATCACCAGCTCGCCCGGCACGGCGTGCTCGACCAGGTAATCGTCGGCCGCATCCATGCCACTGGGCACCACGATCAATCGCACGATCGCGAACGCTGGCTTGGCCACCGCCTGGCCAGCCACCATCACCACCTCGAACTTGCGCTTGAGGGCGAACTTGACGATCAGATCCTTGGCTGCCTTGGGGCAGGCATCGGCATCGATCCATACACGCATCGGACAATCTCTTCATCAACCTAATGCGCACATCATGCCTCAAGCGCAGCCAAAGCTGGAGCCATCTCGCAGGCGCTGGAAAAATGGCGTCAATATTTGATTTAGCGCTTATCCGGTCTGACCACTCAGGCTAAACTCGCGGCAGCCCCGCTGGCCTGCCCGAGTGCGCAATGAACCACCCTCACGAAATCCGCCCAGACCTGGAGGAAGGCATCGACCGCAAGGTCCTGGCGACGTTGCGCGCACGCTTCCTGGAGCTGAACCAGCGCCGCCTGCAGCGGGCAATGGAAGGTCTGTCGACACGCCAGCAACAGGTATTGACCTTGCTGCCGCTGCTGTTCCATGTGAACCACCCGCTATTGCCGGGCTATGTTTCGGGCAGCACCCCCGCAGGCGTCTCGGGTTACGAGCCAGGCGCCGAGCTGGTAGCAGAGGCCCAGCGCCTGGCCCGCTCGTTTACCTACAAACCCCGCCATGGTAATCCGCAAAGCCCGATTCACGGCCTGTTCCTGATGGGCAGCCTGGGCTCGCTGGCCCAGGCTGAGCACAGCGACATGGACTTGTGGGTATGCCATGCGCCCGGCCTGCCCGGACAGCTGCTGGATGAACTGCGCCAGAAGTGCCAGTTGCTGGAGACGTGGGCGGCCAGCCTGGGTGCGGAGGCTCATTTTTTCTTGATCGATACGCAAGGCTTTGCCCAAGGCCAGCGCGATGGCCAGCTCGGCTCCGATGATTGCGGCACCACCCAGCACTATCTGCTGCTGGACGAGTTCTACCGCACTACCCTGTGGCTGGCCGGCCGCACACCGTTGTGGTGGCTGGTGCCGGTCTACGAAGAACACAATTACCACGCCTACACGCAGACCCTGTTGTCCAAGCGCTTCATCCGCAGCCAACACGCGCTCGACCTCGGCAACCTGGCGCACATCCCGCCCGGCGAATTCGTCGGTGCTGGCCTGTGGCAACTGTTCAAAGGCATCGATTCACCCTACAAGTCACTGCTCAAGCTGCTGCTGACCGAGGCCTATGCCAGCGAACACCCGGCCGTACGCTGCCTGAGCCTGGACTACAAGCAGGCGGTGTTCGCCAACCAGCTCGACCTGGACGAGCTGGACCCGTATGTCATGGTCTACCGGCGCATCGAACGTTACCTGCTGCAACGCAACGAGCCCGCGCGGCTGGAGCTGGTACGGCGCAGCCTGTACCTGAAGGTGAACAAGAAACTCAGCAATCAGGGCCGCAGCAATGGCTGGCAACGCCGCCTGCTGCAGCGCCTGGCCGACGAGTGGGGTTGGGACGAACGGCAGCTGGCCCTGCTCGACAGCCGTAGCCAATGGAAAGTGCAGCAGGTCGCCGTCGAACGCCGCGAGCTGGTGGCCGAGCTGAACCATAGCTACCGCTTCCTGAGCCAGTTTGCTCGTACCCGCAACGCCATCAGCCGCGCCGATCAACGCGACCTCAATGTACTGGGTCGGCGCCTGTATGCGGCTTTCGAACGCCGCGCCGGCAAGGTCGAGGTGATCAACCCAGGCATCGCACCGGACCTCGCCGAAAGCACCCTGACGCTGGTTCAGGCACCCAACCGCAAAGAGCCGGGCAGCTACCACTGGGAGCTCTACAGCGGCAATCTGAGCACCCATGAGGTGGAGCACTTCAGCCCGATAAAGCGCTGCCGCGAGCTGCTCGAGCTGCTGGCCTGGGCCCACCGCAACGGGGTCATCGACAGCAGCACGCGCCTGGCGCTGCACCCGGGTGCCAGCGACCTCGGCGAGTTCGAACTCTTCAACCTGCTGGGCTGCCTGCAGCAAAGCATCCCCCTGCCCTTGCCAACCGTCAGCGAAGTGCGCCTGCTACAGCCCAGTGTTGCCGACGAGGTGCTGCTGCTGGTCAACGTCGCCATCGACCCGCTGCGTCATCACCGCGACCTGAACATCCTGATGACCACCGAGCGCACCGACTCGCTGAGCTACGCAGGCGTACGCGAGAACCTGGTGCTGACCCTGGACCAGGTGACCCTCAACAGCTGGAACGAGGTGCTGGTCCAGCGCTATGACGGCGAACATGCATTGCTACGCTGCCTGCGTGACTTCCTCAACAGCCCGGTGCTGCGTGGCCACAGGCCACGGGTGCGGGTGCGCTGCTTCTGCCGCAGCCGCGCCCAGGCCATCAGCCAACGCGTGGAGGAAATTTTCGATACGGTGCAGTTGCTGCTGGACCAGGGCGTGAATCACCGCTACCTGCTACAGGTGGCCCAGCACACCCATGTGCTGGAGCTGTTGGCCGGGAATGTACGCCTGGCCACCTTGGCCGAACACGACTCGCTGGTGGCCCATCTGGGCGAGGAGCGTAGCGCCTACAGCCCGCTGTATCTGGATCACAACGCCCTGCTCGACCACGACCTGCGCCTGGTGCTGGAACAAGGCCGCCCGGCTTGTATCCAGGTGTTCTACCGTCTGCTAGATGGTTGGGCCGAGTTGTATGTGCTGGATGAATACAATGCCCTGTGGCAGCAACGCCTGCCCCTGCATGACGAAGCTCACCTGCTGCTGCCGCTGCAGCGGTTCCTGCGTTCGGTGGTGATGCGCCGCGATGCCAGACTGCCGCTGGAGACTCAGCGCGCAGCCTCACTGGACATCCACTACGCGCAATTGTTGCCTTCCGGCGCAGGCAGGGCGCGTAGCATCGAACCGCGCTTGGCCCCGGTCGAAGGCAGCGACCAGCCTTACTATGAGGTGCAAGCCATCATCCAGGCGGGTGTGGAGGGTGCGGCGCATGTGACGCTGTACTGCGACCAGCAAGAGTTTTCCGAGCTGGAGCATGGTGACCAGCTTTATGCGGTGGTGGCCCGGCAGATCATCGGACAGCGCCGGGGTGCCGGGCGCTACCGCTGCTACATCACCGACCTGGATTTGTCTGAATTGCTGGATGACCGGGTGGGGGCGACGCAGGTCTACCTGAGCTACAAGCGGGTGCTGGAGCAGGCGCTGAATGAGGGGTTGGAGCAGGTGCAGAGTGAGTGACCGAGGGCTGCTGTGCAGCCCTTGTGGGGCTGGCTTGCCGGCGATGGGCCGCACCGCGGCCCCACTGAACATTACAGGTCGAAATCACCTGCGGCTTCCGGCTGATACTCCACCTCCAGCAGCTTCAGCTTGAGGGTCTTGCCGCCCGGCGCCGGCCAGTCGATCTGCTCTCCCACCGACAACCCCAGCAAGGCACAACCAATCGGCGCCAGAATGGAGACCTTGCCTTCCGGCCCGGCATCTTTCGGGTAGACCAGGGTCAGGTGATAGTCCTTGCCGCTGGCTTCCTCGCGGCAGTGCACGCGGGAGTTCATGGTCACCACGCCCGCTGGCACTTCCTCGTGACCGACCACCTCCGCGGCGCGGTCCAGCTCGTCCTGCAGGGCGAGCACACCCGGCGTACTCTCGTCGAGGCTGTCGATCAGACGCTCCAGACGCTGTACGTCCAATCGGGTGAGGGTGAGGGCAGGCTTGGTGCTCATGATCCAGTCAGACTCCTTTGAACAGGCAGTTTTCAATGTGCAGATAAAGCAAAACCCCGCCCAAGGGCGGGGTTTGAGAAGGCTTTGGCGTCACCGACGCAGAACCCGACACTACCACAGCCGGGCAAATACTCAAGCCCCTGCGTTCAGTGTGCCTAAGCCTGCTCGCGCAAAGCCTGGGCCTCGCGGCAGATCTGCCGGCGCCGTTCATCATCGGCCGAGCGCCATTCACGGATGTGCTCGACATGTCGGTGGCAACCGGTACACACCCGGTGTTCATCCAGCCGGCAGACACTGATGCACGGTGACGGCACCGCAGGGCTGACATTACTGTAAAGCGGCTTGGGCGGCCGAGCCTGGGCGCTGCTCATGTCAGATCTCGTCGAAGTCCAGCTTCTCGCCGGCCCGCTCCCAGACGATGCGCTCAAGCATTTCGCCCAGCAGCTCCTCGCTCTTCTCGCACACCCACTTACCGGTGTCTTCGTCGTAATCGAAGTGGAAACCACCGGAGCGGTCGGCCAGCCACAGCTGACGCAGCGGCTCCTGGCGGCTGAAGATCAACTGGGCGCCGCCCTCGAACTTGACGGTGAGGACGCCGCCGGAGTTCTCCATGTCCAGGTCCAGGCCGCTCTCGTCGAACAGGTCTTCCAGGGCCTGTTGGGTAGCGTCGACCAGATCATGGAAACGCGCTTCACTCAAACTCATTGCAGGAACCTCGAAATTGGCTGCGTTACAGGCAAGCCGGGCAAGATACGGGCGCTTGCCGCCGAATGCAAAAGTTTAGCCGTTGCCTTCACTGGCCTCTTTGCAGGCAAGCCCGCTTGCACCGGGGCTTTTCCAGGCGATAAGGATAGCCCGCCCGGCGGACCGGCCCTTGCATAGGCAAGCCGCCGGTCGCTCGGTATACTCGGGCGCAATACTGCATTTTTCTAAGGATTTCACCCATGAAGCGCCTGATTTCCTCCTTCGCGGCGCTGGTCGCTGTTGCCTGCCTCGTTTCGGCCTGCGGCCAGAAGGGCCCGCTGTATCTGCCTGAAGACGGCGATAACGGCAAGGCACACAAGTCGCACCAGCACCAGCCGAAAGCCAAGCCGGCCCCGGTACAAGAGCAGCAGCCAGAGCCGGAGTCCGAGCTCGAGCAGTCGCCAGCGCAGTAAAGGAAACCAGATGAACGCTTTCAACTACCGCGACGGCGAGCTGTTCGCGGAAGGCGTGGCCCTGTCGGCCCTGGCCGAACGTTACGGCACGCCAACCTACGTGTATTCGCGCGCCCACATCGAGGCCCAGTACCGCAGCTACACCGACGCCCTGCAAGGCGCCGAGCACCTGGTGTGCTTCGCCGTCAAGGCCAACTCCAACCTCGGCGTGCTGAACGTACTGGCACGCCTGGGCGCAGGTTTCGATATTGTCTCTGGCGGCGAGCTGGAGCGCGTGCTGGCTGCAGGCGGCCGTGCCGACCGCGTGGTGTTCTCCGGCGTGGGTAAAACCCGCGAAGACATGCGCCGCGCCCTGGAAGTGGGTGTGCACTGCTTCAACGTCGAGTCCACCGACGAACTGGAGCGCCTGCAAGTAGTGGCCGCCCAAATGGGCAAGGTCGCCCCAGTGTCGCTGCGGGTCAACCCGGACGTCGACGCCGGTACCCACCCGTACATCTCCACCGGCCTCAAAGAGAACAAGTTCGGCATCGCCATTGCCGACGCCGAAGCCATCTACGTGCGCGCCGCTCAACTGCCGAACCTGGAAGTGGTCGGGGTCGACTGCCACATCGGCTCGCAGTTGACCACCGTCGAGCCATTCCTCGACGCCCTGGACCGCCTGCTGGTGCTGGTCGACCGCCTGGCCGAGTGCGGCATCCACCTGCGCCACCTGGACCTGGGTGGTGGTGTTGGCGTGCGCTACCGCGATGAACAGCCGCCGCTGGTAGCCGACTACATCAAGGCCATCCGCGAGCGCGTGGGCCACCGCGACCTGGCCCTGGTGTTCGAACCGGGCCGCTACATCGTGGCCAACGCCGGCGTCCTGCTGACCCGCGTGGAATACCTCAAGCACACCGAACACAAGGATTTCGCCATCATCGATGCGGCAATGAACGACCTGATCCGCCCGGCCCTCTACCAGGCCTGGATGGGTATCAGCGCGGTCAAGCCACGTGCAGGTGAAGGCCGTGCCTATGACCTGGTCGGCCCGATCTGCGAGACCGGCGACTTCCTCGGCAAGGACCGCGTACTCAATCTGGCCGAAGGTGATTTGCTGGCCGTGGAGTCGGCGGGCGCCTATGGTTTTGTCATGAGCTCCAACTACAACACCCGTGGCCGTTGCGCTGAAATCCTGGTCGACGGCGACCAGGCGTTCGAAGTACGCCGCCGCGAGACCATCGCCGAACTGTATGCTGGCGAAAGCCTGCTGCCGGAGTAAGCCCATGCTGCTGCGTTTTACCAAGATGCATGGGCTGGGCAACGACTTCATGGTCCTCGACCTGGTCAGCCAGCACGCGCACATCCAGCCCAAGCACGCCAAGCAATGGGGTGACCGCCACACCGGCATCGGCTTCGACCAGTTGCTGATCGTGGAGGCGCCGAACAATCCGGAAGTGGACTTCCGCTACCGCATTTTCAATGCCGACGGCTCCGAAGTGGAGCAGTGTGGCAACGGTGCGCGCTGCTTCGCCCGCTTCGTACTGGACAAGCGCCTGACCGCGAAAAAACGCATCCGCGTGGAAACCAAGAGCGGCATCATCGTGCTGGACGTGCAGAACGACGGCCAGGTGAGTGTCGACATGGGCCCGCCACGCTTCATCCCTGCCGAAATCCCCTTCGTAGCCGACGCGCAGGCGCAGCACTACCCACTGGAAGTCGACGGCCATGTGCATTCGATTGCCGCCGTGTCCATGGGCAACCCGCATGCGGTGCTGCGTGTCGACGACGTGCATACTGCCCCCGTGCATGAGCTGGGCCCGAAGATCGAGCACCACCCACGCTTCCCGCAGCGGGTGAATGCCGGTTTCCTTCAGGTCATCGATCGCCACCGCGCCAACCTGCGCGTATGGGAACGCGGCGCTGGCGAAACCCAGGCCTGCGGCACCGGTGCCTGCGCCGCGGCCGTGGCCGCGATCAGCCAGGGCTGGATGGACTCCCCGGTGTCGCTGGACCTGCCGGGTGGCCGCCTGCACATCGAGTGGGCGGGTCCCGGCAAGCCCGTGGTGATGACTGGCCCGGCCGTACGCGTCTACGAAGGACAGGTTCGTCTCTAAGCGAGTAACCGCCATGACCGATCAGCCCAAGGTTGTACCCCAGCAGTCCGCCGAGCTCGATGCCGAGGTGGTGGTCGCCTATCTGCGCGCCCACCCCACGTTCTTCGCCGAGCACGACGAGTTGCTGATCGAACAGCACATCCCGCACCAGCGTGGCGACAGCGTGTCGCTGGTGGAACGCCAGCTCAAGCTGCTGCGCGACCGCAACATCGAGATGCGCCATCGCCTTTCGCAACTGATGGACGTGGCCCGCGACAACGACCGGCTGTTCGACAAGACCCGCCGGCTGATCCTCGACCTGCTCGATGCCAGCAGCCTGGAGGAAGTCGTCATGGCGGTCGAAGACAGCCTGCGCCAGGAATTCCAGGTGCCCTTCGTCAGCCTGATCCTGTTCGGCGACAACGTCGCCCCGGTCGGGCGCTGGGTCAGCAACGCCGAGGCGCAACAGGCCATCGGCGCCCTGCTGGGCGGCGGCAAGACGGTCAGCGGTAACCTGCGCGAGCACGAGCTGGCGTTCCTGTTCGGTGAAGAGCAGCGCCGCGAAGTCGGCTCCAGCGCCGTGGCCGCCCTGGAGTACCAGGGGCTGCACGGGGTGCTGGCGATCGGCAGCCGCGACCCGCAACACTACAAGAGCAGCGTCGGCACCCTGTTCCTCGGCTACATCGCCGAAGTGCTCGGCCGCGTTGTACCTCGCGTCACCCAGACCCTGCGTTCGGTACGCTGATGGAACGCCAGCTGGAAGCTTATTGCGCACACCTGCGCAATGAGCGCCAGGTGTCGGAGCACACCGTGCTGGGCTACCGGCGTGATTTGAACAAGGTCATTGCCTACTGCAAGGAACACGCTATTGCCGACTGGCAGGCGTTGCAGATCCAGCAGTTGCGCCAGCTGATCGCCCGCCTGCATCACCATGGCCAGTCCTCGCGCAGCCTGGCGCGTCTGCTGTCGTCTGTACGCGGCCTGTACCGCTACCTCAACCGCGAGGGCCTGTGCCAGCACGACCCGGCCACTGGTTTGAGCGCACCCAAGGGTAAGCGCCAGCTGCCCAAGGTGCTGGACACCGACCGTGCCCAGCAGTTGCTCGATGGCGGCGTCGACGACGATTTCATTGCCCGCCGCGACCAGGCGATGCTCGAACTCTTCTATTCGTCAGGCCTGCGCCTGTCCGAACTGACCAACCTCGACCTCGACCATCTCGACCTTGCAGCCGGCCTGGTGCAGGTACTGGGCAAGGGCGGCAAGGCCCGCGTGCTGCCGGTTGGCCGCAAGGCCCGCGAGGCGTTGCAGGAATGGTACCGCCTGCGTGGCATCGGCAACCCGCGTGACCGTGCGGTGTTCATTACCCGCCAGGGCAATCGCATCAGCCCCCGCGCCGTGCGACAAAGGGTAAAGGCCGTCGGTGAGCGCGAGCTGGGCCAGCACCTGCACCCGCACATGCTTCGCCATTCCTTCGCCAGCCATGTGCTGGAATCGTCCCAGGACCTGCGCGCGGTGCAGGAGATGCTCGGCCATGCCGACATCAGCACCACGCAAATCTATACCCACCTGGACTTCCAGCACCTGGCTGCGGTGTACGACAGCGCCCACCCTCGGGCCAAACGCAGCAAAGGCACAGACTCATGAGCATCAAGCTGATCACCTTCGACCTCGACGACACCCTGTGGGACACCGCCCCGGTCATCGCCAGCGCGGAAGTCGTGCTGCGCGACTGGCTAGAAGCCAATGCCCCAATCCTGGGGGGCGTGCCGGTGGAGCACCTGTTTGCCATTCGCGAGCGCCTGGTACAGGCCGAACCCGGCCTCAAGCACCGCATCAGCGCCCTGCGTCGGCGGGTGTTGTTCCATGCCCTGGAAGAGGTCGGCTACAGCGAGAAGCAAGCGCAGGCGCTGGCCAACGAAGGCTTTGAAGTGTTCCTGCATGCTCGCCACCAGGTAGAGATCTTCCCCGAGGTGCAGCCGGTGCTGGAGATCCTGCGTCACCATTACATTCTGGGCGTGGTGACCAACGGCAACGCCGACGTGAGCCGGTTGGGGCTGGCCGACTACTTCCGCTTTGCCCTGTGCGCCGAGGACCTGGGCATCGGCAAGCCGGACCCTGCCCCCTTCCTTGAAGCGTTGCGCCGCGGCGAGGTGGACGCGGGTGCGGCGGTTCACATCGGCGATCACCCTGGCGATGACATTGCCGGTGCCCAGCGCGCCGGTTTGCGCGCGGTGTGGTTCAACCCGCAGGGCAAGGCGTGGGCAGGCGAACAGGCGCCGGATGCCGAGATCCAGCGCCTGTCGCAACTGCCAGACGTGCTCGCGCGCTGGCGCTGAAGGGGGCCGCTTTGCGGCCCATTCGCGGGCACGCCCGCTCCCACAGGACCGCGCAGGTCCTGAACCCTGTGGTGATCCTGTGGGAGCGGGCATGCCCGCGAAGAGGCCGTTAGAGGCAACACAAAACCCACAGGCACAAAAAAGCCCGCAGCGACGGCGGGCTTTTTTGCGTTCAGCCACTCAGATAGGGCGGCTGCCGTACTTGTTGTCCGGCTTTTTGGGCGGGTCGGCGACCACGTTGGCCTCGACTTCCTGCACCTTGCCACCGCGCGACAGGAACTCTTCCATCGCCTTGGCCAGGGCATCACGCTCTTTCTGCTTGGCTTCCATGCTCGGCATCTCGTCTACCGAGACCGCCGCCTTGGATTTGCCCTTGGCAGTGGGTGCCGGGCTGCTGTCGTCGTCGCCAGCGTCTTCGGCGCCATCGTCAGCCGCCGCTTCGAGGCCTTCATCAGCCTCGTCATCGTCGCCTACTTCGAGGTCATCATTTTCCAGATCGTCGTCGCTCATGTTCTACCTCATGACTTGCGAAAAGCAGGTTAGTTATAGACCAGTGCAGCCGTAGACCGGCAGCCACCAGTGAAAATTCAACTGGCCGTGGGTTAGGCCACTGCCCTTGAGTCTGCGCTCCTGATGGGAGGCGGCACCCAGCAGGCCCTGCTCCTGGCAGGACCTGACAAATCCATTAGCCCCTGCTGGCCACACGCTATTGGCAAGCCTAGCAAAGGCTGGCGAAGTGTGCGGACTACTCATCAAACACCCTTCGGCGCGCATTCTAGCGCGCTCGTGGAAAAAGCAAAGCACCATAAATGCCCCACGACTTGTAAGTTTTCTGCCTACGTCGCGAACGTGCCAGATAAACCGTTTGCCGAGCGGGAAATGTTAAAAATCTGACAAAAAAATGCCCGGCAAGCCGGGCAAGTTTTTACCGCGTCGCAGTTACAGGTTGTAGCCGCGCTCGTTGTGTTGAGCCAGGTCGAGGCCGACCGACTCTTCTTCTTCGTTGACCCGCAGGCCCATGACCACATCCAGCACCTTGAGGATCACGTAGGTGACGATGGCGGTGTAGACCACGGTGAAGATCACGCCCTTGGCCTGTACCCAGACCTGCATGCCGATATCGGTGACGGTGCCGAAGCCGCCCAGTGCCGGGGCTGCGAACACGCCGGTGAGGATGGCGCCGATGATGCCGCCAACACCATGCACACCAAAGGCGTCCAGCGAGTCGTCATAGCCCAGCTTGCGCTTGAGGGTGGTGGCGCAGAAGTAGCAGATCACACCCGAGGCCAGGCCGATCACCAGGGCGCCCATCGGGCCCACGGTACCGGCAGCCGGGGTGATGGCGACCAGGCCAGCAACCACACCCGAAGCAATGCCCAGGGCGCTCGGTTTGCCGTGGCCGATCCACTCGGCGAACATCCAGCCCAGCGCCGCAGCAGCTGTAGCGATCTGGGTGACCAGCATGGCCATGCCCGCGGTGCCGTTGGCGGCAGCGGCAGAGCCTGCGTTGAAGCCGAACCAGCCGATCCACAGCATGGCGGCGCCCATCAGGGTGTAGCCGAGGTTATGCGGAGCCATCGGGGTGGTCGGGTAACCCTTGCGCTTGCCCAGCACCAGGCAGCAGACCAGGCCCGCGATACCGGCGTTGATGTGCACCACAGTGCCGCCAGCGAAGTCCAGTACGCCCCAGTCCCACATCAGCGCACCGTCACCGCTCCACACCATATGGGCGATCGGCGCGTACACCAGGGTGAACCAGATGCCCATGAACACCAGCATGGCGGAGAACTTCATGCGCTCGGCGAAGGCACCCACGATCAGTGCCGGGGTGATGATGGCGAACGTCATCTGGAAGGTGATGAACACCGCTTCAGGGAACAGCGCGGCGGCGGAAGTCAGGCTCTGGGGCGTGACGCCGCTGAGGAAAGCCTTGGAGAAGCCGCCGACGAAGGAGTTGAAGTTGAGCACGCCCTTTTCCATACCCGTGGTATCGAAGGCCATGCTGTAGCCGTAGACGACCCAGAGAATGCTCATCAGGCCGGTGATTGCAAAGCACTGCATCATCACCGACAGCACGTTCTTGGAACGCACCATGCCGCCATAGAACAGGGCCAGGCCCGGAATGGTCATGAACAGCACCAGCGCCGTTGCGGTCAGCATCCAGGCGGTGTCGCCGGAGTTCAGCGCTGGGGCAGCTTCGTCTGCCAGGGCGAGCCCGGGCATTACGAGGGACAATAGGGCTCCTAGCCCTGCGATCTTACGCAGAGTCATGTTGTTTTCTCCTGGGGCGTTGGGTTTGGTGAGGCTTTGTTGCTGCTTAGATCGCGTCGGTATCGGTTTCGCCGGTACGGATACGGATCGCCTGCTCCAGATTCACCACGAAAATCTTGCCGTCACCGATCTTGCCGGTGTTGGCTGCCTTGGTGATGGCTTCGATTACCCGATCAAGGTCCTTGTCATCGATGGCGACATCGATCTTCACCTTGGGCAGGAAATCGACCACGTACTCAGCACCGCGATACAGCTCGGTGTGGCCCTTCTGCCGACCGAAACCTTTGACCTCGGTAACGGTGATGCCCTGCACGCCGATTTCCGACAGCGACTCGCGCACGTCGTCCAGCTTGAACGGCTTGATGATGGCTGTGACTAGCTTCATGAAACTCTCTCCCGATTTGGTGGACTTGCCCCAGGAAAACAAACCCGTCTCAAGTCTAAGCGCAGCGGTTGGCTTTGTAACGCGTCGTCGGCATCCGGCTCCGCGTGCGCACTGCCTGGTCACAAGGAACTGCATCAGTGCATGGCTCGTACAGGTCTTTGCAGAATCCTTGCCAGTTCCGACAAAGCGCCGAAAAACAGAGCGTTATGTGATTTAGTCGGGATTGGCCAGTCGCCAGCATGGAAAACATGCACAGTTTCGGTGCGCAGCAGCGGGGGAAGTTGCGCGAAAAATGTGCAACCGATGAAAAACCGCCAGCGATCTTTTGTGGGTGCGGGCTTGCGTTGCGATGGGTGTGCGAAGCGCCCCACGATTTGCCTTGATGGTGATATTTCCAGGGCCGCTGTGCGCGCTCCCAAAGGCCAATGTGCACTCAAGCGCCAGGTGTGTGCGTGCTACACTGCCGGCCATTTCTCCGTTTCAGTGGACAGCCCCATGCTCGCGCCCAAAGCCCTCCTTGATGCCCTGAGCGACCAGGCCTCGCGCCTGTTCAGCAGCGATACCGCCCAGCCCCGCGCTGAACTGGAAAGCCAGTTCAAGGTGCTGATGCAAGGCGCTTTCAGCAAACTGGACCTGGTCAGCCGCGACGAATTCGACAGCCAGATGGTCGTGCTGGCACGCACCCGTGCACGCCTCGAGGCCCTGGAAAAGCAGGTCGCCGACCTGGAAGCGCGGCTGAACCCAACTTCACAGGATGAGTGAATGCAGCCCTCCAGCGCATACCCGGTACTGTTGTTTTCCTACGGCACCTTGCAGGATAAAGCCGTGCAACTGGCCAATTTTGGCCGTGCTCTGAGCGGCCAGGCCGACCGTATGCCGGGCTACCGCCTGGACTGGATCGAGATCACTGACCCGGACGTACTGGCGACCAGCGGCAAGTCCCATCATCCCATCGTTTCCCCCAGCAGCCAGGCCAACGACAGCGTGGCAGGTATGGTCTTCCAGATCAGCGAAGACGAACTGGCAGCGGCGGACCGCTATGAAGTTGCCGACTACAAGCGTGTCGCCGTCACCCTCGCATCGGGCCTGACAGCCTGGGTTTATGTGCGCGCCTAAGCCCCTCCGATGCAGGTTGAACCCGTAACGACTCGGCGTGGGTAAAGGCCTGTTTCGGTGGTAGCTCACTTGCATGCAAGCTGCCGCGGAACAACGCCGCCCCGCACTGAATAAACAACGTCTTCACCCGGTTGTGCGAATTGAGGATCTGGGCCTGGATAGCACCAATGGCCGAATCCCTTGGTTGCAAACTGGCCGCTCGGTTGACCCATTCGATGGCGGCAAAGCGGCTTTGCTTGCGGGTGCCATGCCCCTGCATCCAGGCCAGCCCCAGTTCGGCGCTGGCACGCCCTGCAAGCCACGGGTCCGGGTGCTCGACCAGGCTCAGCAGGTAAGCAACCGCCTCACTTCGCTCCTGCGCCTCACCAAACCGGCGTAACAAAATCCCCAGGTGCAACCTCGCACACGCATTGGTCTGCCCGTTGCCCAGCGCGTCGACAAGCAGGCGCCTGACCGCCAGCATGGCACTGCGCTCGTTCAAATCCTCATCGCTGTCCATGCGCAGGCAGGCCAGGTTGTATTTGGCCTGCCTGCTGCCCGCCTCCACCGCACGCTGCAGCCAGTACCCGGCGGCCTCGTCATCCAGGTAATGCGCCGGGGTATTGTCCAGGTCGCCATGGTGCAGCTCGTACAAGGCCAGGGCAGCACCCGGCAGGTTCAGTTCGGCGCAGCGTTCATACAGGTAGCAGGCAACTTCATGCCGATTGGCTGCCCACAGCACCCGTGCCACTTCAAGCACTTCGAACCCCGGTGCCTGGCCCGCGCACTGGCGATTCACCGCCCGATGCAACCATAGCCTTGCCTGCTCGGCCGAGCGTGGCAGCGCCCACAGCCCGAAACGGTGCCCGACCGCGCGTAGAGCACAGGCAGCAGCATGTGAACGGCCGTCGCAAAGGCGCTCAATAGCCCCGTGTAACAGTTGCCTCTCATCTACCATGCCATCGCGCAGTATCAGCTCGACCAAACAGCGAAACGGCACACCCATGGCGCGAATGGCGCCGAGATCGGCATTGCACGCCAAGCTCGCGGCAAAATCGCGCATAGCGCCAGCATGGTCGCCCAATGCCCTGCTGTGCAGCGCCCCCCGCCATGCCAGAACGACAGCACGTTCCCTGGACCTCAACGGGCGTTGTGACCAGTCTTCGAGCACGTCCTGCCAGTCGGCGACGGCCTGCAACGGATCAGCCTGTCGCAGCATCAGCCGGCCTTCGACGGCCATCCAGTGCAGCGCATTACGCAAACGCTCGTCCCAGGTTGCGCACAGCGGGCCATTGATCAACAGCTCAAACGCATCGAGGCTGTCGCGCCAGCGGGGCAGCAGGTACACAGCAAGGGCCTGGATCGCTTCGAAGCAGCCGGGGCGGGCGATCAGCGCATGGCGCAGCCAGTAATAGCAAGGGTCCTCGTTTTCATGGTCGACCCGCTTGCCCAGGTAGCGCGGCAGCGACTGTGGCAGCTCGGCCAAGGGCAACAGCCCATGCCTCACCAGCAACGGCGCTGCAGCTTCCTGTACCTCTACATCGGCATGGGCACTGGGCCTGAAGCGTGCAGGCTCCCCCTGAAACAGTTGCAGCAACCAACCAGGCTCATGGAACTGCGCACTGATGCGCAGCATGCCAATGGCCGCTGCCACGGGGTGCGCAGAGCGGTCCATTGCACGCAACAGGTGCGCGGTGGCGGATTCACAAATTTGCGCAACAGCCAACAAGCGCGCAGCGTTGCGTGGGCCATCAACCTGCACCTGGCAGGCCCGGTGGAAGCAGTGCATACCCATTACCACTTGTGGGTGGTAAGCCCTGGGGCACGCGTCAACCCAGGCTCTGAGCACTTGGCTCAGGGCCCTGTCGCCCTGGTTTTCCTGGTCGAGCAGCATGTGCCCTTCAATGGCCGCCAAGTAGGCCGGGAACTCGCCGGGCGGGGCTTGGCGCCATTGAGCCTCAAGCTTGTCAAAAAAGCGATTGAGTTCAACGAATGCACTGGCCTGCACCAGTTCGCGGATTACCTGGCGCGTGCGGGTGAGCGTTTGCACGGAGCAATACCTCAAGTCCATTTGAAAGAAGATGCGGTGCCATCCCATGGCAACTGCAGTTGCTCAATAACACTAAGCCATAGCAGGTACCTGCGCAAAGAATATTGGATCCATTTTTTGCTTCAAGGATGAAAAACACAGGAGAAAACCCTGCCCTGTAAAACCACGACGCACACTTCTAGCGCCTGCCATGGCAGCACTGGCTATTCTTTGCCCTGCCGCAGGAAGCGGCATTTTCCAGCAACAACGGAGTGTTCATGTCCCTAGCCCTCGTCCACAGCCGCGCCCAGGTAGGCGTGCAGGCACCGGCGGTCAGCGTCGAAACCCACCTGACCAATGGTTTGCCCCATCTCACCCTCGTCGGCTTGCCGGAAACCACGGTCAAGGAAAGCAAGGACCGGGTGCGCAGCGCCATCGTCAACTCCGGGCTGAACTACCCGCAACGACGCATTACCCAGAACCTCGCCCCCGCCGACCTGCCCAAGGATGGCGGCCGATATGACCTGGCCATTGCCCTGGGCATCCTCGCCGCCGATGGCCAGGTGCCGATTGCCACCCTGGCCGATATGGAATGCCTGGGCGAACTGGCGCTTTCGGGGAAATTGCGCCCGGTCCAGGGTGTGCTCCCTGCCGCACTGGCCGCGCGCGAAGCAGGCCGGGCGCTGGTGGTACCACGGGAAAATGCCGAGGAAGCCAGCCTGGCAGGCGGGCTGGTGGTGTATGCGGTGGGCCACCTGTTGGAGCTGGTCGCACACCTGAACGGCCAGGTGCCGTTGCCGCCCTACGCCGCCAACGGTCTGATCCTGCAGCAACGGCCCTACCCCGACCTGAGCGAAGTGCAGGGGCAACTGGCAGCCAAGCGTGCCTTGCTGCTGGCTGCGGCCGGGGCGCACAACCTGTTGTTCACCGGGCCGCCCGGCACCGGCAAGACCTTGCTCGCCAGCCGCCTGCCCGGGCTGCTGCCACCGCTGGACGAACACGAAGCGCTGGAGGTGGCAGCCATCCAGTCGGTCAGCGGTAATGCGCCGCTGAACAGCTGGCCACAGCGACCCTTTCGCCACCCCCATCACTCTGCCTCCGGCCCCGCGCTGGTCGGTGGCAGCAGCCGACCGCAACCAGGAGAAATCACACTCGCCCATCACGGCGTGTTGTTTCTCGACGAGCTTCCGGAGTTTGAACGGCGCGTGCTGGAAGTGCTGCGCGAGCCACTGGAGTCAGGTGAAATCGTAATTGCCCGAGCCCGCGACAAGGTGCGTTTCCCCGCGCGCTTCCAGCTGGTGGCGGCGATGAACCCCTGCCCTTGCGGCTACCTGGGCGACCCCACTGGCCGCTGCCGCTGCAGCACCGAGCAGATCGCACGCTATCGCAACAAACTCTCCGGGCCACTGCTGGACCGCATCGACCTGCACCTGACCGTGGCTCGTGAGACCACCACGTTGAACAACCAGCCATGCGGGGAAACCAGTGCCGATGTCGCCGTCAGGGTGGCTGAAGCGCGGGAGCTGCAGCACAGGCGACAAGGGTGTGCGAATGCATTTCTCGACCTTGAAGGGTTGCGGCGCCATTGTGGCTTGGCACCAGCGGACCAAGTCTGGCTGGAGGGGGCGTGCGAGCGATTGACCTTGTCGTTACGGGCAGCGCACCGGCTGTTGAAGGTGGCGCGGACACTGGCGGATCTGGAGGGGTGCGCTGCGATAGGCCGGGCGCACCTGGCCGAGGCCCTGCAGTACCGGCCGGGGAGCAGCTAGGCGATGGCGGTCAAGGCGTACAGGCACATTACTGGCCGCCAGCCAAAGCCTCTTCAACCGCCTTCAGCAGCACCTCTTCGGAAAACGGCTTGCCCAGACAGGCCTGCGCCCCTTGGCCCGTTGCTGTACGCACCGCGCCATCATCCCAATGCGCCGACATGCAGATCACCGGTAACGCCCACTGCAGCCGCGCGAGCTCGCGCTGCACCTCCAGCCCGTTCATTCCCGACATCTTCAGGTCGAGCAACACGCAACCCGCCTGCCGCGCCAGCTCAGAGGCCAGGAACACCTCTCCGCCAGCGAACGACAAGGTCTCGAACCCGGCCGAGCGCAGCAGGTTGGCCAGGCTTTTGCGCACCGAAGCATCGTCATCGACGATGCATACCCATCTGCTCATGCGCCGGCCAGGCCCTCGGGCTGTGCACCAAGCACGTTGTGCATGGCGACCAACTCCACCAGCGAGCGGGACTGCATCTTGTTCATGATGTTCTTCTTGTGCACTTTGGTGGTCACCTCGCTGGTGCCAATCTGCCTGGCAATCTGCTTGTGGGAAAGGCCATCGACCACCAGCGAGAACACCTGGCGCTCACGCGGGGTCAGGCGCTGGTACTTCTCCTCTACCTGCCGCGCGTGGCGCCATTTGCGCCCATCGGCCACGGCACGCAGGCGCACAGCCTGCAGCAGCGTCAGCAACTGGTCTTCCTCAAAGGGCTTGGTCAGGAACTCCACGGCGCCGGCACGCATGGCCTGCACGGTCATCGGAATGGTGCCGAAGCCGGTCATGAACACGATCGGCCAAGGCAAGGCCAGCCGGCGCAGCGCTTGCTGCACTTCGAGCCCGGTGGTATCGGGCAGGTGCATGTCCAGCAACAAGCAGCCATAGGGGGTTGCGAGGCGAGCCTCGAACAACGCCTCGGCACTGGCAAACAGATGGTGCGGAATATCCTGCGAGCGCAGCAGGCGGCCCAACGCCGTGCGTACCGAGGGGTCGTCGTCCACCACCAGCACCGGCACGTCCAGGCTGTGGCCTGATGGCTCTGGCGTGTCGACGCCACTCCACAACGGCAAGTGCTCATGGGCACGACCAGGCGCATCAAAGCTGATCTCGGCGGCCAGACGATAGCCGCGCCGTGGCACAGTCTGGATCAGCCCACGGTCACCAAACGCCTTGCGGAGCAAAGACACCTGCACCTGCAGGTTGTTGTCCTCGACCACCGTGCCGGCCCACACCTGGCTGAACAACTCGTCCTTGCCAACCACCCGGCCCTTGGCCCTGATCAGCGTGGCCAGCACCTCGAAAGCTCGACCGCCCAGCAGCATCGGCTTGCCATCGAGAAACACTTCTCGCCGCTCCAGCGACACCTGGGCATTGCCTATTCGGATCATGGCTTCCTCGCATGGGCGTGAGCGTTTGCGCAGCCCCGGGCAGCCTAGGCCAGCATACGCGTTCAGACAATTATCCCGAGGGATAGGTTGGCCACTGCACTATACAAGCGCCAGGCACAGGCCAGGGGGCGATAACGGACAACAGCGTCCCCGTTCCTGCCAAGCGGGCTGTAACCCGCGTCCGCACTGGGCCCGCTGCGTATACTCGCGGCTCGGGATGTCGCTAGCAGGGGGTGCCATATGCTTGATGAACGCCTTGCCCACAGGCCTTTGGATTACGATCAGTCCGTCGACGAGGGCTGGCTGAACCGCTGCGACATCACTGCATTGGGGCAGGAAGGCGAGCTCAGCTACTTTCGTCTGTGCGACCCCGCTACCCAGCAAACCTGGGTCGCAGTGCGCGCGCCGCTTGAGGCCCCCTCCGCCTGTCAGCGCCTGGAGCGCGACTACCGGCTGGAGCTGGACCCGCAATGGGCCGTAATCCCCTGCGCGTTCGTGCGTTCAGCCGAAGGCCCACTGTTGGTGTACCCGGCCGGCCACTGCATCGCCGACCTGCTAGCCGAAGGCCCGCTGGCCCTTGAGCCATTTCTCGACATCGCGGTGAACGCTGCGACTGCATTGGCCCAGGCCCACAAACGCAATGTGCTTCACGGTGCCCTTCAGCCAGCACATGTGTATTTGCAGGGTAACCAGCGGGTGCGGTTGGGCTGCTTCCGCGCTACCCCCACGCAGCTGATCAGCGAACAGGGCACGCCGCTCGGTAACTGGACCTACCTGGCCCCCGAACAAGTCTGCCCGCACGGCAGCACCAGCGACCAGCGAAGTGATATTTATGCGCTGGGTGCAATTCTCTACCAGCTGCTGCTCGGCGAGCTGCCGCTGGCAGGGCGCGACACCCAGCACTGGCGCCAGTTACATGCCGGTGTACAGCCAAGGGCGGCCTGCGAAGTGGACAGCAAGGTGCCGCAGCCACTGAGCAGAGTGTTGAGCAAGGCCCTGGCCAAAGAGCCGGGCGCCCGCTACCAGAGCGCCCACGCGCTGGCGGTGGACTTGGCCTACTGCCAGCGGCAATGGGCTGACAGCGGGCACATGGCGGCTTTCGAGCCAGGTTGCGCCGACCCGGTTGCCGCCAATGACAGCCGCCTGTATGGCCGCGGTGCAGAGCAGAAGGCCATCGCCCTGCTGCTCAAGGGCATGCGCCGCGACAGTAAGCCACAAGTGCTGCATATCAACGGCGCCGCCGGCATGGGCAAGTCGAGCCTGGTCGAGGCGGCACTCAAGGCCAATGCCGAAGGGTATTGGGCCGTCGGCAAATGCAACAGCCTGACCCAGGCTGCACCCTACGCGCCCTGGGTGGGAATCCTCGGCGCGCTGACCACCCAACTGCTGGCCAAGAACAGCCAGGATCTCGACACCCTGCGGCGTGACATCCTGCGCCGCATCAAAGGCCACGGCCGCTTGCTTGGCAAGCTGGCGCCAGACCTGCAGCTGGTTGTCGGCCCACTGCCTGACCTGCCAGCCAAACCCACACGCCTGGCATTGCAGAAAGAATTGCGCGCAGTCGTGGAATTTTTCCAGGTGTTCAGCCGCCCTGGCCTGCCGCTGGTGCTGTTCCTCGATGACACGCAGTGGGTCGATGACGCCTCTCGGCAGTTGCTGGCACAACTGTTGGCCAACATGCCCGATAACCTGCTGCTGATCTTTGCCCGGCACAATGACGGCAACGCGCCACTTGCCGTCCCCACCTCGGTGCGCAGCACCACCCTAAACCTGCGCCCCTTGGCCGTGGGTGCAGTGGCCGAGCTGATCGTGGAACGCTATCACGTCGACCCCGGCCCGGCGTGGCAACTGGCCGAGCAGGTACATGCCAAAACGGCAGGCAACCCATTCTTCATCCACCAGATTCTCTGGGCCATGGTCGAGGACCAGCTGTTCACCTTCGATACCCAGGCCATGCGCTGGTCATGGTGCCTGAAGGCAGTGGCCCGGCACCGCTACTCTGACAATGTCGCAGACCTGATGATCCACCGCCTGGCGCGCCTGCCCGCGCCGCAGCGCGACGTGCTGCGCGTTGCCAGCGCAGCGGGCAGTCGATGTGATGAACGCGTGTTGCAGCGGGTCCTCGCAAAACCCCTGGGCGATCCGTTGCAGGCTCTGATTGGCGCGGGTTTCCTGCTGTCGAGCCAGGACGGCCTGGGCTTCGTTCATGACCGGGTCATGGAAGCGGCTTATCAACTGACGCCGGTGCACGAGCGCGAATCGTTGCATGCGCGCATTGCCCTGGCCATGCTCCGGGCCTGGCCAGAACGTGTGCAGCAGCTGCCGTTCGAGATCGCCCACCAGCTGCAACGCGCCAGCCCACGCGGGTTTGCCGCGGATGACAGCGCAGTCTTCCTGCAGCTTTTACCCGAAGCCGCACTGCGTGCGCGTGACAGCGGCGCCCATGAGCAGGCCGCCGGGTATCTGCGCACAGCCGAACAACTGCTTGACCACGGCAGCACGCTGGAAAACCGCGCCACACTTGGCTTTGCCATCGCCAGCATGGCGGCGGAGTGCGAGCTGCAGCTGTCGCGCATGGCCGCCGCCGAGGCCCGGCTCGGCGAATGCCGCCAGCGCGCACGCTCAATGCTGGAGCGGGCCAGGGTGTGCCAGTTGCAGGCTCGCCTTGATACTCTGCGGGGCGACTATCAGGCAGCCATTGATAGTGCACTGTGCGGCCTGCAGATGCTGGGTATCTGCCTGGCGCCGGGACTAGACCCGCAACAGGTGGCTGCCAGCCATGCCCGCGTGCAAGCCTTGATCGAGCAAAAAGGCCGTCACTGCCTGGAGTCGCTGCCCCGCACCGACTCGGAAGAAGTGGCCCTGGCAATGGGTTTGCTGGCCACCCTGTCGTGCTCATTCCTGGTGCAGGACGACCTGTGCTTCCTGCACCTGGCCAAGCTCATGGAGCTTTCGCTGTTGCACGGTGTTGCCCCAGGCAGTGCCTACGGCCTGGCCTGGTACGGGGTGCTGTGCGCCGAACGCTTCGGCACCTACCACGATGGCCACGCATGCTGCCTGGCGGCGCTCAAACTGATCGAGCGCCACGGCCTGGAGGCAGACCTGAGCAGCGCCCTACTGGCCCTGGACCAGGTCAGCGCCTGGACTTCACCCATGGAATTGGCCCGCCGCACAGCCCTGGAGGCTGTCGACTCGGCGCACCTGAGCGGTGACCTGGCGATGAGCTGCCATGCCTGTAACCACCTGGTTTCCGACTCGTTGATCATGGGCCGCTACCTGCCGGAGGTGGACGATGAAATAGCACAAGGCCTGGCTACCGTGCGCCGCCATGGCTACCACGATGTCGAACAAATCCTGCTGGCCCAGCAAGCGTTCGTTGCCAGCCTCGGCGGCATGCCCTGCCCGGTTTCAGCTGCGCCCTCGAACTCGCCCACCACACGGTTCTTCCAGCACCTGTTTGCCGGCATGTGCGCCTTCTACCTGGGCAACCACCCGCAGGCCATGCGCAACCTGACCTTGGCAGGCGATTACACTTGGGCCGCGCCGGCGCATATCAACCTGGCCGACTTTCACCTGTTCCGCGGCTTGGCCCTGGGCAGCCCTGAAGCCCCCGGCAGCCTTGCCGACAAGCTGCGTGAACTGCAGGCCCTGCGTGAGCGCTTCGTGCACTGGGCAGGCTTCAACCCGGTCACGTTCCGCAACAAGCTGCTGCTGATCGAAGGGGTCATCGCCAAGCTCGAGGGCGACGGGCTGGCAGCCATCCGCTGCTTCGACCAGGCGCAGATCGCCGCCACCGCCGCCGGTTTCATCCATGAACAGGCGCTGGCCCACGAGCAACTGGCTGAAGTGTGCATCCCCAGCGGCCTGATTTCCGGCGCCAACCTGCACCTGCGCATCGCGCGGGACTGCTTTCATATCTGGGGCGCAACCGGCAAGGTGCACCAACTGGAGACACTGCACCCGTTTCTGCGGACCCAGCCAATCCAGGAGACCCAGCGTGCCACCCACCAGGCCAGGCTAGACCTTGAGGCCGGTATCCAAGCCGCACGGGCGTTGTCCGAAGAGGTGCTGCTTGAGGGCCTGATCGAAAGCCTGATGGGCAACCTGACCCAGCATTCCGGCGCCGACCATGGTGCGTTGCTGATCGTCAGTGGCGCCGAATTCCAGATGGCCGCCCTTGCGTTCATCGACGATGCCGGGCTGCATGTGAGCATGGACAACTGCCAGAAATTCATGACCCAGGCACCGCTGTCGGTCATCAACACCACCATGCGCACGCGCAAGCCACTGGTGCTTAATGATGCCCAAAGCGATTGCCCCGAGGCTTTTCGCCAGGAACTGAACTTACGCAACGCTCGCTCGGTACTGTGCCTGCCTCTGGTGATCCAGGGGGTGCTGATCGGCCTGGTGTACCTGGAAAACCGGCTGGTGCCCAACCTGTTCGGCAGCCAGCGCCTGGCCATGCTGGAAATCCTTGCATCGCAGGCAGCTGTGTCGCTGCAGACGGCCAAGTTCTATACACGCCTGGCCGAAGACAACCAGAGCCGCGCGCAGATGGAGGCAGAACTGCGCCACTCGCGTGCAGAGCTCGCGCGCACGGCGCACCTGCAAGTGATGAACGAGCTGTCGGCATCGATTGCCCATGAGATCAGCCAACCGCTGCTGGGCATCACCGCCAATGCCGCTGCCAGCCTGCGTTGGCTGAAACGCGCAACGCCCAACCTGGACGAAGCGATTGCCGGCCTGGAGGACATCCGCAACGACAGTGAGCGTGCCGCCAACATCGTGCGGGCGCTGCGCTCGCTGGCCCGGCAGTCACCGATGCAACTGAAGGCAGTGAAGCTGGACGAGCTGATCCGCGAGGTCGTGCGTTTGACATCCGCCGATGCCACCAGAGGTGCAGTGGACGTGCAGACGCAGCTACAGGCAGGGGTCAGCGTGATGGCCGACCCGGTGCAGTTGCAGCAGCTGGTGTTCAACTTGATTACCAATGGCCTGGAGGCGTTGGCAGGGTATCGCAGCAATGGCGTGCTGCGGATTGCCTCGGCACAGGCTGGAGAGCGGGTGGAAATCTGCGTGGACGACAACGGGCCGGGGATCCCGCCCGAGGAACGGGAACGGGTGTTCGGGGCGTTCTACACCACCAAGAGCAGTGGCATGGGCATGGGGCTGGCGATTTGCAGTTCGGTGGTGCAGGCCCATGGTGGAGAACTGCAGGCGCTGGTGTCGGAGCTGGGTGGATGCCGGATTCGTTTCAGTCTGCCGGTGAGTCATTCGTAGCCTGGGCCGGCCTGTTCGCGGATAAGACCGCAAAGCGGCCGGCACAGGGTTGAATCACCGTGAGGTCAACGCCGTGTAGCTGTTCATCAGGTTGCGGTAGTTGGGGATACGCTGCGACAGCAGGTTGCCCAGCCCTTCGATGTCGTTGCGCCAGTCGCGGTGCAGCTCACACGCCACCGAGAACCAGTTCATCATCTGCGCACCCGCCTGGGTCATGCGCACCCACGCCGCCTGCTGCACGGTTTCGTTGAAGGTGCCCGAGGCATCGGTGACCACGAATACTTCAAAACCCTCCGCCAATGCCGACAGGGTCGGGAACGCCACGCACACGTCGGTGACCACCCCGGCGATGATCAGTTGCTTGCGGCCAGTGGCCTTGATCGCCTTGACGAAGTCTTCGTTATCCCACGCGTTGATCTGGCCAGGGCGGGCGATGTAGGGGGCGTCCGGGAACATCTCTTTCAGCTCGGGCACCAGCGGGCCGTTCGGGCCCTGCTCGAAGCTGGTGGTGAGGATGGTTGGCAGGCCGAAGAACTTGGCAAGGTCGCCCAGGGCCAACACGTTGTTCTTGAATTCGTTGGGTGAGAAGTCCTGCACCAGCGAGATCAGGCCGGTCTGGTGATCCACCAGCAGGACCACGGCGTCGTCTTTGTTCAGGCGCTTGTAATCGGGTTGGCTCATCGGGGTGACTCCTTGGGTTGGGAAAGCGGCCGGCACTGCCCGCAAGGGGGTATACCAGAGGATAGCTTCGGCTTAAGGAATGGCGTGCGCCTGGCGCCAGGCGTTCGGCGGTTGGCCGACCAGGCGGCTGAAGGCGCGGGTGAAATGGGCCTGGTCGCAAAAGCCGCACTCCAGGCTGACGTGGGTGATCGGCGCCTCGGTCGCGAGCAGGCGCTTGGCCTTTTCCATACGTGCCAGCAGGCGCCACGCCTGGGGCGATAGGCCGGTATTGACCTTGAAGGCGCGGGAAAAATGGCTGCGGGTGAGGTTGCACACGCCAGCGATCTCGATGATCGACAGCGAGCTGCGCAGCATCAGCTCCTTGGCCTGGCGCAAGCGCGCTGGCGTCAACGCACCAGGGGCTTGCAGCGGTGGTTGGGGTGTCCCAGGGGGCATGACGACTCTCCTGTTCAGTGAGAAAAGTCTCGCCCCTGGCTCATGACAAAGTCCTGAGCCAAAGCTGAATTGTTCTTAATCGTGCAGCGCTGCCCTAAGATGCGTGCTCAGGACACTTGGGGTTATGAGGTATGCAGGAAAATCGCGCTCATCGAACCGTGGCCATGGTGCTGTTCAACGATGTGCTGTTGCTGGACGTGACCGGGCCAATGGACGCCTTTGCCATTGCCAACCGGTTCTTGCCTGAAGACAAGCAGTACCGATTGCTCACCGTAGCCGAGGGCCATCAGGCGATCCGCGGTTCGTGCGGCCTGAACGTCCTGGCCGACCTGCGCCTGGAGGCACTGCCCGCAGGCGTGGATCTGTTGCTGGTACCGGGCGGCCCAGGCGCCTATGACGTCGCCCTGCCTGGGCTGGAGCGGTGGCTGCCGCAGGCGGTGCGCAGTGCCAGACGCTTTGGTGCCATCTGCACCGGGGTATTCCTGCTGGGCAGGGCGGGGCTGCTGGATGGCTATCGCTGCACCACTCACTGGAACTACGTCGAGCGCCTGGCGCAGGCGTTTCCCGAGGCCAAGGTAGAAACCGAGCAGATCTATGTCATCGACCGCTGCCTGATCACCTCGGGCGGAATCACCGCAGGCATCGACCTGGCATTGGCGGTGGTCGCTGAAGACCACGGCAAGGCGCTGGCCCTGGAAGTGGCCAAGGTGCTGCTGGTCGCCCGCCATCGCCAGGGTGGGCAGACACCCTATGGGCCCCTGCTGGCGGCGATACCACGCGATGATTCACCGATTGCCCGGGTGCAGGCATACATCGTCGACCATATCGAGCAGGTGTTCACCGTGCAGAAGATGGCCGACCTGGTGGCCATGAGCGGGCGCAACTTTGCCAGGACGTTTCAGCGTGAGGTGGGCATTACACCGCTGCAGTACCTGCAGAATGCGCGCATCGATCGCGCGCGCAAGCTGCTCGAATGCGGTGACCTGCCGATGAAGGTGGTGGCGGCGCAGTGTGGGTTCGGCAGTGACCGGCACATGCGCAAGGTATTCTGCGAGCGGATTGGCATGACGCCAGCGCAGTATCGGGCGCAGTTTGGTGGCGGTGAACAGTCGGATTAGCGCTGCTTTTTCGCGAGCGTGCCCAGGTAATGGACGGCACCGATTGTCACCCTGACCAGGACAATGTTTCTTCCCGTCAGACGATTGTCTGGCGCCACCCCGCCCCTCAGAATTGTCCGTCAAACTGTTCGAACGCTGCCCCGGCAGCTCATGGAGTACGAGCCAATGCCACACGAAGGCAGCCTTCTGCAAACCGCGGTGATCTTTCTGCTCGCCGCAGTCCTCGCCGTCCCCCTGGCAAAGCGCCTGCAACTGGGCGCGGTGCTCGGTTACCTGCTGGCCGGCGTGGTCATCGGCCCGCAAGCACTCGGCCTGATCCGCGATACCGAAAGCGTGGCGCACATTTCCGAGCTGGGCGTGGTCCTGCTGCTGTTCATCATTGGCCTGGAGTTGTCGCCCAAGCGCCTGTGGCTGATGCGCAAGTCGGTGTTCGGCGTTGGCACCGCCCAGGTGCTGCTGACCGGCGCGCTGATCGGTGCCATTGCCCTGTTCGGCTTCAGCCAGACGCTCCCAGCAGCCATCGTGCTCGGCCTGGGCCTGGCCCTGTCATCCACCGCCCTCG
Organism: Pseudomonas sp. DCB_BI; assembly: GCF_026240995.1. NCBI lineage: Bacteria > Pseudomonadati > Pseudomonadota > Gammaproteobacteria > Pseudomonadales > Pseudomonadaceae > Pseudomonas > Pseudomonas sp. DCB_BI. The sequence continues at coordinate 48,071 of NZ_JAPFCG010000003.1, read as the reverse complement.
GCCTGCAGAGCCTGGCTGAGAGCAAGCAGCTCAATGCACCGCACGGCCGCCTGGCGTTCGCCATCCTGCTGTTCCAGGACATTGCCGCCATTCCGCTGATCGCCCTGGTACCACTGCTGGCCGCCAGCGGCCCGGAGACCAGCCACGGCGACAGCCTGCAACACGGCTTGAAGGTATTCGCCAGCATCGCCGTGGTAATCATCGGCGGCCGCTACCTGCTGCGCCCGGTGTTCCGCACCGTTGCCCGCACCGGCCTGCCGGAAGTGTCTACCGCCACCGCGCTGCTGGTAGTGATCGGCACCGCCTGGCTGATGGAGGAAGCTGGCATCTCCATGGCTCTGGGTGCCTTCCTCGCCGGCCTGCTGCTGGCCGACTCGGAATACCGCCACGAGCTGGAGTCACAGATCGAGCCATTCAAGGGCCTGCTGCTCGGGTTGTTCTTCATCAGTGTCGGCATGGGCGCCAACCTGCGCCTGCTGCTGGAAATGCCACTGGTGGTGCTGGGCCTGACCCTGCTGCTGGTGGCGGTGAAGCTGGTACTGCTGGTGGGCGTCGGCCGCCTGGCGGGAGGCCTGAGCGGCGCCAGCGCGCTGCGCCTGGGCATGGTGCTGGCGGCCGGTGGCGAGTTCGCTTTCGTGGTGTTCAAGCTGGGCAAGGACCAGGGCCTGTTCGACACCCAGACCTACGACCTGCTGCTGATGACCATCACCCTGTCGATGGCCATTACCCCGCTGCTGATGATTGGTTGCGCCCGCGCCCTCAAGCGCCCACAGCCGGCGCGTGAGGTACCCGAGCAGTACAAGCAGATCCGCACGGATACGCCACGGGTGGTGATCGTCGGCATGGGCCGCATGGGCCAGATCGTCGCGCGCATCCTGCGGGCTCAGAAGATCCCGTTCATTGCCCTGGAAACCTCGGTGGACACGATCGAGATGACCCGCATGTTCGAACAGGTGCCAGTGTTCTACGGCGACCCGCTGCGCCCGGAGGTGCTGCACGCCGCCAAGGTGGGTGAAGCGGAGTATTTCATCATCACCATTGATGACCCAGAAGCCGCCATTCATACCGCCGAACGGGTGAAGCGCCTGTACCCACACCTGAAGGTGCTGGCCCGGGCGCGTAACCGCCAGCATGTGCACAAGTTGGTGGATGTGGGTGCCGAGCCGATTCGCGAAACGTTCTACTCCAGCCTGGAAATGACCCGCCGGGCGCTGGTGGGGTTGGGCTTGAGCGATGAGCAGGCGGCGGACCGCATTGCGCGGTTTACCCAGCATGACGAAGAGGTGCTGGAGGCCCAGGGGCAAGTGCGTGATGACCGGGCCAAGGTGATGCAGACGGCCAAGGAGGCGCGGGTGGAGTTGGAAAGGTTATTTGATTCGGATGCGGATTGAGGGCTTGTGGCGCATGTCTTGAGGGTTGTAGTGCGTGTGAGATCGGGCGCCGCCCGCGCGGCGCATCGCGAGCTGCGCTCGATCTCATGGGCGCCCAAAAACTACCGCCAGGCACCTGGAGGCCATCCGCAACCTCCTGACGATCACCTCGCTGCCATTACGCGAACACACAAAAACCATCACAAAATCGTCTAATTCTCAGCTGGGTCCTACTTCCCCGCGAACCATTTCCTACGTTCACGCCAATCCCAAGGATTTATCCTACACACCGTGTCGACGCCCGTCTGATTGTCCGGGGAAGGCCTGCTCTCTAGGCTAACCGGGTCGCTGTCGGTTCAGCGATCGGGTGTGGAAACCCGTCTCGGTCTGAGGTGCTGTCTTCAATGGCAGTTGTGCGCGGGAGGCCGTATGGCCTACCGGGTTGCCTCTCACCGGTTTTCCACCCCGCGTACAACTGCCACCCTTCGCGTGGAAACGGATGGTTGCAGTACAACCTAGAGAGCTTACTGCAATGAAAAAGATTGTTCCGGATCCACCCCTCCCCAACACCACACAACGCTCTTTCAGCCGCTGCGATGCCGGCCATCCCCCATTGTTCACCGTAAACCCCGACGTCTCGGCCCACGATGCCCTGGTGCATGTCGCCCAATACCTGCGCGGCGCCTACGACTGTGGCTACAAAGCCTTGGAGCATCTGGATGACACAGGCAAGAGCCTGTTCTGGAGCAACCTGAACGCACTCGAAATGGCAGAAGGGTTGGTTGAGGCATTGCTGGATGGGATTGAGTCACAGCCAGTAAGTTGAAGTGATTTACATCAGCCCTGAGCAGGCTGCAATGACTAGCCTGCTCTGCCCAAATGCCGGAAATACCCTACACAACGCGTCACCCTCCGTCTGATTGTTAGGGGGCCCCCTTCGCCATAGGCTTACCTGGCCGCCGCCACATCAGCGACTGTTCCCAGTCAGGTATTTCATTGACCCCCAACAGCCCAGCCGCGAAAAATGCCGAAAAGAAAGGCCAGAACTCCTGGCTGGACGAACAATTACCCGACCTCAGAACACTTGCGCGTGAACTACGCGCCCAGGCTATCGAAGAACTAGCGCCTGCTGATTCGCATGACGCTGCAGTCGAGGTTGCTGCACGGCATCTGGGCTTGGACAGCGAAAACGTTGAGGTAGTCAGCATCAGCAGCCCACTGGGCGACATCCGGATTCAGCGCAGCTGTATCTACCACATCGTCGAGAAGAGACAGGACGCCCGGGAACGCTATGTAAAGGTAGCGCTGGATACGTTAATCGGACCATTTGAGGTATGGCAGGTCGCTTACACCAATGACACTTTCAGGCTGGCCTTCATCGGCGTCTACGAAACCAGGCGCCAGATGCTGGTAATCGTGACCCTCGACAACGGCAAAACGCTGTGGAATTTCATGCAGTGCGATGCAAAAGCACTGAACAAACATCGCCACGGGCTGCTGCTCTACAAGCGGTACAATTTTCTGCCAAGAAAAGAAAAGGGCCACTGTCACCAGTGGCCCTGTATTTGCGCTTGATATTCATATACACACCCTCAAGCAGGGGTGTGGAGGTCTCACCCGACGCTGATGATTCAGCCATCGACGGGGTTCCTACGCCAGCTTTTACCGCTGAATGGCAGCTGGTTTCGCGCTCAGTTCAAACGCTAACAACACTCTACGATCAAGTCAACGGTAGCCCCAAGGGGAGGCTACCCATCAGGTTACTTAGTGTTACTTACCCGCAGTCAGCGCGTTATAGCTGGTCATCAGGTTGCGATAATCCGGAATGTGGTTGGAGCAAAGTGCAGCCAGCCCTTCGACATCGTTGCGCCAGTCGCGGTGCAGCTCGCAGGCCACGCCGAACCAGGTCATCAGTTGGGCACCCGCCTGGCTCATGCGGTCATGCGCAGCATCGCGGGTCATCTCGTTGAAGGTGCCGGAAGCATCAGTCACCACGAACACGTCGAACTCTTCTTCCAGGGCCGACAGGGCCGGGAAAGCTACACAGACCTCAGTCACCACACCGGCAATGATCAGTTGCTTCTTGCCAGTCGCCTTCACCGCCTTGACGAAATCCTCGTTGTCCCAGGCGTTGATCTGACCTGGGCGGGCGATGTACGGGGCATCAGGGAACAGGGCTTTCAGTTCCGGCACCAGCGGGCCGTTAGGGCCTTGCTCGAAGCTGGTGGTGAGGATGGTCGGCAGGTTGAAGAACTTGGCCAGGTCAGCCAGCGCCAGCACGTTGTTCTTGAACTTGTCCGGTTCGATGTCGCGCACCAGCGACAGCAGCCCAGCCTGGTGGTCGACCAGCAGTACGGCAGCGTCGTCTTTGTTCAGGCGGTTGTAGGTGAATTTGCTCATGGTCTGTGCTCCTAAGGGTTATGAATTTTTCAGCAATCCGGGGTGTTTCGCGTTGATGGGCACAGATTAAAATCATCACCTTTGCGGCGGTAGTTAGCAGAATCTGGCTTTAGCGTTCCGATTTATGAACGATGGATTGGCGTTGGTCTTGCCGGCCCCTTCGCGGGTACAGGCCAACAGATAACCGGAGACCGATCATTGGAAGACCTCAACTCTCTCTACTACTTCACTCAGGTCGTGGAGCACGGTGGCTTCGCCCCGGCCGGGCGGGCGCTGGACATGCCCAAATCAAAACTCAGCCGGCGTATCGCTGACCTTGAGGACCGCCTGGGCGTACGCCTGCTGCACCGCACCAGCCGCCACTGCTCGCTCACCGAGATCGGCCAGGCCTACTACAACCGCTGCCTGGCCATGCGCGTAGAGGCCGAAGGCGCGGCGGAGATCATCGAGCGCAACCGCAGCGAACCGCGCGGGCTGGTGCGTATCAGCTGCCCGACCACCCTGCTCAATTCCTGGGTCGGGCCGATGCTGACCCGCTACATGCTCAAGTACCCGCAGGTAGAGCTGTTCATCGAAAGTACCAACCGCCGTGTCGACCTGTTGCACGAGGGCTTCGATATTGCTCTGCGGGTGCGCTTTCCGCCGCTGGAGAACACCGACATGGTGATGAAGGTGCTGAGCAACAGCACCCAGTGCCTGGTCGGCCAGCCTCAATACCTGGCGCAACTGCCCAAAGGGTTTGACCCTCAGCAGCTGGGCACACTACCCAGCGTGCATTGGGGTAGTGCCCAGCGCGAGTACCAGTGGGAACTGTTCCAGGGTGAGGACAACAGCCGCAGCATCGTCATCCCGCATACACCACGCATGGTGACTGATGACCTGTTTGCCTTGCGCCATTTCGTGGTAGCCGGAGTGGGGATCGCACACTTGCCGCGGGTGGCGGTGCGTGAGGACCTGGCGGCAGGACGTCTGGTTGAGCTGATTCCAGACTGGCACCCGCGTTGCGGCATCGTGCATGCGATCTTCCCATCGCGACGTGGGTTGCTGCCTTCGGTGCGAGCGCTGATCGATCATCTGGCTGAGGAGTTCGCCATCAGCGACATGGCATGAGTGCCTGGCTGGCTGAGCCGGCCTCTTCGCGGGCATGCCCGCTCCCACAGGTGTTGCACAAGGCTCGGGGCCAGTGGCGAACCTGTGGGAGCGGGCGCGCCCGCGAAAAGGCCGGTACAAGTAAAACACCCCCCCAGCACACCCTTACAAGACCGCTGGCCTACGCTTGCTCCACAGTCCCGGATCATCCCCCCCGGAGCCTTCATGATCCGCGCCACTCACGGACCGGGCCGCGCCCTGCTCGCCACGCTCGCCTTGTGCCCCACATTCAGCCAAGCCGATGAACCCGGCTGGTCGCTGCTCAGCCGCAACTATTTCCTGCACAGCGACTTCCGCTCACCTTCCGCCAGCGGCCAGAACTACCGCCAGGAATGGGCCCAAGGCTTCATCGGCGAGGTACGCTCCGGGTTCATCGGGGGCGCTGTTGGGCTGGGCATCGATGCCCACGGTTTTATCGGCCTCAAGCTCGACGGCGGCCGCGGCCATGCCGGCACCGGCCTGCTACCACGCGACAGCGATGGCCGCGCCGAGTCCGACTATTCCAGCGCTGGTGCCGCACTCAAACTTCGCCTGGGCAATACCCGCCTGCGCTATGGCGAGATGATGGTGGAAACACCGGTATTCGATACCGGCGACAAACGCCTGCACCCCGAATACGCCACCGGCTGGCTCGTGGAGAACACCGACCTGCCCGGCTGGCGCCTCCAGGCCGGGCGTTTCACCGCCTTCAACAACCAGGACAACAGCTCTACCCATGACGACTTCAGCGGCTACGGCGCCAGCACTCACAACCGTGCAATCAGCCTGGCCGGCGCCACCTTCGCGCCCGCAGGCCCGTTCGGCGGCGCGCTGTATGCCGGGCAGTTGCAGGACACCTGGCGCCAGGCCTACCTGAACCTGAACCTGGCTGAAGGCAACTGGCGCCTGGACGGCAACCTGTACAAAACCCGCGACACCGGCAACGCCAGCGCGGGCGCAATCGACACCCTCGCCTACAGCCTTCTGGCCAAATACAGTTTCGGCGCCCAGGCGCTGAGCCTGGCCTACCAGAAGGTCGAGGGCGACACCCCGTTCGACTTCGTCGGTGGCGATTCCATCTACTTGGCCAACTCGATCAAGTACGCCGACTTCAACGGGCCCGGCGAGCGCTCGTGGCAACTGCGCTACGACCTCAACTTCGCCACTTTCGGCATGCCTGGCCTGAGCCTGATGGGCCGCTACGTCAGTGGCCGTGGCATCGACGGCAGCCACGCATCGGCGGGCGGCGCGTACGTGAACCAGTACGGCGACGGCGGCAAGCACTGGGAACGCGACATCGACCTGAAGTACGTGGTGCAGTCGGGCGCCGCCAAGGACCTGAGCCTGTCGTTCTCCCACGTCAGCCACCGTGCCAACCAGGCCCAGGCCGGCGATGACATCGACCGCATCTACCTGATCATCGAATACCCACTCAAAGGCAGCTTCTGACATGAGCACCTCCCCTTCAGGCGCCTGTCACCCTTGATGCTGTCCTTTGCCCGCGAAAGGGCCGGCACTTGAGACACAAAAAAGGGGCCAGATCTTGGCCCCCTCTTTACATCAGCTCAGCTTAGAAGGCGAAGCACGAACAGCCCAGCGCCCCCCAGAAGCCCTGGAAGTCATTGACCGGAACACTCGATTTACGCGCCTTGTCATGGCTGTGTGCGTGCACCCCGCACGGTCCCGAGCACTGGTGCACGGCCGCCGCCAGCGACGGCGTACCCACACGCCAGTGGCCCGGCACCTTGGCCACCGGAGACCACTCGGGCAAGACCGGCACCTGTGGTGGGCCGAGGCGATCGAATTCACCCGCTGCATACACCACTTTGCCGTCGACGATGGTCAGCACCGACTCGATGCCCTTTATCGCCTCTTCCTCGACGCTGAAGAAGTCCAGCGACAGCGCCGCCAGGTCAGCCAGCTGGCCGACCTTGATCTGGCCCTTCTTGCCTTGCTCGCTGGAGAACCAGGCACTGCCTTGGGTAAACAGCTGCAAAGCAGTGTCGCGGCTGAGGCCTTCCGGGTACAGCTCCATGCCACCAACGGTCTTGCCGCTGACCAGCCAGTACAGCGAAGTCCACGGGTTGTAGCTGGACACCCGGGTGGCATCGGTACCGGCACCGACCGGCACGCCCATGTCGAGCATGCGCTTGATCGGCGGGGTCTGTTCGGCAGCCTTGGCGCCGTAACGATCGACGAAGTACTCACCTTGGAAGGCCATGCGATCCTGAATGGCAATACCGCCACCCAGCGCCCGCACGCGCTCGATGTTCTGGGGGGTGATGGTTTCGGCGTGGTCGAAGAACCACGGCAAGCCATTGAACGGGATGTCACGGTTGACCTTTTCGAACACGTCGAGCATGCGCGTGATCGACTCGTTGTAGGTGGCGTGCAGGCGGAATGGCCAGCGTTGCTCGACCAGGTGGCGCACCACCGGCTCCAGCTCCTCTTCCATGGTCTGCGGCAGGTCCGGGCGCGGTTCGAGGAAGTCCTCGAAGTCGGCGGCGGAGAACACCAGCATTTCGCCAGCGCCGTTGTGGCGCAAGAAGTCGGTGCCGCTGTGCAGCTTCACGCTGGACGTCCACTTCTTGAAGTCGTCCAGCTCTTCCTTGGGCTTCTGGGTGAACAGGTTGTAGGCGATGCGCACGGTCAGCTGGTTGTTGTCGGCCAACGCCTGAATCACCGAGTAGTCATCGGGGAAATTCTGGTAGCCACCGCCGGCATCGATGGCGCTGGTCAGGCCCAGGCGGTTGAGTTCGCGCATGAACTGGCGGGTGGAGTTGACCTGGTACTCCAGCGGCAGCTTCGGCCCCTTGGCCAGGGTGGCGTAGAGGATCATTGCGTTGGGGCGGGCGATCAGCATGCCGGTCGGGTTGCCGAACTTGTCACGCTGGATTTCGCCACCTGGCGGGTTCGGGGTGCTCTTGTCGTAGCCGACGGCCTTGAGCGCAGCGCGGTTGAGCAGCGCGCGGTCGTACAGGTGCAGCAGGAATACCGGGGTATCGGGCGCAGCCTGGTTGATTTCTTCCAGGGTGGGCATGCGTTTTTCGGCGAACTGGAATTCGTTCCAGCCACCGACTACCCGCACCCACTGCGGGGTTGGCGTACGCGCGGCCTGGTCCTTGAGCATGCGCAGGGCATCAGCCACCGACGGCACGCCTTCCCAGCGCAGTTCGAGGTTGTAGTTCAGGCCACCGCGGATCAGGTGCAGGTGCGAGTCATTCAGGCCCGGAATCACCGTGCGTTGCTTGAGGTCGATGATTTGCGTGGCGGCGCCCTTGTGGGCCATGGCCTCGGCGTCGTTGCCCACGGCGACGAAGCGGCCGTCCTTGATGGCGACGGCGGTCGCGGTGGGCTTTTCGCGGTCAACGGTGTGCAGCTTGCCGTTGAACAGAATCAGGTCGGCGGTCATGGAACCTCCTTGGCTGGATGCGTGAGCGGAACCGGCTTGGCCGGTGAAGGGCAATGCGGACCAGAGCGCGCCGGCGGCACCGAGCACGGTGCTGGTGGCGAGGAACTGGCGACGAGTCTTGTCGTTGCGGTCCTGGGACATAGGCTTCTCCGACGAGGGCCGGCAGGGGGACTGCGAAGCATGCCGGTTGATGCAAGGCTTGGGCTTGGATGGATGTGCGGTGGGTTGAAGAAGGTTAGCCCTGGTCAAGCTTTTTGCTGTCTGGGCCGGCCTCTTCGTGGGTAAACCCGCTCCTACAAGGGACTGCGAATGTCTGTAGGAGCGGGTTCACCCGCGAATGTTTCCCACAATTACCGCTGAAGGAACGCCAGCAAGTCCTCATTCAGCTGCTGCGCATGGGTCACTGCAAAACCGTGCGGCGCCCCGGCATACACCTTCAACTCCGCCCCGCGAATCAGCTCTGCGGCCTGCTTGCCGGTGGTCTCGAATGGCACGATCTGGTCGTCATCGCCATGAATCACCAGGGTCGGCACATCGACCTTGGCCATGTCCGGGCGGAAGTCGGTTTCGGAGAACGCCGTCACGCAATCCAGGGTGCCCTTGATGGACGCCATCAGCGCGATGTTCAGCGTCTGCGTCTGCACGCCCTGGGACACCTGCTGGCCATGGTTGATGCCATAGAAAGGCGCGGCAAAATCGGCGATGAATTGCGCTCGGTCGGCACGCAGGCCGGCGCGGATACCTTCGAACACCGACAGGTCGACACCTTCAGGGTTGTCGTCACGTTTGCCGAACACTGGGGTTACCGCGCCCAGCAGCACCAGCCCGGCCACCCGCTCGCTGCCGTGGCGGGCGATATAGCGACTGACGTCACCGCCCCCCATCGAGAAGCCCACCAGGGTGACTTCGCGCAGGTCGAGGTACTCGATCAGCTGGGCGATGTCATCGGCAAAGGTATCGTAATCGTAGCCGTTCCATGGCTGGCTGGAACGGCCGAAACCCCGGCGGTCGAAGGCGATGGTGCGGTAACCGCGGCTGGCCAGGAATTCCATCTGCGAATCCCACATGTCGGCGTCCAGCGGCCAGCCGTGGCTGAACAGCACAGGCTTGCCACTGCCCCAGTCCTTGAAATAGATCGACGTGCCATCGCGGGTAACGAACGTGCTCATAACGGTATCTCCTTGAACGTTTCGAGGTATAGGCGTCGGCTCAGCCGCGCAGCCAGTTGGCGCAGCGGCGGGTTACCCAAGGCATGATGTAGAACACCACGGGCAGGATGACGAACAGGTTGACGATCAGGTTGCCGGTGATCACGCCGCCCAGCTGCGGGAAGCGTGCGAACAGCGGCGCCAGCAGTTGCGGGACGACCATGGTCATCGGGCAGATCACCAGGTAGGTCAGCAGCGCCTGCTTCCAGCGCGGCGGTTGCGCTGCCGGGGTGCCCGGCGAGCTATCAAGCACCTTGTGTTGCAGGCATACGGTCACCACTTCGCGGTTGTCATGGAGTGCGGTGTTCATCGGCGTTCCTTGGGATGAGCTTGCCCGCATCCACTGTGCAACGGCGGACGGGCGCTGGATTGGATAGGTGTGCTGCCCTGGGCGGGCACCGATTGGCGGTGCCCGCGGCGTTTGCGCTTATTTGTTGGCGTTGAAGGCGTTGTAGCTGGTCATCAGGTTGCGGTAGTCCGGGATGTGGTTGGAGCACAGCGCGGCCAGGCCTTCGATGTCGTTGCGCCAGTCGCGGTGCAGCTCGCAGGCCACGCCGAACCAGGTCATCAGTTGCGCACCGGCACGGCTCATGCGGTCATGGGCGGCGTCGCGGGTCATGGCATTGAAGGTGCCGGAGGCATCGGTCACCACGAACACGTCGAACTCTTCTTCCAGGGCGGCCAGCGCCGGGAAGGCTACGCACACTTCGGTCACCACGCCGGCAATGATCAGCTGCTTCTTGCCGGTGGCCTTCACTGCCTTGACGAAGTCTTCGTTGTCCCAAGCGTTGATCTGGCCTGGGCGGGCGATGTACGGGGCGTCCGGGAACAGTGCTTTCAGCTCGGGTACCAGCGGGCCGTTGGGGCCTTGTTCAAAGCTGGTGGTAAGAATGGTCGGCAGGTTGAAGAACTTGGCCAGGTCGGCCAGGGCCAACACGTTGTTCTTGAAGGCGTCCGGCTCGATGTCGCGGACCAGGGACAGCAGGCCCGCCTGGTGGTCAACCAGCAGTACGGCGGCGTCGTCTTTGTTCAGGCGGTTGTATTTGAAGTTGTTCATGGGGGTAGCTCCTAAGGGTTTTGATGTTCAGTAAGTTGGGTGTTTCGCGTTGATGGGAGAAGATTAAAACCATCACCTTTGGAGCGGTAGATAGCGGTTTTTGGCTTTAGCGTTCTGTTTTAGGAACGATAGATTGGCGTTGGTTTTGCTGGCCTTTTCGCGGGCTCGACCGTTCCCACAGAGATCGCACAAGATTCAAAACCAGCGCTTTACCTGTGGGAGCGGGCACGCCCGCGAAGGGGCCAGCACAGGCTTGCATTGCCTGCCCGGCAAACCTGCTCTATTACTACCCACAGCCCTCTCCTCACCCCCGAGACCACCATGCTGGCGTTCATCCAGTCGTCCCCGTTGTTGCTCGGCACTACCCTCATCCTGCTCGACCTTGTGCTCTGGCAAGTCATCCCCATCCAGCGCCATGCCTGGCGCATCAGCGCGCGCCTGGTGATCTTCCTGCTGTTCAGCTCGGTGCTGGTGGCCGCCGGCATGAGCCCGCTGCAACCGCCTCCTTGGCCCGACGATGTTCCCCGCAATTTGATGGCCACGGTGCTGACGATTGGCTGGTGGCTGTTCGGCGCGCGCACGGTAACCGTGGTATTCGGCCTGCTGCTGGTAGCCCGTGGCAGCCATGGCGGGCGCTTGCTGCGGGATGTGCTAGGCGCGTTGATCTTCCTCGCCGCCGTGGTCGCGGCCGCAGGCTATGTGTTGCAACTGCCGGTGAAGGGCCTGTTGGCCACGTCCGGGGTGATGGCCATCGTTATCGGCCTGGCCCTGCAAAGCACCCTGGCAGATGTGTTCAGCGGCATCGTGCTGAATACCACGCGGCCCTATCAGATTGGCGATTCGATCTCGATCGACGGGACTGAAGGCAAGGTGGTGGATATCGACTGGCGGGCGACGCGCATGATTACCGGCACCGGCAGCCTGGCGGTCATTCCCAACTCGGTAGCGGCCAAGGCCAAGCTGCTCAACCACAGCCGACCGGCCGACCGCCACGGCGTGGCCATCAGCGTCGTGGTACCGGCCAAGGTGCGCCCGAGGAAGGTATTCGATGCGCTGGAAAAGGCCTTGCAGGGCACAACTGCCCTGCTCGCCTCACCTGCGGCCAAGGTATCGGTGAAAACGTCCACGTTGGAGTCTGTGGAATACGAAGCCAGTGGCTTCATTGCCGAGGCTGCACGCAAGACCGAAACGCGCAACCAGCTGTTCGACCTGGCGCACCGCCACCTGGAGGCCAGCGGGGTGATGTGGAACGTCGACTTGACCCTGCCTGCGCGCAGCCGCCAGCGCGAGGTCCTGGACGAAGTGCGGGTGTTCCGCTCGCTGAGCGATGAGGAACGGGATGCGTTGAGCCAGCGCATGACCGCAGTGGAGTACCTGGCGGACCAGGTGATCCTCGGCGTGGGTGAGCATTCCGATCATTTGTTGGTGATTGGCAGCGGTGTGGTGTCGGCATCGGTGCGCGATGGCGAGCAGCTGCTGGAAGCCGGGCGCATGGGACCGGGGGAGGTATTGGGGGTCGAGGGGATCATCGACGAAGACAATTCGTTTGCCGAGTTCCGTACGCTGACCAGTTGCGTGCTGTACCGGATCGACAAGGAACAGGTGAAGACCTGTTTGCAGCAGCGTGGCGACGTGCAGACGGCGCTGAGCAAATTGCAGCGGTTCCGGCGGCAGAGCCGGGAGTCGTTGTTGCTGCAAAAGCCGACCTTGATCAAGAAAGGCGGCTTCCTCAGCTGGCTGCACAAGTAAGTCTGCGCCGGCCTCTTCGCGGGCATGCCCGCTCCCACAGGGATCGCGCAGATGCTGAAACCTATGGGGTTCTTGTGGGAGCGGGCGTGCCCGCGAAGAGGCCAGTACTTACAACACAACCCTCAGGCACTGCCCCGCGTGGTACAGCGAGAACCCAGACTCATAGAACGCCGTCCGTAGAGAAGGCGCGCTCACGCCGCTCATCGGCGAAAACGGAATCGGCAGGCTGTCCGCCTCACCCTTCAGCAGGAACTCGGCAAACGCCCGGCCAATCACGGTGCCGGTGGTATTGCCGCGCCCATTGTACCCGGTCACTGCCACCAGCCCAGGCGCCGGCTCGAACAGGCGCATCAGGTGGTCGGGGGTGAAGTCGATGCAGCCGGTCCAGTGCATTTCCCACTCGACCTTGCCCAGCTCCGGGTAGTAATGACTCTGGATGCGGTCAGCCCAGCTGCGCACGAACCAGGACGGTTTGTTGTCGACTCGGCCCAGGCTGCCGAGCAGCAGGCGGCCCTGGTCGTCACGGCGGATGCTGCTGAGCACGGTGCGGGTGTCCCAAGAACCTTGCCCGTGTGGCAGCACCTTGTCGGCCGCCGCACCCTGCAGCGGTTTGGACGCCACCTGGTAGTAATAGCCGCGGAAGAACTGCTTCTGCAGGTTGCTCCAGTCGCCTTCGGTGTAAGCACCAGTGGAAATCACCACCTTGTCGGCGCGCACCGAGCCACGTGCCGTCTTCACCCGCCAGGCGTCGCCATCACGCTCCAGGCCTTCGACCGAGGACTGCTGGAACAGCTTGCCACCCAGGCGTGCCACGGCAGCTGCCAGGCCCTGGGTGTAGCCCATCGGGTTGATGGTGCCGGCGCGGCGGTCGAGCAGCGCGGCGGAAATCTTGTTGGTACCGCAGTATTCCTGGCATTGGGCGCCGGTCAGCAGCTCCACGTCGGCACCGCGGCGACGCCATTGTTCGTGGCGGGCCTCGAGGTCGGCGATGCCGGTGGCGTTGTGCGCCATGTGCAGCGTGCCTTTGTGCTGGGCCTGGCAGTCGATGCCGAGCCGCTCGATCATGGCGAACACTTCAGCCGGGGCTTCGCCAAGCACCTTGTTCAGGCGGCTGCCCTGCTTCTGGCCAAGGGTGGCCTCGACGTCGTCGGGGCGGATCCAGGTACCGGCGTTGACCAGGCCGACGTTGCGCCCGGAGCCACCGTGGCCGATCTTCCAGGCCTCCAGCAGGATCACTGACTTGCCCTGTTCGAGCAGGTGGATGGCCGCCGACAGGCCGGTAATACCGCCGCCGATCACACAGACATCGGCCTTGTGCTCACCGGCCAGGGCCTGGGCGGCGACGGTCGGTTTGCTGACGTGTTCCCACAAGCATTGTTGACGCAGTTCGGACATGGCCGGCTCCAGCAGTGTTGTTCTTGTAGCGGTTGGAGCGGCGCTGCCGCCCATTCGCCGGACAAGCCCGCTCCCACAGGGACCACACAGGCCTGAAGGCCAGCGGAGATCCTGTGGGAGCGGGCTTGCCCCGCGAACCGGGGGCCAGGCCCCCGGCCATGCAACATCAATACATCAGTCGAACACGATACCCTGCGCCAACGGCAGTTCACGCGAGTAGTTCACAGTGTTGGTCTGGCGACGCATGTAGCCTTTCCAGGCATCCGAGCCCGACTCACGACCACCGCCGGTTTCCTTCTCGCCACCGAACGCACCGCCGATCTCAGCGCCGCTGGTGCCGATGTTGACGTTGGCGATACCGCAATCGCTCCCCGAAGCACTCTGGAAGCGCTCGGCTTCACGAATGTCGGTGGTGAAGATGCACGACGACAGGCCTTGTGGCACTTCGTTGTTCAGGCGCAGGGCCTCTTCGAAGTCGTCATAGGCCAGTACGTAGAGGATCGGGGCGAAGGTTTCGTGGCGTACCACGTCGCTTTGCGCCGGCATTTCGGCAATGGCTGGCGACACGTAGTAGGCGTTCGGGTACTGATCGGCCAGCTGACGCTCACCACCAAACACCTGGCCACCTTCGTCGCGGGCCTTGGCCAGCGCGCCCTGCATGGCGTCGAACGACAGCTTGTCGATCAGCGGGCCAACCAGGTTGTCCTTGCGTGGGTCGCCGATGCGTACTTTGCCGTAGGCGGCTTTGACGCGGGCAACCACTTCGTCCTTGATCGAACGGTGCACGATCAGGCGGCGCAGGGTGGTGCAGCGCTGGCCGGCGGTACCTACCGCAGAGAACAGAATGCCGCGCACGGCCAGGTCGAGGTCGGCGCTCGGGGCCAGAATCATGGCGTTGTTGCCGCCCAGTTCGAGGATGCTGCGGCCGAAGCGGGCAGCCACACGCGGGCCGACTTCGCGACCCATGCGGGTGCTGCCGGTGGCGCTGACCAGCGGTACGCGCGGGTCGTCGACCATGGCTTCGCCGGCTTCACGGCCGCCGATGACCAGTTGCGCCAGGCCAGCCGGAGCGTCGCCGAAGGCTTTCAGGGCTTTTTCGAACAGCGCCTGGCAGGCCAGGGCGGTCAGCGGAGTCTTCTCGGACGGCTTCCATACCACCGAGTTGCCGGCCACCAGGGCCAGGGCTGTGTTCCAGGCCCACACGGCAACCGGGAAGTTGAAGGCGCTGATAACACCGACCACGCCCAGCGGGTGCCAGGTTTCACGCATGTGGTGGCCCGGGCGCTCGGAAGCGATGGTCAGGCCGTAGAGCTGGCGCGACAGGCCGACGGCGAAGTCGCAGATATCGATCATTTCCTGGACTTCACCCAGACCTTCCTGGGTGATCTTGCCGGCTTCGATCGAGACCAGCTCGCCGAGGTCGGCCTTGTGTTCACGCAGCACTTCGCCAAACAGACGCACCAGCTCGCCACGGCGTGGGGCCGGCACAGTGCGCCAGGCTTCGAAGGCGCTCTGGGCCTGATCGATGCGGGCGATGGTCTCGGCTTTGCCGAGCAGTTTCACCGAGGCGATCTGGCTGCCGTCGATCGGCGTGTGAACAGGGTAGTCGCCCTGGGTGTAAGCCTCGGCGGCAACGCCAAGGCGCTCGAGCAATCCAGCAACCATTTGTGCATCTCCTACATCGGTGATGGGGTGGAAAAATGATGTGGATCAGTATTAATCCGATCACATGAGTACAACAAACGACCTTTATTCCGCATATCATTCCGCCAGGTAATGATTTGAGCCGCAGAGACCACTATGTCCAAACGCCTGGTGCCCTCCATGACCGCCCTGCAGTGCTTTGAAGCTGCAGCCCGCCATTTGAGCTTTACCCGTGCCGCCGAAGAACTGCACCTCACCCAGAGCGCCGTCAGCAAGCAAGTGGCGCAGCTGGAAGACATGCTGCGCCATCACCTGTTCCTGCGCATCCGCCGGCGCTTGCAGCTAACCCCAGCCGGCAGCCTGTACCTGGCCGAGGTCAACAAAATCCTCACCCAGGTGGACATGTCCAGCCGCTACGTACTCACCTACGGCGAGCAGACCGAGATATTGAAGGTAGCCACTCAGCCGAGTTTTGGCGTGCGCTGGTTGATCCCGCACCTCAAGGGGTTCGGCAAACGGCACAGCAATATCCACCTGGATATCCGTAACGAGATGGAACCGTTCGCCCTGCTGCAGGGCTCGGCTGACGTGGTGTTCTTCTATGGCCAGGGCACCTGGCCGGGGGCTACCTGCGTGGAACTGTTCCGCGAAGAAGTGGTGCCGGTGTGCGCGCCGGAGCTGCTGGCCGGGCGTGAGCTTGGGGGTGCCGAGGAGCTGGCCGAGCTGGTACTGCTGCAAAGTACATCGCGGCCGGAGGCCTGGCATGAATGGTTCCTGGAGCAGGACCTGCAGAGCGTCAGCGCCTACCACGGCCCGCGCTTCGATACGTTCTATATGGCGTTGAGTGCGGCGCAGGCGGGGTGCGGGGTGGCATTGGTGCCGCGTTATCTGGCCGCGAAGGAATTGGCGGACGGTAGCCTGGTGGTGCCGTGGAACCATGCGATGCGCAGCACCGGGGCGCATTACCTGGCGTATGCTGAGCATGCGGCGGAGGTACCCAAGGTGCGGGCGCTGGTGGAGTGGATTCACGAACAGCTCCAGGCTTGAAGGATCTAGCCCCGAAGGGTTCTGAGGTCGATCAAAAAAGGAATGACACGCTCACTTTTTTTCGCTTGTGAGCCAAGTGCATTCCCAGCTTTCATGTAAGCGTCCAAACCTAACCAGGAAGCTAGCGATGCCCGCCCATGATTTCGTCAGCCCCGACAGCATTCGCGCGCAGTTCTCTGCCGCCATGTCGCTCATGTACAAACAGGAAGTGCCGCTGTACGGCACGCTGCTGGAGCTGGTGAGCGAAATCAACCAGCAGGTCATGGCCCAACAGCCCGAGGTCGCCCAGGCCCTGCGCTGGACTGGCGAAATCGAGCGCCTGGACCACGAGCGCCATGGCGCCATCCGCGTTGGCACCGCCGAGGAACTGGCAACCATCGCCCGCCTGTTCGCGGTAATGGGCATGCAGCCGGTTGGCTACTACGACCTCAGCTCTGCCGGCGTGCCTGTGCATTCCACTGCCTTCCGCGCCGTGCACGAGCAGTCACTGCACGTCAGCCCGTTCCGCGTGTTCACCTCACTGCTGCGCCTGGAGCTGATCGACAACCCGCAGCTGCGTGAGCTGGCACAGGGCATCCTGGCGAAGCGCCAGATCTTCACCGCCCGCGCCCTTGAACTGATCGCCCAGTGCGAGCGTGACGGCGGCCTGAACGCCGCAGACGCCGAAGCGTTCGTGCAGGAAGCGCTGCACACATTCCGCTGGCACCATGACGCCACCGTCACGGCCGAGCAGTACCAGCAGTTGCACGACCAGCACCGCCTGATTGCCGACGTGGTGGCCTTCAAGGGCCCGCACATCAACCACCTGACCCCCCGCACGCTGGACATCGATGCGATTCAGGTCGGCATGCCGGCCAAAGGCATCCCGCCAAAGGCTGTGGTCGAAGGCCCGCCCACCCGCCGCCACCCGATCCTGCTGCGCCAAACCAGCTTCAAGGCCCTGCAGGAAAAGGTCGCCTTCAGCGACCAACAGGGCAGCGAAGGTAGCCACACCGCGCGCTTTGGCGAGATCGAGCAACGGGGTGCGGCACTCACGCCGAAAGGCCGTCAGCTTTACGACAAGCTGCTCGATGCGACCCGCGCGGCCCTCGGTGGTGCACCGGCCGAAGCGAACGCCGAGCGCTACATGGCATTGCTGAAGGAAAGTTTTGCCGAGTTCCCGGATGACCTGGCGCAGATGCGCGAGCAGGGCCTGGCCTACTTCCGCTACTTCGCCACCGAGAAAGGCCTGGCTGCGCGGGACCTGGCTGGCCGCCCGACTACCCTGGAGGGCTTGATCGAGGCGGGCCATGTGCACTTCGAGGCACTGGTGTACGAGGACTTTTTGCCGGTGAGTGCGGCGGGGATCTTCCAGTCCAACCTGGGTGACGATGCGCAGGCCGAGTACGGCAGCAATGCCAACCGCGATGCATTTGAAGCGGCGTTGGGGCTGCAGGTGCAGGATGAGCTGGCGCTGTATGCACAGAGCGAGCGGCGCTCGCTGCAGGCCTGCGCGCAAGCATTGAACCTGGGTTCGATGTAAGCCTGTAGAGGGGCCGGGGGCGCCTGTGGGAGCGGGCGTGCCCGCCTCCACCAAGGTTTCTCAAGCCTCAGCGCTTGAGCACGAACGTTGCCCCTACAGGTACCATGCAGGCGGCTGTTTCAGCGGAAGCGGTCCACTTCCTGGCGCAACTGCGCCGCCAACCCTTCCAGTTCCCGTGCGGTAAACGCCAGCTCATTGGCCACCTCACGTTGCTCGCCGTTGGCTTGGGCAATGCTCTGCAAGTTGCGGCTGAGTACGGTCGCCGTGCTGCTCTGCTCCTGGGTCGCCGTACTGATCACGGCAAACTGCTCGCCCGCCACGCGGCTTTGCTCGTCGATACGCGCCAGCGCCTCTGCCACCTTGTCGTTACGCTCCAGACCTTCCTGCATCAGCTGGTTACCCTGCTCCAGCGTGGTGATGGCATGCCCGGTCTGCTGCTGGATGCTGGTGATCATCCCAGAGATCTCATCGGTGGCCTGGCGGGTTCGTGCTGCCAACCCACGCACCTCATCAGCCACCACCGCAAAGCCACGCCCCTGCTCACCGGCGCGGGCCGCCTCGATGGCCGCATTCAACGCCAACAAGTTGGTCTGCTCGGCAATTGCGGTGATCACGCTGATGATGCCGCCGATTTCTTGCGAACGGGCCCCCAGGCTATCCATCACCGTGGCGGTACCACCAAGGGCCTCGGCAATCTGCTTCAGCGAGCGCGATGCCTCATCCATGGCGCTGCGGCCGATGCGGGTCTGCTGGGCGTTATCGCGCGCCATACGCTCGGTGCCCGCCATGTTGTCGGCGATGTTCATCGAAGTGGCGCTGAACTCCTCCACCGCGCCGGCCATGCTGGTGATTTCGCCGGACTGCTGGTCCATGCCCTCGCAAGCACCAGCAGACAAGCCGGACAGCGAACGGGCGCGGGTGCTCACTTGCTCGGAAGCGCTGCGGATATGCTCGACCATGGTCGACAACGCCTCACCCATCTGGTTGAAGCTACGGGCCAGCTGGCCGATTTCGTCATGGCTGGTCACGCTCAGCCGCGCGTTCAGGTCGCCAGCTCCAAGCGCTTCGGCCTGACGCACCAGGTCGTCCAGCGGGCGTAACTTACGCCGCAGTAACCACAGCGTGGCCGCCACAGCCAGCAGCATGGCCAGCAAGCTGCCAATGGCCAGGCGCAGGCCGACGCTCCAGGTCACCTCGCGAATTTCCGCCATCGGCATGCTCGCCACCACCGTCCACGGGCCTTCGGCAAAGGGCGCGGTGACCCTGTACAGCGGCTGCTCGGCATTGGCGGGCGGTACCAGCCATTGGCCCTTCTCGTCCTGCAACGCCAGCGAACCAGTCTGGCCGATGCGGAAGCGCTTGAGGTTGGCAAACTGGGCGTTCTGGGCGTCGGTGTAATCGAAACCGACGAACAACACGGCGATCACGCGGCCATTGCTGTCGCTCACCGGCACGTAGCGGGTCATGTAATTGCGCTCGAACAGCACGGCGCGGCCAACGTACATTTGCCCGGCCAGAAGCTTGGGGTAGGCCGGGTGCTGGCGATCGAGCTGGGTACCGATGGCGCGGCTGCCATCCTGCTTCTTCAAGTTGGTGCTGATGCGCACGAAGTCGTCGCCACTGCGCACGAACAAGGTGGCAATGCCAGCGGTCATCCGCTGGAATTCGTCCACCTGCTGAAAGTCGTTGTTCAGCAGGTGATCGCCTTGGTACAAGGCCGGCGTGGCTTGCCCGGCGACCTGCACGGTCTCGCCAGCATGCAGCGACAGGCCCGAGGCGAAGCGGCTCTCGAACAGGCCGCTCAGGCGCTGGGTATTGTCCTTCAGCGAGCTGTGGAACGTGTCGAGCTGGTCGGCCAGCAGGCGCGCTTCACTGGCCAGGTGGGCCTGGCGCGTGGCGAGGTTGGCATCGTCCAGCGAACGCAGGGCGAACAGGGTACTGCCGGATATCACCAACGCCAGCACGATGGCGAGGGCGACACCGAGTTGCGAGGCGATGCGGGCACGCGGTTGAGACATGGGAAGCTCCTGGCAAGAGGCCGGGATCATCCTGATCACGCTGACCGCCCGCATTCTTTTAGACGGGAAGCGCGCCCTCTTCCGGGACGCTGGTGCCAATGGATCGGCGTCGCTGACAAATACTTGAGTGTCGGACCGGGATATTCGCAAACGTTTTCCATCGTCTGTTCCGGCCTTCCCACAGGCACTGCGCAGGGTCGGGGCATGCACACGGCTGCTCCTACAGGAGTTTGGCCTGTGCAGAAGATCAGACGGGTGGCAGGATTTCCACGTCGGGCAAGTCCATCGCCGCCACCTCCTGCTCAAGAAACGCGCTCAACCGCCGCAAGCGCTCCCCCCCGCGCCGGGTCCGCGGCCACACCAGGTAGTAATCCATGCCACTGGGCACTGCCGTCGGCCAAGGCAGGCTCAGGCGATTCTGCGCCACATCCTCGGCCACCATCAGCAAGTCGCCCATTGAAATCCCGTAGCCACGCGCTGCGGCAATCATGCCCAGCTCCAGGGTGTCGAATACCTGGCCCCCCTTGAGCGACACCTTGTCACTGAGGCCCATGCGCTCCAGCCATTCACGCCAGTCGCGTTTATCCACCGTGGGGTGCAACAGCTCGATGCCGGCGAGCCTGCAGACGTCCCAAGGTTCTTGGTCGAGCAGGTCTGGGGCACCGACGGGGATCAACAACTCCGGGAACAGCTTGCGCACCTCCCAGTCCGGCGGGAACACCCCGTCGCTGAGCAACACCGCACAATCGAACGGTTCCTGGCTGAAGTCCACATGGTCGACGTCCATCCAGGCGCTGGTCAGCTGCACCTCGTTACCCGGCTGCAGGTGGCGAAAGCGGCTTAGGCAGGCCAGCAACCAGCGCATGGTCAGGGTCGAAGGTGCCTTCATGCGCAGGATGTCATCTTCGCCACACAAGGTTTCGCAGGCCCGCTCGAACGCTGCAAACCCTTCACGCACGCCCGGCAGCAACACTCGCCCCGCCTCGGTCAGTTGCAGGCTGCGCCCGCTGCGCACGAACAGGCGACAGGCAAAATGCTCTTCAAGCGTGCGGATATGCCGGCTTACGGCACTTTGGGTAATCGACAGTTCTTCGCCAGCGCGGGTGAAGGAGCTGAGCCGTGCGGCAGCTTCGAATGCGCGCAGGGCATACAACGGTGGTAGCTGGCGTGGCATGAGGCACCTGCAAAATGGGCGTGAGGGCTGAATCACCAATGAGCATACATGCATGAGTTTAAATCATGGCAACCATCGCTTTTATCCTTTTGTGCAAAGTTGACCGAAGCCTCAGAATCGCCCTTCGGTCATCACCCCAGGAAGAAGGACAGCCCTCATGCACGTTGCGCCCACCACAGAACTCAAGGCTTTGCTGCGCCTGGCCGGGCCGCTGATCGCCTCGCAGTTGGCGCACATGCTGATGGTACTGACCGACACCTTGATGATGGCTCGCATCAGCCCGCAAGCCCTGGCCGGTGGTGGCCTGGGGGCGGCAAGTTATTCGTTCGTGTCGATCTTTTGCCTGGGCGTGATCGCCGCGGTCGGCACCCTGGTCGCGATTCGCAAGGGCGCCAACGACATCGAAGGCGCCACGCGCCTGGCACAGAGCGGCCTGTGGCTGGCTTGGGGCCTGGCACTGTTCGCCGCGCTGGTGCTGTGGAACCTTGAACCGGTGCTGCTGCTGTTCGGGCAAAAGCCCGAGAACGTGGCTTCGGCTGCGCAGTTCCTGACCCTGCTGCCGCTGGCCCTGCCGGGCTACCTGACCTTCATGGCCTTGCGCGGCTTCACCAGCGCCCTGGGCCGCTCGACCCCGGTGATGGTCATCAGCCTGGTAGGCACGGTGCTCAACTACCTGTTCAACGTGGCGCTGATCGAGGGCATGTTCGGCCTGCCCAAGCTGGGGCTGATGGGCATCGGCCTGGTCACCGCAGTGGTGTCGATGGGCATGGCCATCGCCCTGGCCTTGTACATCCGCTGGCACCCGGCCTACGCCGCCTATCCGCTGCGCAAGGGGCTGTCGCGCCCGTCGCTGCCAGCGCTGCGCGAACTGTGGCGGCTGGGCCTGCCGATTGGCGGCACGTACATGGTGGAAGTGGGCCTGTTCGCCTTCGCCGCGCTGTGCATGGGTGTGCTGGGCAGCACCGAACTGGCGGCGCACCAGATCGCCCTGCAGATCGTGTCCACGGCGTTCATGGTGCCGACCGGGCTGTCTTACGCAGTGACCATGCGCGTAGGCCTGTACTACGGCGCCGGTAACCTGCTGGCGGCGCGCAGCGCCGGGCGGGTGGGCATTGGCTTTGGCGCGACCATCATGTTTGCTTTCGCAGCGCTGTTCCTGCTGCTGCCCGATGCACTGGTGGGGTTGTTCATCGATCGGAATGACCCAGGCTTTGCAGCCATCTATCACCTGGCGGTGCAATTGGTGATGGTAGCCGCGTGGTTCGAGTTGTTCGATGGCATGCAGACCATTGCCATGGGCTCTATCCGCGGGCTGAAGGATGCCAAGACCACCTTCCTGATCGGGCTTTGCTGCTACTGGCTGGTGGGCGCGCCGAGTGCCTGGCTGTTCGCCTTCAACCTGGGTGGTGGGGCGGTCGGGATCTGGTGGGGCTTGGCGCTGGGGCTGGCGTGTGCGGCGGTGGCGCTGACGTTTGGCTTTGAGTGGCGGATGAAGCGGTTGATGAGAAAGGCTGGTGTGTCTGACAGGTCCGCAGTGCCAGTGTGATAGTCGGGGCTGCTCTGCCGCCCTATCGCAACACCAGGCCGCTCCCACATGGCATGGGGGAGCGGCCTGGTGTTGCCATGGAGGGCCAAGCTCTCCCCTGCGATGTCACAGGCTAACCAGCTTCGGCCTGCTGCAATCCACTAGAAAATCGATCAACTCCCCCACCGGCAGCGGCTTGCTGACCAAAAAGCCCTGCACCTGGTCACACCCAAACCCGCGCAGCAATGCCAGCTGCTCTTCACTTTCCACCCCTTCAGCCACCACCTCGAGGTTGAGGTTGTGCGCCAGGTTGATCATGGCGTGCACCAGCTTGCGATTCTCTTCGCGCATCTCCATCTCGGCAACGAAGCTACGGTCCACCTTGAGCAAGGTAATCGGCAGGCTGTTGAGGTGGACGAACGACGAAAAACCGGTGCCAAAGTCATCCAGCGAAAAGCGCACGCCCAACCGGCCGAGAGCGTCCATGGTCTGGCGCACCAGTTCGTTGCGACGCATCACCGCCGTTTCGGTCAGTTCGAATTCCAGCCAGCGGGCGTCTACGCCGTGCTCGAGGATCAGCCGGCTCAAGGTGGCCAGCAACTGGCTGTCCTGAAACTGGCGGAAGCTCAGGTTGACCGCCATGTGCAGCGGCTCCAGGCCGCGCTCGCACAACGCCTGCATGTCGCGCAGGGCGCGGGAGATCACCCAGTAGCCCAACGGTACGATCAGCCCGCTCTGCTCGGCCAGCGGCACGAACTCGCTGGGCGGCAGCAACCCGCGCTCGGCATGCCGCCAGCGCACCAGCGCCTCAAGGCCGACGATACGCCCGTCAGCCAGGTTCAGCCGCGGTTGGTAGTGCAGTTCCAGTTCGTCACGGCGCAGGGCGCGGCGCAGCTCGCTTTCCAGGTCGGCGAGGCTGCGGGCGTTGCGGTTGATACGTTCATTGAAGACATGGAAGGTGCAGCCCTGGCTGCCCTTGGCCTGGCGCATGGCGATATGCGCGTGCCACATCAACGGGTCGGCGCCGCCCTGGGCACGCGCATGGGCCAGGCCCAGGCTGCAGCCTAGCAGCAGGCTTTCGCCGTCGATCCAGTAGGGTTCGGCCAAGGCCTCGACGATACGCTCGGCAATCCACTCGGCGCGGTTGGCGTCGCGGCGGGTGTCGATGAGCAAGGCGAACTCGTCGCTGCCCAGGCGTGCCAGTTGGTCGCCCGCCTCCAGCTGGTGCTTCAGCCGCGCCACCACCTGCAGGATCAGACGGTCGCCGCTTTGATGGCCAAGGGCATCGTTGACGTGGCGAAAGTTGTCCAGGTCGAGATGGCCAAGGGCAATGCCACGGCCTTCATTCTCAGCCAGGCGTGCGGTAAGCAGGGCCTGGAAGCCTTGGCGGTTGGCGATGCCGGTCAGCGGGTCTTGCTCGGCCAGGCGTTGCAAGGTAGCCACCAGCACGCCGCGCTCACGCACATGGCGCAGTGAGCGGCGCAGGGTATCGGCGTTAAGCTGGCCACGTACCAGCCAGTCGCTGACACCGCTGGGTGCAGCCGCAGGCTCGTGGTCGAGCAGCAGGATCGTCGGCAGCTCGCAGCGCCCGGGCGCTGGTTGCAGTGCCGAGGTTGCCAGGATCACGGCTTGGCGGTCGTGGCTGAACAGGCTGTCCACCGCTTCCCAGTTCGGTGCGGTCAACAGCACTGCGCTGCCGTCCAGTGCCTGCACGCAATCGCGCAGCAGCACGGTCCATTCCGGCTCATCAGCCAACAGCAGCAAACGCAGAGGTTCGACAGGCGTGGACAAGCGGGCTCCTTAGGGCTTTACGGTGCTACGGGAGAGGTCGGGTATGCTACTGCATTAATGAAAATGATTTACACTTTTATACATGCAGTGAAGGGTGCTGCATCCCGACGTATTTTGTCGTGCATCCTGCGCGAAACCTGACCGGTCGGCAAATACGATTTTTCCAGTACATGGCATTAGTCTGACTAATACTCACGGCTGCACAAAAGTCTGACTCAGACGTCAGACGGTCGCGCCACAACCGCCCCATGCCTGTTAGAATGCGCGGCTATTTTCTGGCGACCCCCGGTTTCTAGCATGTCCCGACTCAATCCCCGGCAGCAGGAAGCCCGTGACTACGTCGGCGGCCCTCTTTTGGTGCTCGCCGGTGCAGGTTCGGGCAAGACCAGCGTAATCACGCGCAAGATTGCCCACCTCATCCAGAACTGCGGCATCCGTGCCCAGTACATCGTCGCGATGACCTTCACCAACAAGGCCGCGCGCGAGATGAAGGAGCGAGTCGGGACTTTGCTGCGTCCGGGGGAAGGCCGCGGCCTGACGGTGTGCACGTTCCACAACCTGGGCCTGAACATCATCCGCAAGGAGCACGAGCGCCTGGGCTACAAGCCGGGTTTCTCGATCTTCGACGAGTCCGACATCAAGGCATTGCTGTCGGACATCATGCAGAAAGAATATTCCGGCGACGACGGCATCGACGAGATCAAGAACATGATCGGTGCCTGGAAGAACGACCTGATCCTGCCGCCAGAAGCCCTGGAAAAGGCGCGCAACCCGCGCGAGCAGACCGCCGCCATCGTCTACACCCACTACCAGCGCACGCTCAAGGCGTTCAACGCGGTGGACTTCGACGACCTGATCCTGCAGCCGGTCAAGCTGTTCCAGGAGCACCCCGAAGTGCTGGAGCGCTGGCAGAACCGTGTGCGCTACCTGCTGGTGGACGAATACCAGGACACCAACGCCAGCCAGTACCTGCTGGTAAAAATGCTGATCGGCATGCGTAACCAGTTCACCGTGGTGGGCGACGACGACCAGTCGATCTACGCCTGGCGTGGTGCGCGCCCCGAGAACCTGATGCTGCTCAAGGAGGACTACCCCTCCCTGAAGATCGTCATGCTCGAACAGAACTACCGCTCCACCAGCCGCATCCTGCGCTGCGCCAACGTGTTGATCGCCAACAACCCGCATGCGTTCGAGAAGCAACTGTGGAGCGAAATGGGCGTGGGCGACGAGATCCGCGTGATCCGCTGCAAGAACGAGGAAGCCGAAGCCGAACGTGTGGCCATGGAAATCCTCACCTTGCACCTGCGCACCAACCGCCCGTACAGCGATTTTGCCATCCTCTACCGCGGCAACTACCAGGCCAAGCTGATCGAGCTGAAGCTGCAGCACCACCAGGTGCCCTATCGCCTGTCGGGCGGTAACAGCTTCTTCGGCCGCCAGGAGGTCAAGGACCTGATGGCCTACCTGCGCCTGCTGGTGAACCCGGACGATGACAACGCCTACCTGCGGGTAATCAACGTACCGCGCCGCGAGATCGGCTCCACCACCCTGGAAAAGCTTGGCAACTATTCCACCGAGCGCGGCATTTCGATGTACGCCGCCAGCGAAGAGCTGGGCCTGGGCGAGCACCTGGACGCGCGCTACACCGAGCGCTTGCAGCGTTTCAAGCACTGGCTGGACGGGGTGCGCCACAAGGTTGCCCTGGAAGACCCGATTGCCGCACTGCACGAGATGATCCGCGACATCGACTACGAGAACTGGATCCGCCAGCAGACCGCCAGCGACAAAGCTGCCGAGTTCCGCATCAGCAACGTCTGGTTCCTGGTCGAAGCGCTGAAGAACACCCTCGAGAAGGACGAAGAGGGTGACATGACCATCGAGGACGCCATCGGCAAGCTGGTGCTGCGCGACATGCTCGAGCGCCAGCAGGAAGAGGAAGAGAACGCCGAGGGCGTGCAGATGATGACCCTGCACGCCTCCAAGGGCCTGGAATTCCCTTACGTGTTCATCATGGGCATGGAAGAGGAAATCCTCCCGCACCGCTCCAGCATCGAGGCCGACACCATCGAAGAAGAACGCCGCCTGGCCTACGTGGGCATCACCCGCGCGCGCCAGACCCTGGCCTTCACCTTCGCTGCCAAGCGCAAGCAGTACGGTGAAATCATCGACTGCACGCCCAGCCGGTTCCTCGACGAACTGCCGCCGGACGACCTGGCCTGGGAGGGCCTCGACGATGCGCCGGTCGAGGTGAAGGCCGCTCGCGGCAATAACGCCCTGGCCGATATCCGGGCAATGCTCAAACGCTGATCAACCATTACTCTTTAACTTTGCCGCCTCCAGCGGCAACCTTTGTTACATCGAGGAAATCACAGTGGAAGCACTGCATCAGAAGATTCGCGAAGAAGGCATCGTGCTTTCCGATCAGGTTCTCAAAGTCGACGCGTTTCTCAATCACCAGATCGATCCGGCGCTGATGCAGCTGATCGGTGACGAGTTCGCCCGCCTGTTCGCCGATGCCGGCGTGACCAAGATTGTCACCATCGAAGCCTCGGGCATTGCCCCGGCCGTAATGACCGGTCTGAAGCTTGGCGTACCGGTGATTTTCGCCCGCAAGCACCAGTCGCTGACCCTGACTGAAAACCTGCTGACCGCCTCGGTGTACTCCTTCACCAAGCAGACCGAGAACACCGTGGCCATTTCGCCGCGTCACCTCAACAGCAGCGACCGCGTGCTGGTGATCGACGACTTCCTGGCCAACGGCAAGGCCTCGCAGGCGCTGATCTCGATCATCAAGCAGGCTGGCGCCACCGTGGCGGGCCTGGGCATCGTGATCGAGAAGTCGTTCCAGGGCGGCCGTGCCGAACTGGACGGCCAGGGTTACCGCGTTGAATCGCTGGCCCGGGTGAAGTCGCTGGAAGGTGGTGTGGTCAGCTTCATCGAATAAACGCGGCACTGCTTCGCGGCCCCGCCCGCGCCCACAGGTACAGCACAGTTATCGAACGGTGTGCTGTGCCTGTGGGCGGGGCCGCGAATGGCAGCACCCGTTTCATCTGGTTGCCGCCAGCCCCGCCAGCAACAAGCGCTGGTAAAGTTCTTCTTTCAGCCCCTGCGGCTGCCCCAACTGCATACGCTCCAGGTGGCGCTCGTACCCCTCTGGCCCCGGCGCATCCAGCGCGGCCTTACCCAGCTCCAGCACCTCGCTCAGCTTGAACTTGCTCTTCAACCAGTTCAGCGCCCGCAACAGATCCCGCTCCTCGGCCGTAAAGTCCGTGCCCATCGGATACTCCGGGAACAGCCGCGCATGCTGTGCCCTGATCGCCTCCAGGCGTTGCGGGGTGTTGTCGGTAAAGCGCGCCTCCAGCTGAAAGTCGTTGGCAAGCTTGCCAGCTTCTTTGGCCTGCTTGATCAGGCCCGGCTGGAACCGCGAATCGCTCACCGCCAACAACCGCGCGATCACTTCGCTGTCAGTCTGCCCACGCAGGTCGGCAATGCCGTATTCGGTCACCACGATATCGCGAAGGTGCCGGGGGATGGTGCAGTGGCCATAGGTCCATAACAGGTTCGAGGTGACCTCTCCGCCCGCTTCACGCCAGCTGCGCAACAGCAGAATCGAGCGCCCGCCCTCCAGCGCATGGCCCTGGGCAACGAAGTTGTACTGCCCGCCCACACCACTGAGCACGCGGCCGTCTTCCAGCTGGTCGGCCACTCCGGCGCCGAGGAGGGTCATGCCGAACGCAGTGTTGATGAAGCGCGCATCGCGACGCTGTCGGCGCTTGAGTTCCTCCTGCCCATAGAGCTCGTTGATGAAGCTGATACGGGTCATGACAAATTGCGCACGCTGCTCCAGCGGCATCTCGCGCAAGCGCTGGTAGAACGCTTGCGGGCCGAGGAAAAAGCCGCCATGCAGTATTGCCCCCTGCTCGTCCGCCGGGCGTCGTAGCAGCCCTGCTTCGGCCAACACCAGCAGGCCGTTGACGAACATCTCGCTGCAGCCATACAAGCCCTGGGCGAAGGTATCCAGGCCTCCTTCCCGCTCGATCAGTGGCTGCCACGGGCCGACATCCAGCGCCTTGAGCACCGCACGGTAACCGGCGTTGTCGCCCTGGCGTGCCAGCAATGCCGCCGCAACTGCATCGCCCATGGCACCAATGCCGATCTGCAGGGTGCCGCCGTCACGCACCAGGCTGCTGGCGTGCAAGCCGATGCAGTGATCCTGGATGCCGACCGGCATGTTCGGCGTGGAGAACAGGCGGCGTTGTTCCGCCTCATCCAGCAGCAGGTCGAAGGCATCGATGGGCAGCTCGGCATCGCCTGGCATGTAAGGCAGTTCGGCATGCACCTGGCCCAGCATGAGGATGGTTTCGCCAGCTGCCCGGCGCTTGGCAATCATCGGCAGCAGGTCGAGGGTGATGTCGGGGTTGCAGGCCAGGCTCAGGTGGACAGGCTTTTCGGGGGTGGCGGCCACCAACTGGGCAATCAGGTTCAAGCCCTCGGCGTTGATATCACGTGCGGCGTGGCTGTAGTTGCTGCTGACGTAGTCCTGCTGGGCCGATTCACTGTGCAGCAGGCTACCGGGCTGCATGAAGAACTGCTCGACACGGATGTTCGGTGGCAGGCTGTCGTTGCGCAGGTCTGCGAGGTAGCTGAGTTCTTCGTAGTCAGCGAAGACACGCTCGACGAAGGGTTCGAGAAAGCGCCGTTGCAAGCCATCGCCCAGCGGCGGGCGGCCAAGGGACAGGGCGGTATAGAGGGTCAGGCGACGTTCGGGCAGCTCGCGTACACGGGCATAGAGCGCGTTGACGAAGGCATTGGGTTTGCCCAGGCCCAAAGGCAGGCCCATATGGATATGGGTTGGCAGGCGGGACAAGACCTGCTCGACAGCCTGGTCGATGGAGCAGAGGTGCATCAGGGCCTCCTGAAACATCCATGGGTTCAGGGGTTGGACATAGGGCTGAAGTAATTGGTTGCCTGTACCTGCCCTTTCGCGGGCAAGCCCGCTCCCACAGGATTAACACACCCTTCAGGTCCTGTGGGGTACCTGTGTGCGGGCTTGCCCCGCGAAGGGGCCAGTGCAGGCGCCACAAAAACAAAGCCCGCCATCAACGGCGGGCCTCATGCAATTCAGCTGTGAATCACAGCCCGGACATTTTCTTGATTGCCCCTTTCAGGTCTTCATCCGAGCAGTCGGCACAGGTGCCCTTCGGCGGCATGGCGTTGATACCGGTAATGGCCTTGGCCAGGATGCCATCCAGGCCGCCCTGGTGGTCGGCGCGTTCTTTCCACGCGGCGGCGTCACCAATTTTAGGCGCGCCGAGCAAGCCGCTGCCATGGCAGGCGTTGCAGTGCTTGGCGATGATCTCGTCCGGCGTCTTGGCACCTCCGCCACCAGCAGTTGCAGCCACTTCCATGCCTTTGCATTCCTGGCCCTGCACGCACACCTGGCCAACCGGTTCCAGGCGTTTTGCGATGTCGTCATTGGTCGCAGCGGTTGCGCTCATTGCCCAGAGGGCGAATACGGCTGCTGGTACGGCCAGCATCTTCTTGATTTGGTTCACGCGAACACCCTCATGGTGGCTAATCACGCTCGCGGCCACGGAACGGCGAGCGTTGAAAAGTATAGCGGGAACCCAGAGGCCGTGAAACGACCCTACACTGGAAAGGGGTATTGCCGAATCAATGCACTGCGCTGGATCAAAAGTTTGAAGGCGTCGCCGCACTGATCAGCCGCGCAGGCTGGTCAAACGGGTTGCGGAAGCGATGCGGCCGGGTGCTTTCGAAGTAGTAGCTGTCACCTTCTTCAAGGATGAATATCTCATTGCCGACCACCAGTTCCAGGCGGCCTTCCAGCAGGATGCCGGTTTCTTCGCCGTCATGGGTAAGCATCTCGGCACCGGTATCGGCCCCCGGCGGGTACACCTCGGTCAGGAAAGCTATGGCGCGATTGGGGTGCGATTTGCCGACCAGTTTCATGGTGACCGCACCGTCCGAGATATCGATCAGTTCGTGCGCCTTGTAGACGATCTGCGCCGGGCTCTCCGTCTCCAACTCGACCGAAAAGAATTCGACCATCGACATGGGAATGCCGCTCAGCACCTTGCGCAGCGAGCTGATGGAGGGGCTGACGCTGTTCTTCTCGATCATCGAGATGGTGCTGTTGGTGACCCCGGCTCGCTTGGCGAGTTCGCGCTGGGACAGGCCCTTGAGCTTGCGGATGGCTTGCAGTCGTTCGCCGACGTCCAAAGCTGGAGCCTCCTGAAACGGTGAAAGGGGGTGGATGTGAACGATATCATGGCAATGCCGTTCAGTATTTACAACACACCGCCCCTCAACCTGTCCGCTTCAGCGTGTCATTCGCCGACGTAGTCCCGTGGTACCCGCTTCAGGTTGCAGAAGATCTGGTACGGAATGGTGCCCGCATGCGCGGCCACTTCACTGGCCAGCACCTGCTTGCCCCACAGCTCGACCGGGCTACCGACGGTGGCTTCAGGCACGTCGGTGAGGTCGATGCAGAGCATGTCCATCGACACCCGGCCGATCAGCTGGGTACGCTTGCCGGCCACCAGCACCGGGGTGCCGTTGGGTGCCTGGCGCGGGTAACCATCGGCATAACCCATGGCAACCACGCCTACCCGGGTTGGCCGGGGGCTGACGAACTTGGCACCGTAGCCCACCGGCTCACCGGCGGGCAGCTCGCGTACGCTGATGACCCGCGATTGCAGGGTCATTACCGGTTGCAGGCGTTCGGCCTCGGCCTGGGCCCCGTCGAACGGCGAAGCACCGTACAGCATCAGGCCTGGGCGCACCCAGTCGCTGGGCGCTTGCGGCCAACCCAGAACGCCGGGGGAATTACGCAAGCTGCACTCGGCAGCCAAGCCCTGTCGGGCGGCTTCGAACACAGCGATCTGCTGCGCGGTGGCATCGGCGTCCAGCTCGTCGGCGCGGGCGAAGTGGGTCATCAGCACAATGCGCGAAACCTTGCCGCTGGCCAGCAGGCGCTGGTAGGCCTCGTGGTAGTCCTTGGGGTGCAGGCCGGCGCGGTGCATGCCGCTGTCCAGCTTCAACCAGACGGTCAGCGGCTTGTGCAGCTGGGTCTTTTCGATGGCTTCCAGCTGCCAAAGCGAGTGCAGCACGCACCACAGGTCGTGCTCGGCAATCAGCGCCAGCTCGCTGGCTTCGAAGAAGCCTTCCAGCAACAGGACCGGGGCCTTGATACCCGCGGCGCGCAATTCCAG
Source organism: Pseudomonas sp. DCB_BI (assembly GCF_026240995.1). NCBI lineage: Bacteria > Pseudomonadati > Pseudomonadota > Gammaproteobacteria > Pseudomonadales > Pseudomonadaceae > Pseudomonas > Pseudomonas sp. DCB_BI. The sequence continues at coordinate 16,399 of NZ_JAPFCG010000003.1, read as the reverse complement.
CGCCTCTTCGATGCAGGCCACGGCAAAGCCGTCGGCTTCGGCCTCCAGGGCCAGGGCACAGCGCACCGCGCCGTGCCCGTAGGCGTCGGCCTTGATCACGGCGAGGGCTTTGGCACCGGTCAGTTCACGGGCCAGACGGTAGTTGTGGCGCAGGGCCTGGAGGTCGATCAGGGCGCGGGCGGGACGCATGGCGGCTGCCTTATGGTGGTTCACAAGTTGGAAACAGTGTTGGATTCTTCGCGGCTAAAGCCGCTCCCACAGGGGACCGCACAATGTCCATGAACACGCGATCCTTGTGGGAGCGGCTTTAGCCGCGAATGAGCCGGCACAGGCTATTACTGCTGGTGAGCCGGCGCGCTTTGCCCGTGCTTGGCCACTTCCCGGCTGTTGCCATAACGGGAAATGTCCAGGCCTTCGGCACTGATCTGCGGCTTCTTGCGCGCAATCAGGTCGGCCAGCAGGCGGCCAGAGCCGCACGCCATGGTCCAGCCCAATGTGCCGTGACCGGTGTTCAGGAACAGGTTGCGGAAGGCCGTGGCACCGACGATCGGCGTACCGTCCGGGGTCGCCGGGCGCAGGCCGGTCCAGAAGCTGGCCTGGCTCAAGTCACCGCCGCGAGGATAAAGGTCGTTGACGATCATCTCCAGTGTTTCGCGCCGACGCGGGTTCAGCGACAGGTCAAAACCGGCGATTTCAGCCATCCCGCCAACGCGGATGCGGTTGTCGAAACGGGTGATCGCAACCTTGTAGGTTTCGTCGAGAATGGTCGAGGTCGGGGCCATGTCGGCGTTGGTGATCGGCACGGTCAGCGAATAGCCTTTCAATGGATACACCGGGGCCTTGATGCCCAGCGGCTTGAGCATCTGCGGCGAGTAGCTGCCCAGCGCCAGCACATAGCGGTCGGCGGTTTCCAGCTTGCCATCGATCCACACGCCATTGATACGGTCACCCGCGAAGTCCAGACGTTGGATGTCCTGGCCGAAGCGGAACTCCACGCCGAGCTTCAGCGCCATGTCGGCCAGCTTGGTGGTGAACAGTTGGCAATCGCCGGTCTGGTCATTTGGCAGGCGCAGGGCGCCCGCCAGGATGTCTTTCACGCCCGCCAGGGCTGGTTCGACGCGGGCGATGCCGTCGCGGTCAAGCAGTTCATAGGGCACGCCGGACTGCTCGAGCACGGCAATGTCCTTGGCAGCAGCATCGACCTGGGCCTGGGTGCGGAACAGCTGGGTGGTGCCCAGGCTGCGGTTTTCGTAGTTGATGCCGGTTTCGGCGCGCAGTTCGTCGAGGCAGTCACGGCTGTACTCGGACAGGCGCACCATGCGCTCCTTGTTCACCGCGTAACGGCTGGCGGTGCAGTTGCGCAGCATCTGGGCCATCCACAGGTACTGATCGACATCGCCCGTGAGCTTGATCGCCAGAGGGGCGTGGCGCTCCAGCAGCCATTTGATGGCTTTCAGTGGCACGCCGGGGGCAGCCCACGGCGAGGCATAGCCGGGCGAGATCTGGCCGGCGTTGGCAAAGCTGGTTTCCATGGCCACCGCTGGCTGGCGGTCGACCACCGTCACTTCGAAACCTTGCCGGGCCAGGTAGTAGGCACTGGCGGTTCCGATTACGCCGCTACCAAGTACCAGAACTCGCATCGTTGTATCCCTCATACGCGGCACGCCGCAGACTTTTATTGAAATGGCATGAATGGGCGCAGTATAAAAATTTGAGACCAGTGCAATTCACTATATAAAAGCCTATTATTGGCGAGAATTCTCGGCAAAAACGCCTTTCACGGAGGGGCATCCCCTATGAGAACCCAGCACCAGAGCAAGCGTGAACTGGACAAGATCGACCGTAACATCCTGCGTATCCTGCAGAATGACGGGCGTATTTCCTTCACCGAACTGGGCGAGAAAGTTGGGCTTTCCACCACCCCTTGCACCGAGCGGGTTCGCCGCCTGGAGCGCGAGGGCATCATCATGGGCTACAACGCCCGCCTGAACCCGCAGCACCTCAAGGGTAGCCTGCTGGTGTTCGTCGAAATCAGCCTGGACTACAAGTCCGGCGACACCTTCGAGGAGTTCCGCCGCGCGGTGCTGAAGCTGCCGCACGTGCTGGAATGCCACCTGGTTTCCGGCGATTTCGACTACTTGGTGAAAGCGCGCATTTCGGAGATGGCTTCGTACCGCAAGCTGCTTGGCGATATCCTGCTGAAACTGCCGCACGTGCGCGAGTCGAAGAGCTACATCGTGATGGAAGAAGTGAAAGAGAGCCTCTGCCTGCCGATCCCGGACTGAGGCTAGACCAGCACCTGGCGGGTGGTGGCAATGAACTGGTGCACCAGTTGCTCGGCAGCAGGGTCGATCATCGGTTCTGGGCCACGGCCACGTGGGCAGGCCAGGCGCGGGGTAGTGCCAAACAGGCGGCAGATCATCGGCCGCTCCTCGTACACAGTGCACCCGTTGGGGCCCAGGTGCACGCAGTCCAGGCGCTCCAGGGCGGCGTCCTGCTCGGCCTGGGACTTACGTGGCAGACGGGCCATTTCTTCCGCCGAGGTAGTGACCGGACCGCAACAGTCATGGCAGCCGGGTTCGCACTCGAATGAAGGGATGAGTTCGCGCAGGAAGTGGATCTTGTGGCGGTTGCAGGACATGGCTGAGTACAAAGTTGGAAACTGAGGTTGGATTATAGGGCCAATCGCCGGCAAGCCAGCGCCCACAGCCACACCACTGGTCTCAGGCATTGCACAGACCCTGCAACGCTAGGTTGCAGGCGATGAGGCCGGTTGCCCACCCTAAAGCCCCGGCTTATCCTCCTCCCCTCGCCCACCAGCCACAGGACCGACGCAATGATCCACAGCGCGCAGCACGCCGCCTCCTACTACGCCGCCAGCAGCGCGCCACACCCGGATCATTCGTTTCTGCAAGGCGAACACAGCGCCGACGTATGCATCGTCGGCGGTGGCTATTCAGGCCTTAACACTGCCATCGAACTGGCCGAGCGCGGCTTCTCAGTTGTCCTGCTGGAAGCGCGCAAGCTCGGCTGGGGCGCCAGTGGGCGCAATGGCGGGCAGCTGATTCGCGGTGTCGGCCATGGCCTGGAGCAGTTTCTACCGGTCATTGGCGAGGACGGCGTGCGCAGCATGAAGCTGATGGGCCTGGAGGCCGTGCAGATCGTCCGCGAGCGGGTTGAAAAGCACGCCATCGCCTGTGACCTGACCTGGGGCTACTGCGACCTTGCCAACAAACCCGCCGAACTGCTGGGCTTTGCCGAAGACGCTGAAGCGCTGCGCAGCCTGGGCTATGCACACGAATTGCGCCTGGTCGGCAAGGACGATATCCACAGTGTGGTGGGTGCCGACTGCTATGTGGGGGGGCTGGTCGACATGGGCTCTGGGCATCTGCACCCGCTCAACCTGGCACTGGGCGAAGCCGCCGCAGCCGCCCGCCTGGGCGTGAAGTTGTTCGAGCAATCCGAAGTCACCCGCATCGACTATGGCACTGAAGTGCAGGTGCATACCGCCCAAGGCCGGGTGCGCGCCAAGACCTTGGTGCTGTGCTGCAACGCCTATCACAACAACCTCAACCGCGAACTGGGCGGCAAGGTGTTGCCAGCCGGCAGTTATATCATCGCCACCGAGCCGCTGGGTGAGGAGCGCGCCCGCAGGTTGCTGCCGCAGAACATGGCGGTGTGCGACCAGCGTGTGGCGCTGGACTACTACCGCCTGTCCGCCGACAACCGCCTGCTGTTCGGGGGTGCGTGCCATTACTCAGGGCGTGACCCGAGCGATATCGCCGCCTACATGCGGCCGAAGATGCTCAAGGTGTTCCCGGAGCTGGCCGACGTGCGTATCGATTACCAGTGGGGCGGCATGATCGGCATCGGTGCCAACCGCCTGCCACAGGTCGGCCGACTGGCCAGCCAGCCGAACGTGTATTACGCCCAGGCCTATTCGGGCCATGGGCTCAATGCCACCCACCTGGCGGCGCGCCTGCTGGGCGAAGCCATCAGTGGCCAGGAGAGCGGGCGTTTCGACCTGTTCGCCAAGGTGCCGCACATCACCTTCCCGGGCGGCAAGCATCTGCGCTCGCCGCTACTTGCGCTGGGGATGCTCTGGCACAGGCTGAAGGAACTCACCTAACTGCTGCGCAGCCATCGCCGGCAAGCCGGCTCCCACCGGTAGTGTGCATACCTGGATCTTGCGGAAGCTAGCAGAGACCTTGTAGGAGCAACCGTCTTGCGCAAAATTTAAAAACCGTGCGCGATCCCTGTGGGAGCGGGCTTGCCCGCGGTACAAACCGGAGACATCGTTTACATTTTAAACCGGGTTGAATTCTTCGCGGGTGCACCCGCTCCCACAGATAGGGCGTTGCCGTCACGGGTTTTGTTCCGTGACTGGTTGCGAATCTTCTTCGAGACTGATCAACCCTCATTTCTTATCATGACATAGGCAATGATTAGCCAGCTCACACTGATTAAATTCAACCATACCACCGCATTCAATTTTCGCTTCAGCCTCCACGGAAATCGCTTAAGTTCTACCTCATCCAGTCGACCCTTCCGTAAGTGCATTGAAGGAAAAGTAACCAACACGCTGACCGTAACCAATAGTAGGAAGCGCGACTTCAAACTCCCACCGCCCCAAACAATTTTCATTTGCTCCAAGTAGGGATTGCTATTTATAGAAGTAATTGCGATATGAAAATCTCGTGAATATACGATCAGCAGATTAAAGGCAACACCCAGCATAGCCAGTACGAACGGAACAATCACAAATGAAATTTGCAACCACGGTGACCAATCTTCAAAATCAGTCATTGGCCACCTCATAAATTTTTGTACCGGACCATTCTCCGAGTGCCGAAGTCGCTACAACACCTCCTGCAGAACCAGCCCCCACTAGAACAATCGCACACACCGGTGCACCTAAACCGGCAGTGCCTATGGAAAACGCACCGCACATCATCATCGCTGCGGCCCCTCCTGCCCAAGCGCCCGCTATCCCTCCGCTCACACCACCAACAAAGCTACCCGTCTCGGTCAAACGAACCTTTTTGCAAGCCTCCGCCTCACCCGCACGGCAAACCTCCTGGACCTTTAAATAAGAAGAAGCCCCACCCACCCCAATTGCCGCATACCCCCCATATTGAAGATACTTACCAAGCCGCGCCACCTTATCCAGATGCGTCGCATATCCTGGCATCTGCCCCGGCCCGCCCGCTTTCGACCAATGATGCACAAGACTTTTGGTCGAAATATTCAAGCTTTTTTTGAGCCGTTCATAACTCCCCAGATTCAGCTGTTTATTGAGAAACGCCACTTTCAGCTGACTGTCCAGTTGCTGCAGCAGCTGTCGCCGCTCAGCAAAGAAAGCTGCACTGTTCAAGTGGCCATGACGCAGAAACTCCCGTTGATGCAGTTGCTCGATACTGCTCAGTGTATGGCTGACCTGTTTCAACCCCTGATCCATCATGTCCTTGCCAACGCCCATGGCCAGACTGGCGTCGCTGAGCAAACCGGCGATTTCTGCCTGGTACTCCATCATGAAATCCGCTTCGGCGAAACTCAGCACCTCCAGGGCACGGCGTGCGTTTTGCGCTGCGGCCATCAATTGCCCTTCTTCGCGAGTGCAGGCGTCGCCGTTGTCAGGGTCACCGATCACAAAAATCTCCCCGGCTTTGAACCCTTGCTCGAACGTGGGATTAAGCCGTTGTAACCGGGAAATCGGCAGCGTGGCATCGTGTTCGGCCAGCTTCAACAGCACCTGGGGGAATGACATTTGCCGGGGGATTACATAAAACCCAGGCTCTAGCGTCTCAGGCAGCGCACTGACTGCCGACCGGAAGAGCTGATCGGTTTGTGGGCCGATCTTGGCTTCGGCCAAGCGGGTACTCGCAGGCGTTTCCGTGGGCAGGACAGAGGACCGTGATTCATGCAAAGGGGCAATTACGCGGTTGCTGCCCGGAGGGCAGCCACAGATCACCAGCGCACCGTCCATGGCAACGCGCTGACCTGCAGATATGAAGAAAGCCGAGCCTTCTGCAACAATTCCGGCCTGCCCACAAAGCGGGCATGGCGTCGTGGGGTCGCCTTCGCGAAGCACCATTCGGCCATTGTCTCGATAACTGGCGCCTGTGGCGATGCAGATAGCTCCAGTCGTGGTGAGGTCACCGTCTAGCGCCTGACCTTTGCCTGCTAAATTAGCCCGCATCTACTAATTCCCTGTGATTTGGTTCGGGATTTGAACCTAACACCGAGGGAAAGAATTTCAGTGTCTGGGGCTGAAAATCGGAGGTTTCCTACAGGAGATTGGACTTTATCACTTGCACGAATCCAACTGCGTTGCAGCCGGGCGCCGGCGGGTTCCGCACACCAGCGGGATCATAGATACCTCACGCGAGGCCAGGCCTTGTTGCTGTGCTACTAAAGTTTTGGGTTGGAGCGACATTGAACCGCGTGCGCGGGGCCTTCTCGGCACAGTGTCGCCCTTATCTCCCACAGGATAAAAGCCAACGTACATAGCTAGCAGGGACCCTGTGGGAGATTCAATGGTTTTAGGGAAGTCTTTAAGCGGCATAGGCCTAAGTCTCACCGCTTAATCTTTCCAAAACGCTTTGCGCCCTTCTGTACGGGCCTGCTCCCAGCTCAACCCTACATCCCGCAACTCATCATTCGTCAACTGCAGCAGCGCCCTGCGGGTATGCCAGCGATGCAGCATCAGCCCCCAACGCCCCAGCCCCGCCGGCGCGTTGAACACCTTGGCCTGCTGCCCGGCGTCCAGTTCCTTGGCCAACAGTTGCAAGCGCACATCGCTCATACCACCCATCACTGCACTCTCCCGTTCAGTTGATACCATGGAGAAAGCATGCGCGTCGGCAATACCGGCAATACAGATCCAATACAGCCTTATTATTCCCATACAGAATTGGCCGACGGCCTACTGAATGCTGTATTTTCACTTCAACTGTACCGGTCGCTGTCCCAAGGCAGCGCAGGAGTATGCCGTGACCCTCTACCTGAACCTCGCCGAACTGCTCGGCGCCCGCATCGAACAGGGCCTTTACCGCCCCGGCCAGCGCCTGCCGTCGGTGCGCGCCCTGAGCGTCGAGCACGGGGTCAGCCTGAGCACCGTGCAACAGGCCTATCGCATGCTCGAAGACAGCGGCATGGTCTCGCCGCGGCCCAAGTCCGGTTATTTCGTCAGCGACCAACGGCAGTTGCCGGCACTACCCGCAGTCAGCCGCCCGGCCCAACGCCCAGTGGACATTTCGCAGTGGGAGCAGGTGCTGGAACTGGTACGAAGCAACCCGCGCCAGGATGTGGTGCAGCTGGGTCGCGGCATGCCCGATATCGACAGCCCCACCCTCAAGCCACTGCTGCGCAGCCTCGCGCAGTTGAGCCGCCGGCAGGACATGCCTGGCCTGTACTACGACAACATCCACGGCAACCTGGCCCTGCGCGAACAGGTAGCACGGCTGATGCTCGATTCCGGCTGCCGCCTGGGTCCGGCCGACCTGGTGATCACCACCGGCTGCCATGAAGCGCTGTCGTGCAGCATCCGCGCAGTGTGCGAGCCAGGCGATATCGTCGCAGTCGACTCGCCCAGCTTCCACGGCGCCATGCAAACCCTCAAGGGGCTGGGCATGAAAGCGCTGGAAATCCCTACCGACCCGGTCACTGGCATCAGCCTGGAGGCGCTGGAACTGGCCCTGGAGCAGTGGCCGGTCAAGCTTGTCCAGATCACCCCCAGTTGCAACAACCCGCTCGGCTACATCATGCCCGAAGCGCGCAAGAAGGCCCTGCTGAGCCTGGCCCAGCGCTACGATGTGGCCATTCTGGAAGACGATGTGTACGGCGACCTGGCCTACACCTACCCGCGCCCGCGAACCCTCAAGTCGTTCGACGACGATGGCCGCGTGCTGCTCTGCAGTTCGTTCTCCAAGACCCTCGCCCCCGGCCTGCGGGTTGGCTGGGTGGCGCCCGGCCGCTACCTGGAACGAGTACTGCACATGAAGTACATCAGCACCGGGAGCACGGCCAGCCAGCCGCAGCTGGCCATCGCCGACTTCATCGCTGGCGGGCACTACCAACCTCACGTACGGCGCATGCGCAGCCAGTATCAGCGTGGGCGCGACCTGATGAGCGACTGGGTAACCCGCTACTTCCCGGCGGGCACCCGGGTCAGCCGGCCGCAGGGCGGCTTCATGCTCTGGGTGGAATTACCCGAACATTTCGATACCCTGCGGCTGAACCGCGCTTTACTGGAGCAGGGCGTGCAGGTTGCCGTAGGCAGCATCTTCTCGGCTTCGGGCAAGTTTCGCCATTGCCTGCGCATGAACTTCGCCCCGCGGCCTACGCCGCAGATCGAAGCGGCCGTGCGCAAGGTAGGTGAAGCCGCCCTTCGTCTACTGGATGAAGAAAACGCCGACGCGTAACTTTGCACCGCCCGCCACGGTCCAACCCCTAGAGCCCATGCTGCACAGGACGATCCACCCTTGAGACTCCAGCGAGCCTTGCCTTTGCTGCTGATGCTGCTCGGCCTAGCCGGCTGTGCCAGTGTCAGCATGCACCGCGAAACCAGCCAGGCGCTGCCCGCCAACGACTCGGCCTTTGGCCGCTCGGTGCTGCGCCAGGCCGCCCCCTACGGCGGTCGTTCGGGTTTTCGCCTGTTGCCCAACAGCAACGAGGCATTTCGCGCCCGTGCCGAGCTGATCCGCAACGCTCAAGGCAGCATCGACCTGCAGTACTACATCGTCCACGACGGCCTCAGCACCCGTGCCCTGGTGCATGAACTGCTGCGCGCCGCCGACCGCGGGGTGCGCGTGCGCATCCTGCTCGACGACACCACCAGCGATGGTCTGGACACCATCATGGGAACGCTCGACGCCCACCCGAATATTCAGATCCGCGTGTTCAACCCGCTGCACCTGGGCCGCAGCACCGGGGTGACACGTGCCGTTGGCCGGCTTTTCAACCTGTCACGCCAGCACCGGCGCATGCACAACAAGTTGTTCCTGGTGGACAACAGCATGGCCATCGTCGGCGGGCGCAACCTGGGTGACGAGTACTTCGATGCCGAGCCCAACCTCAACTTCACCGACATCGATCTGCTGGGTGTTGGCCCGATTGCCGAACAGCTCGGGCACAGCTTCGACCAGTACTGGAACAGCGCCCTTGCCCGGCCGATCACCGACTTCCTCTGGCATGACCCGGACGCCAGTGACCTGCGCGCCAGCCGCCACCGCCTGGAGGTGTCGCTGGCCGAAGCCAGGACCCAGCGCAAGGCCCTGTACGATCGCCTGATGGCCTATCAGTCGCGACCGCACCTGGATGTGTGGCGCAACGAGCTGATCTGGGCCCACGCCCAGGCGCTGTGGGATGCCCCGAGCAAGGTGCTGGCCGACGATGAGCCAGACCCGCAGTTGCTGCTGAGTCAGCAATTGGCGCCAGACCTGGCCAGTGTGAAGCTCGAGCTGATGCTGACCTCGGCCTACTTCGTGCCGGGTGAACCGGGGCTGCTGTACCTGACCGGCCGTGCCGACGCCGGGGTTTCGGTCAAGCTGCTGACCAATTCGCTGGAGGCGACCGACGTGCCTGCGGTACACGGCGGTTATGCGCCCTATCGCCGGGCCTTGCTTGAGCACGGTGTAGAGCTTTACGAGCTTCGCCGCCAACCCGGTGACCCCAGCGCGGGCCGCCTGAGCTTCCGTGGTAGCTCGGATTCGAGCCTGCACACCAAGGCGATCGTGTTCGACCGGCGCAAGACCTTTATCGGCTCGTTCAACTTTGACCCGCGCTCGGTACTGTGGAACACCGAGGTCGGGGTGCTGGTGGACAGCCCGGAGCTGGCCGAATACACCCGCGAACTGGCCCAGCAGGGTATGGCGCCAGCGTTGAGTTACCAGGTGAAACTGATGGGCGACAAGCTGGTATGGGCGACCGAGGACAATGGCCAGCAGCATGTACTGACCTCTGAGCCGGGCGGGATGTGGCGCAGGTTCAACGCCTGGATCAGCAAGGCGGTTGGCCTGGAGAAGATGTTGTAGCGGCATTTTCCGGGGGCATTCCACCTTTGTGGGGGCAGCCCTGCGCCGCGATCGGGCCGCAAAGCGGCCCCAGAATCTTCAGGCAGACACTGCCTCGAAAGCCCCACGCCGCTGGGTCAGCACCACCAATCCTGCAGCACCTGCGGCCATCAGCAGCAGCAACGCATGCCCGCTGATCCACTGGCTCCCCGCCCCCGCCAGCAATGGCCCGAGCAGGCAACCAATCCCCCAGAGCTGCGCCACATGGGCGTTGGCCCGCACCAGCTCGTCATCACGGTAGCGCTCGCCAATCAACACCAGCGACAGCGTGAACAGGCCGCCGGCACTGGCCCCGAACAATACCCACAAGGGCCAGATCACCGGCGTGTGCAGCAACAGCGGAATCGCCAGGCTGGACACCATCAAGACCACCGCACAACCGGTGAACAGCGCGCGTCGCGACATGCGGTCAGCCAGCGCGCCAATGGGCAGCTGCAGCACCGCGTCGCCGACCACCACGGTACTGACCATGAACAGGGCGATTTCAGTGGTAAAGCCTTGCTGCAGACAATAGACCGGCAACAAGGTCAGGATCATCGCCTCGAATGAGGCAAACAGGGCAATGGCCCAGGCAATGACTGGCAAACGCCGGCAAAAGCCGAACAGGTCGCCGAAACTGACGCTGCAGGCTTCGGTGCTCGGCGCACCGCCACGCCCCAGCAGCACCAGCGGCGCAAGCAGCAACAGGCCAGTTGCGGCCCAGAAGCCGAAGTCGTCGCCGGAACCGAGGAAGCCCAGCACCAGCGGCCCTGCCAGCTGGCTCAAGGCGTAGCTGCTGCCATACAGCGCCACCAGCCGGCCGCGCCATTGCTCGACCACCAGTTGGTTGATCCAGCTTTCGCCAAGGATGAACACCACAGTCAGGGACATGCCGATCATCAGCCGCAGCAGCAACCACAATGGATAGCTGGGCAGGAGTGCGACCAGGCCGATCGACAACGCCCCGCCCCACAGGCATATGCGCATGGCCGAAGGCACACCGACCCAGCCGGCCAAGCGGCTGGCCAGGCTGGCTCCGGCCAGAACGCCCAGGGCTGGCATCGCCGCCATCACGCCGATGGCGAAGCTGCCATAGCCCCAGGCCTCCAGGCGCAGGGATACCAGTGGCATGCTCACACCCAGCGCCAGGCCCACACTCAGCACCGAGGCCAGTACGGCGAAATAGGTACCCCAACGCATTGCAGCCTCCCAGCCAGGTTTTTCCAGGCCCATTCGTGGGACAAGCCCGCTCCCACAGGCCCCCCTGGCTTTTCAAAGGCAGCGGGACCTGTGGGAGCGGGCTTGTCCCGCGAATGGGCCGCAAAGCGGCCCCTGCTGGAATTACAGCTTGATCCAGGTCGCCTTCAGCTCAGTGTACTTCTCGAGTGCGTGCAGCGACTTGTCACGGCCATTGCCCGACTGCTTGAAGCCGCCGAACGGCGCGGTCATGTCACCACCGTCGTACTGGTTGACCCAGACGCTGCCTGCGCGCACGGCACGGGCGGTCTTGTGGGCCTTGGAAATGTCCGAAGTCCAGATACCAGCCGCCAGGCCATAGGGCGTGTCGTTGGCAATGGCCACAGCTTCTTCGGCAGTGTCGAAGGCGATGACCGACAGCACTGGGCCGAAGATCTCTTCCTGGGCAATGCGCATGGCGTTGGTCACGCCGTCGAAGATGGTCGGCTCGACGTAGGTGCCGCCGGTTTCTTCCAGGGTACGCTTGCCGCCAGCCAGCAGCTTGGCGCCGTCCTTGTGGCCTGCCTCGATGTACGACAGCACGGTGTTCATCTGCTGGGTATCGACCAGGGCACCGACAGTGGTCTGTGGGTCCAGCGGGTTGCCTGGTTTCCAGCCTTTCAGGGCCTCTACCACCATCGGCAGGAACTTGTCCTTGATCGAACGCTCGACCAGCAGGCGGGAACCTGCGGTGCACACTTCGCCCTGGTTGAAGGCAATGGCGCTGGCAGCAGCCTCAGCGGCAGCTTGCAGGTCTGGGGCGTCGGCGAAGACGATGTTCGGGCTCTTGCCGCCGGCTTCCAGCCAGATGCGTTTCATGTTCGACTCACCCGCGTAAACCATCAGCTGCTTGGCGATCTTGGTCGAACCGGTGAACACTAGGGTGTCCACGTCCATGTGCAGGGCCAGGGCCTTGCCGACGGTGTGGCCGTAGCCTGGCAGCACGTTCAGCACGCCAGCCGGGATACCGGCTTCGATCGCCAGCTGGGCAATGCGGATGGCTGTCAGCGGCGATTTTTCGGACGGTTTGAGCACCACCGAGTTACCGGTGGCCAATGCAGGGCCGAGCTTCCAGCAGGCCATCAGCAGCGGGAAGTTCCAAGGTACGATGGCACCGACCACACCTACCGGCTCGCGGGTAACCAGGCCAAGCTGGTCATGCGGGGTCGGGGCAACTTCGTCGTAGACCTTGTCGATGGCTTCGGCAGTCCAGTGAATGGCTTGGGCCGCACCTGGGATGTCGATGCTGGAGGAGTCGCCAATCGGCTTGCCCATGTCCAGCGTTTCCAGCAGCGCCAGCTCTTCGACGTTCTTGCGCAGCAGGTCGGCGAAGCGGATCAGCTTGGCTTTGCGCTTGGCCGGGGCCAGCTGCGACCAGACGCCGGAATTGAAGGTGGCACGGGCGTTTTCTACAGCGCGGTTGGCGTCGGCCAGGTCGCAGCTGGCAACCTTGGCCAGGAAGCGTCCGTCGACCGGGCTCAGGCACTCGAAGGTTTCACCGGATACGGCATCGGTGTATTCGCCGTTGATGAAGGCACGGCCTTCGATCTTCAGTTGCTGGGCACGTTGTTCCCAGTCCGCACGGGTCAGGGTGGTCATACGAAACTCCTCCTCTTGTTTAGGTGCAACGCCGCACTGAGGACTCACAGGCGTTGTCAGAATTCTGGCCGGGCGACGAGCGCACACTGGCAAGCGATACCCTAAACCAGCCCGTATAAACTATCAATATATTTGACACGAAAGGCCTAAAAGCCTACTGATGTTCATTTTATTAAACAACAACAGGAGCCGCACCATGAGCATCGACAGCATCATCGACTTCGCACAGGTCATCACCGAGGCCGAACGTTACCGCCCGGCCGCAGAAAAAATCCTCAAGGGTGAGCCCGACCAGGCCGTCTACAACCATTACTCCAGCCCATGCGGGCAGTTTGCGGCTGGCGTCTGGGAAGGTGAGGTGGGACAGTGGACGGTGGGCTACACCGAGCATGAATACTGCGAGATCGTTCAGGGCGTTTCGGTGCTGCGCGACCAGGACGGCGGCGCGAAAACCCTGCGTGCCGGCGATCGGTTTGTCATCCCCGCCGGCTTCAAGGGCACCTGGGAGGTGCTGGAGCCGTGCCGCAAGATCTATGTGATGTTCGAGCAGAAGTAACTATGTAGCGCAGGGGGTTTGCAGCCATGCGTGAGGATGACCCTGCCCGTTTCGGGCCATTCAGCCTCACAAGGAAAATCGGCATGACCAACGAAGAAGTCCTGCAAACCCTCGCTCACCTGCTCGGCACCCGCTACGTGCCGGAGCTGAAAGGCACCATCTGCGCCCTCACCGGGCGCACTCGCGTGGTTGGCCCCAACGAGATATCCACCCGCGACTACGACGCCGAGCGCATCCAGATCAAGGCCGACGCCGACCTGATGATCCAGAGTTTCGCCTTCAACTGACCCTGCTGCAGCCAAAAAAAAACCCGCGTCCTTTCGGATGCGGGTTTCTTGCAGGTCGCCGATCAATTACTTGATCTTGGCTTCCTTGTACACCACGTGCTTGCGAACAACCGGATCATATTTCTTGATCTCGATTTTGTCCGGGGTGGTGCGCTTGTTCTTGTCGGTGGTGTAGAAGTGGCCGGTACCGGCACTCGAAACCAGACGGATCAATTCACGCATGATGCTCTCCCTTAAACCTTGGCGCCAGCTTTACGGATGTCAACCAGAACGGCGTCGATGCCGCGCTTGTCGATGATACGCATGCCTTTGGCGGAAACGCGCAGACGCACGAAACGCTTCTCGGATTCAACCCAGAAACGGTGGTGCTGCAGGTTCGGCAGGAAACGACGACGGGTTTTGTTGTTTGCGTGGGAAATGTTGTTCCCGGTTACTGGACCCTTACCAGTAACTTGACAGACTCTCGACATGACTCAGCCCTCTAAAACCACATGCCCAACCCGGCATGGGTTGGCCGCTTAATCTCTCAGTCTTTGGCGCCTGGGCGCCGTGATTCTGGAGGTCTTATCGACCGGATCCGCTGATGCGACAGGCCGAGCCCCTAGAAAAGAGCGCTGCTTTATACCAGAAAGACTTGATTGCAACAACAGTAGATGTGCATTGCCGCAAGCCAGAACGCGCCGGGCCAGCATAGCGGCAGGCCCCGTCAGCCGTCGACCGCTCGTCGCCAGATTTGTAAAAAAGGGTGTGGTCATTTGCCAGCGGGCGCACTAGGGTAAGCCTTTTCCAGACTGCACTGGCAGATGGGCCATTTGACAGCCAAGGAGCCACGATGCGTGCCGCCGCCCTTTCGTTACTGTTCAACTCCCTGTTCGCCGCTGGCGCCCTGTTCACGGCCAGCGTTGCCCAGGCTGCGCCACTGAGCGTTTGCAGCGAGGCCAGCCCCGAAGGCTTCGATGTGGTGCAGTACAACTCGCTGACCACCACCAATGCCACCGCCGACGTATTGATGAACCGCCTGGTAGAGTTCGACGCGGCCCAAGGCAAGGTGGTACCCAGCCTGGCCGCCAGCTGGACGGTATCGGCCGACGGCCTGGTGTATGATTTCACCCTGCGTGACGGCGTGAAGTTCCACAGTACCCCGTACTTCAAGCCCAGCCGTGAACTGAATGCCGATGACGTGCTGTTCAGTTTCCAGCGCATGCTCTACCCGGCGCATGCCTGGCACAAGACCGCGCCGGGCGGCTACCCGCATGCCCAGTCGCTGCAGCTGGGCAGCCTGATCAAGGCAATCGAGGCGCCGGCACCGAACACCGTACGCTTCACCCTCAGCCACCCGGATGCCACCTTCCTGGCCACCCTGAGCATGGGCTTCGCCTCGATCTACTCGGCCGAGTATGCCGACAAGCTGCTCAAGGCAGGCACGCCAGAAAAGCTCAACAGCCAGCCGATCGGCACCGGGCCGTTCGTGTTCCAGCGCTTCCAGAAAGATGCCGTGGTCCGTTACCGCGCCAACCCGGACTATTTCGCGGGCAAGCCGGCCGTCGACCCGCTGATCTTCGCCATCACCACCGATGCCAACGTGCGGCTGCAAAAACTCAAGCGTGGCGAATGCCAGGTTGCCCTGTCGCCGAAGCCGCTGGACATTGCCGAAGCGGGCAAGGACGGCAACCTCAAGGTGGCCACCACGCCGGCATTCATGACTGCCTTCGTCGCCATCAACAGCCAGCACCCGCCGCTGGACAAGCCGGAAGTGCGTCAGGCGATCAACCTGGCCTTCGACAGGCAGGCCTACCTCAAGACCGTGTTCGAAGACTCTGCGGTGGCTGCCAACGGCCCCTACCCGCCTAATACCTGGAGCTACGCCAAGGACCTGCCCGGCTACCCGCTGGACCTGAAGAAAGCCAAAGCCCTGCTGGCCAAGGCCGGGCTGGCCGACGGCTTCAGTACCACCATCTGGACCCGGCCCTCGGGTAGCCTGCTCAACCCCAACCCCAGCCTTGGCGCGCAGATGCTGCAAGCCGACCTGGCGAAGATTGGCGTGAAAGCGGAGATCCGCGTGATCGAGTGGGGCGAACTGATACGCCGCGCCAAGGCCGGCGAGCATGACTTGCTGTTCATGGGCTGGGCGGGCGATAACGGCGACCCGGACAATTTCCTCAGTCCGCAGTTTTCCTGTGCGG
Organism: Pseudomonas sp. DCB_BI; assembly: GCF_026240995.1. NCBI lineage: Bacteria > Pseudomonadati > Pseudomonadota > Gammaproteobacteria > Pseudomonadales > Pseudomonadaceae > Pseudomonas > Pseudomonas sp. DCB_BI. The sequence goes on along the minus strand of NZ_JAPFCG010000003.1, from coordinate 486 downwards.
CAGTGGAATCGGGGACCAATTTCGCGCGCTTCTGCGACAGCCGCCTGGACCAGCTGATCAGCGCCGGGCGCACCACCAACGACCAGAGCGTGCGTAGCCGGCTGTACCAGCAGGCGCAGACACTGATCCAGCAGCAGGCGCTGTGGGTGCCACTGGCGCACCCGACGGCGGCGACCTTGCTGCGCCAAGGCGTCGAGGGGTACCAGGTGAGCCCGTTCGGGCGGCTGGACTTCAGCAAGGTGACAGTGACCAAGTGAGTTTTGGGGCGCCTGCCTTAAGCGTTGTGGCGGGGGTGGTGTAAGCGGGGCCCCCCCGGGCCCCGCCGGGGGGGGGGCGGGGGGGGGCGGGGGGGGGGGGGGGGGGGGGCTGGGGGGGGGGGGGGGGGGGGGGGGGGGGGGGGGGGGGGGGGGGGGGGGGGGGGGGGGGGGGGGGGGGGGGGGGGGGGGGGGGGGGGGGGGGGGGGGGGGGGGGGGGGGGGGGGGGGGG